>CAMNJU010000228.1 GCA_946541595.1 uncultured Planctomycetales bacterium
GTTTACACAAACTGAGGGTCGTATTCAGAGCAGCCGTGTTTTTTCTATTCCAAACGGAGTTCAAGTTTGCGAATTGGCCGGAAGGACGCGAGTCGTTACGGCAGGTTTCGGCGCTGTCAAGTTAGAGGAAACTCGAGCGAATCTTACTCCGCCCACTACGTTTGGCCGGCGGAAAAGAATAATTGCCGTGGGACGGTTAGCCCAACAAAAGGGATTTGACTGGCTGTTGGCGAACATGAGGAATTGGCTTGATCGTGAGAAAGCCAAGGAATGGGAACTTTGGGTTGTTGGGGACGGCGAGGAACGTGAAAATTTGACTCGAATCTGTCGTTCTTTAGGCCTTGAAGACGACGTTTACTTTGCTGGATGGCGTTCTGACGCGTCCGAACTTATAGCTGAGTCGGAGATTTTTCTTCTTCCGTCACGTTGGGAGGGGATGCCTAACGCTCTTCTTGAAGCTGCAGCGCTGGGTAAGCCGGTATTATGCGCAGACGTCGAAGGCGTCGCCGAGATATTGGGCAATTCGGCAAAGGAACAAATTTGTCCTTGGGGAGACGTTCAACAATGGTCTGAAAAGGCGCGTAAACTTATGTCCGACAACATGCTGAGAAATACTTTAGGACATAGGAATCAAGAACGCGTTTTAGCTGAATTTACCGTAGAACGTACGACTCAGAAATATGAACGTCTTTGGTTGCAGCTGCTTGCGGAAAAAAATGCTCTTCCGTAACGGCTTTTTTTGTTAGTTTGCGTTTTTCCCTTATTCTTGAATTCGAGTTAACGGCATTGTATCATCATAGCGAGAGCGGGTCGCCGCTTTGAAGAGAGTCGTCAACGACGCTGATTATTTTGTTTGTGAGGAACGGGTGAGTCTATGAAAAACGTACTTGTTACAGGCGGGGGACGCGGAATTGGCGCCGGCATAGTCGACGCGTTAGCAGCCGAGTCTTGGAACGTTGCGTTTTGCGGTCGTACAGATCCAGAGCTTATGAAAGCGCGGTGCGCCGAGATCGAAGACAGATATAATGTCCGCGCTCTTTATACGCAATGTGACGTTTCAAATAGAGACGATCGGGTTGCGACATTCGAAAAAGTCCTGGGAGAGTTCGGAGAGCTCAACGCGTTAACAAACAACGCTGGCGTCGCGCCGCTTGTTCGCGCCGATATTATGGAGGCGACAGAGGAAAGTTTTGACCGCGTTCTGAACATCAATCTTAAAGGACCGTACTTCCTGACTCAGCTTGTTGCTAACTATATGGCTGAACAGAAGAAAAAGAACCAAGACTTTAACGCTGCGATTGTCAATATCTGCTCCGTTTCTGCGACCGTTCCCAGCGTCAGCCGAGGAGAATACTGTCTCTCAAAAGCCGGAGTTGCAATGGCCACAATGCTTTGGGCCGTGCGGCTTGCAGAGTTTGGAATACCCGTTTATGAAATTCGTCCCGGAATTATTAAGACGGATATGACGTCTGCCGTGACCGCGAAGTACGATAAACTGATCGCTGAAGGGCTCACTCTCCAGCCGCGTTGGGGATATCCCGAAGACGTAGGGAGAGCGGTAGCGTCCCTTTTGCGCGGAGATTTTCCGTATTCAACCGGTCAGGTAATCAACGTGGGCGGCGGCATGGAGATTCCCCGACTTTAATTGAAAGATTGCGAAGCAGACGTCATGAAGATTAAACAAGTTCATACGCTTGTCTTAGGGAGCGGGGCCGCTGGGCTTGCCGCCGCCGTTCGCCTTGATTCAGAAGGCGTAGACGACGTCGTCATATTGACAGAAGGACTCGACAAGGGAACGTCTATTAATACAGGGAGCGATAAGCAAACGTACTATAAATTGGGTATGTGCGGCGCTACGCCCGATTCGCCGCGCGCCCTTGCGGAAACGTACCTTACGATGGGAGGCGCCGACGGCGATTTGGCTTTGGTTGAGGCGTCCGTCTCGACGCGCGCATTCTTTCATCTTGTCAATCTTGGCGTTCCTTTTCCACACGATTCTTACGGTCAGTATGCCGGATACAAGACAGATCACGATCCCGCGAAACGCGCCACGAGCTGCGGCCCCTACACGTCCCGTGAAATGTGTCTTGCTTTAATTCGCGAAGTTAAACGCAGGAAGATACCTGTTTATGAAGGTCAGACAGCCGTTCGATTAGTAGCAAAAGAGATTGGCACAGAAAAGGGCGTTCCTCGGAAGAGAGTTACAGGCGTAATTGCAATAGATTCTGACGGCGAGCCCTGGCTTTACCGGGTTAAAAACGTCGTTTTTGCAGTAGGCGGGCCCGGCGGACTTTATAAAACGAGCGTCTATCCTGAAGTTCATACAGGCGCCATAGGACTGGCTTTGCAAATAGGCGCGTTAGCTAAAGGATTGCCTGAGAGTCAGTTTGGCATGGCTTCGTTTACCGACGTTACAAATCGGAACGTACGAGTCCCTAACGCCGCGCGTCCAAAAGAGTTTCGCTGGAACGTCTCTGGAACGTTTATGCAAGCGATTCCTAAATTTGTTTCGACCGAACAGGACGGGGTTTCTAATCCTTGCGAGTTTTTATTCGATTATTTTGACGATCTCGGCGATTTATTTGGCCGCGTCTTTTTAAAAGGATATCAGTGGCCGTTCGACGTGCGTAAAGCCGTTGTCGGATCGTCTTTTATAGATTTGTGCGTCTTTTATGAAACAGCGATTAAGGGACGGCGTGTTTTTCTCGATTATCGCGATAATCCTCGGGGATTCAACTTTGATCTTCTTCCCAAAGAAGCGTTCGACTATCTCCGTAATTCCGACGCGCTTTTAACGCTTCCTTTCGATAGGTTGCAGAAGATGAATCCAAACGCGATCGAACTTTATCGCGATTGGGGAATTGATTTAGCGTCGGAGCCGTTAGAAATAGGGCTATGCGCTCAGCATAACAACGGCGGACTTGCGGTTGATTGCTGGTGGCGTTCGCTAAATATCGAAGGGCTCTATCCTATCGGAGAAGTCGCTGGAACTCACGGCGTTGGGCGGCCCGGCGGATCAGCTCTCAACGCGGGACAAGTTGGAGCCTTCCGTGCAGCCGAACGGATTGGATATGAATATCGTTTGGAGAAAACCGAACGTTTTGAAGAAAAGAGCTCAGATTCCGACGCGGTTTATACGTTAGACGAATATGTAAAAAGATTGAATTTGTCACGCGGCGACTTGCGTTCCTTTGTGGACGACGTTGCAGAAGTTGTTTGTTTAATGAAGATTTCGGCGTGCGCTAAACAAGTCGGCAACGATTGGCGTAAAGAACGCGCAGAATTAAAAAGGAGAATGAGCGAAAGCGCGGGCGTTTTTCGTTCTCGATCTGTTTTAACTGAAGCCGCATCGCAAGCCCGTAAACAGTTTGCGCGCTTAACGTTCTCTTGTCATGTTGATACTCCTTCTCTTGACGACAGAGTGCGTTTCGATTCCGACGACGTAGAAACTTTGAGAAACGTTCAGCTCGCTGTTTCGCAAATTACGTATATGGACGCCATTCTGATTTGTATCCTTTCCAGGGTCGGTTCGCGAGGTTCCGCCCTTATCCTAAGTCCGGATGGGAAGACCATATCTTCGAAATTCCCGACTGATTGGAAGATGCAAGACGAAAACGTCAGTTTCCATAATAAAATTATTTATACTCATGTTGCGGATCTCCCGTCAAACGGCGAATTAACAACAAATTCGTTTTGGCGGGACGCCAAACCTATTCCAGAGACTGACGAATGGTTTGAAAACGTATGGCGCGATTATCGGGAAGGCGTAATTTTCGGAGAGACTCCGTAGAAATTTTCGTAGCAACAACGGTTTGAATTCGTTTTAAGGTTGTTTTCATAAGATGCAGGAGAGAAGGTAACTATGGCAGAATTTAAGAAGATACCGACGTTTAAAAGCGCTCAAGAATTTCGTACGTATTTAAAGAAAATTGGCGCTGACTTTGATTTGGCGGACGAACCGCGAGTCGGAGACGACTCAGCTTTTGCAAAACCTTACCTTTACGAGAGTAAAATTACCGGAGTCAAACGGACTTTTTCGAATAGGTGGGCAATTTTACCCATGGAAGGTTGGGACTGTCTTCCTAACGGCGCGCCCAGCGAACTTGCGCGTCGGCGGTGGTTGCGATTTGCTGAAAGCGGCGCGTCTGTATTTTTCGGTTGCGAGGCCGTTGCTGTAATGCCGTCTGCGAAAGCGAACGCACGACAGATGACTATTACTAAAGAGACGGTCGGAGAAATTGCGAAGCTTCGTGAAGAAACGGTCGCTCGCGCGCGTGACCGTTTCGGTTTCGACTGTATTCCCTATATCGGTTTGCAGTTGACACATTCGGGTCGTTTTGTCAAAACGCCTGACGATAAAAGATTAAATTCTCACACTGCTTACGAACATCCGCTGCTTGATAAGAAATTTCACTGCGGACCTGAGAACGTATTGACCGACGCCGAAGTTGAAGAGATAGTAGCGTGTTTCCTTGAAGCTGGAAAATTAGCGCAAGAGGCAGGTTTTGATTTCGTCGACGTAAAGTGCGCTCACGGCTATCTTGGACATGAATTTTTGACCGCATACGACAGACCCGGCAAATATGGCGGCTCCTTTGAAAACCGTACGCGTTTTTTCCGAGAGATTGTCGAGGGAATTAAGAAGAGCGCGCCCGCGCTTGACATTGGCGTTCGATTAAGTTTGGGCGACCTTCTCCCGTTTGAGAAAGGGCCGGACGGTTTTGGGAAGCCGATGGAATGGACCGGGGGACGCTATCCATACGCGTTTAATGGGGACGGTTCAGGGCTTGACGTTGATCCCGACATGAAGGAACTTATGCAGTTTGTCGGATTATTGGACGAGCTTGGAATTTCGATGATCGGTTCGACCTTTGGCAGTCCCTACTACAATCCGCATACTCAGCGACCGGCCGCGTACGCCGTAGCCGACGGATATATGCCGCCAGAAGAGCCTCTGCTTGGAGTTGCGCGACAAATTAGGACGGTTCGGAAGCTCAAAGAGCGTCGGCCTGATTTGTTCGTCATTGGGTCAGGTTATACTTATCTTCAGGAGTTTATTCCGCTTGTCGGCGAATGGGTTTTAGAAACAGGCGGCGCCGACGCTGTTGGGCTCGGGCGTTCAATGCTTTCGTATCCTACTTTGCCAGCTGATTATCTTGCTGGAAAGACGCTCGATAAGAAGTCGATATGCCGCACTTTTGGCGACTGTACGAACGGCCCGCGTGCCGGTCTCATTTCCGGATGTTATCCGCTGGACGATTTCTACAAGAATAAGGACGAGGCGAAGACGCTGAAAGAGATCAAGCTTCTCAGATCTTCCAGATAGTACAGAGGTTGAAATGTATATTTACGACTCAAAGGTCAAAAGATGCATACGCGGCGTTGCAATTGCCGTGTTCTTTTGTGTTTCTACGTTCTTCTTTTTGAGATATTCGTTGTCGCAAGGCACGGACGACCGTTTTGATTTGGAACGGTTGGAACGCGAATTTCAGAATCCTCCGCGTGAGTTTACGCTTATGCCTTTCTGGTTCTGGAACGACGATCTGACTAAGGAAAAAATCGCGTCTCAAATTGCCGACTTTGAGAATCACGGAGTGTACGGCTTTACAATTCATCCGAGGATCGGACTTCCGGAAGATACGGG
>CAMNJU010000229.1 GCA_946541595.1 uncultured Planctomycetales bacterium
TCTGTGGTAAAAAATTTTTCAAAGACGACAGTCGAAAGCAGGTTTTTGGAGAAACAATATTATAAAAACTGATGGTATAATTCTAAATTGTGTATTTGGAGGCGTTAAATCTGGTATATTTTGGTAGAATAGAAAAGATAGATAGAATTTTACGATGTTTCGGGAACTTTTTTGCGTTTTATTCATATTTGGGACGGCGGCGTCTTTGATATTCATAACGATCTTCGAAGGTTACAAGTTCGAAGGTCTTGTTTTACAAGAAATATCGTTTGTATTTAATTTAACGGAATCCTCTTCTTTGATTCTGTCTAATGCGTTTCAACTGTTTTCTTTCCAAGGGTTAGTCAAAAAAGGTCTTCATTTCGCACAACGCTTTCTTAAAGCGTTTGACATAATCAGCGCTGTAATTGTTGACAAGCGCAGGTATACGCGGTAGATTTATAGACGTCGCGCGCAATTTCCCGCAGAAAAGTCGACTTCGTATGCGTCGACGGTTGCATATAGCGTCTGCGAACGAAGAATACACTAGACAGAACCCGGTTTTTATATGTCGTTTTTCAGATAATGAGTTGTTTTCGGTTTTCGAGACGCTAGGTTTACTACGGTAGTTTTACAGAGGATTTTTGATTAATGGATTCAGAACTTAGAAAGCGCGGCGACGTGCCAGTCGGCGATACTTGGGATCTAACGCGACTCTACCAAACTGACGAAGATTGGAATCGCGATTTTGACTTGTGGAAGAAGTTGACGGGAACAATTCCAACGTATCGAGGCCGGTTGAACAACGCGGACGCGTTGTATGAATTTCTGAACTACGAAGAAGAATTGGATAAGAAAGGCGAGCGTCTCGGGGCGTATGTGTTCCTAAAATCGACGGAAGACCTTGCGAACACAAAGTATCAGGAAATGAAGAATGCGTTTTACCTTGTAGCAAACAGAGCGACAGAGGAGTTAAGCTTCTTTCGGCCTGAACTTTTGAGTTTATCCGAGGAAAAATGGGAAGAGCTTCTCAGCGACGAACGTTTAGCGCCATGGAAGCTGTACTTGGAACGTATTCTTCGTTTCAGACCGCATTCTCTATCCGACAAAGAGGAACGTTTGATAGCGTCGATGGCGGATTTTGCGGACGTTCCGTCGAAAGCGTTTCGCTTTTTGAACGACGCGGAGACGAAGTTCAAATCAGTCAAAGACGAGTCGGGCGAAGAGCGCCCCCTGACGTTAGAAACTTTTCAGGTCTTTTTACACTCGCCCGATCGCGCGGCGCGCAGGGCGGCTTTTGAAAATCTGTACTCAGAATATGAGGCGCGTCAAAATACGTTCGCTTCCTTGCTCGAAGGTTCGATTCGTAAGGACGTCTTTTTTGCCAAAGCGCGCGGCTTTTCCAGCGCTCTCAACGCTTCCATGTTTGTAGAAGAAGTGCCGGAACAGGTTTACCGCAACCTCCTCAGCGTCGTGCGCGGCGCGCTCCCGGCTCTCTACCGTTACTACGAATTACGCCGTAAATTGATGAAGCTTGACGACGTTCATTTTTACGACGTATATGTTCCGATTCTTTCCGACATTAGCGTCAACTACACCTGGGAACAAGCAGTCGAGGTTATTGGAAAAGCCTTGGCTCCACTTGGCGAAGAGTATGTTTCGACGCTTGTTAAAGGTCTTACGGTCGACCGTTGGGTCGATCGTTATGAGAATCAAAACAAGGAGAGCGGGGCGTTTAGTTTCCCATGTTTTGAAGCTCCCCCTTATATCATGACGAATTTCAAACCGTCTTTGATTGAAAGCGTTTTTACTCTGGCGCACGAAGGCGGACATTCGATGCACAGTTGGTATTCGGCAAAGACTCAGCCGTACCACTACTATGATTATGTTATCTTTCTTGCGGAAATAGCCAGTACTTTTAACGAACAGCTGCTGGCGCGGTATTTGCTGGACAATGCGGACGACGATAAAATGCGCGCTTGGATCATTAACCGCGAGTTAGATTCGATGCGCGCGACTATCTTTCGTCAGACGATGTTTTCTGAATTTGAATTCAAAACGCATGAGCTTGCCGAGAATAATCAGCAACTCTCTGCCGCGACGTTCCGTAAAATTTACCGGGAAATTCTTGACGAGTACTTCGGCCCTAACTTTGCGGTTGACGATTTGCTTGAATTGGAATGTCTCCGTATTCCGCACTTCTACCGGGGATACTACGTCTATAAGTATGCGACGGGACTTTCCGCCGCGATTTCACTTGCAGACCGCGTTCTTGCCGGCGGAGCCAGAGAACGGGACGATTATCTTGGTTTCTTGAAAGCCGGTTGCTCAGAAACTCCTCTTGATATCTTACGGCATGCCGGCGTCGATATGAAGAAGCCTGAGCCGATTCAGGCTGCAATGAATCGTTTCGAGAGATTGACAGACGAGTTAGAACGCTTACTTTCTAAATAACGTTTGTCTGTAAGCGCGGCAGTAAAAAGAACGCCTTTCAATACTCTATAGAGTATTGAAAGGCGTTCTCTTATTCATTACGAATTTGCGTTCAAATTCGGCTTAGCGAAAAGGAGTACGTGGGTTCAGCGCTCAATCAAGCGATTCGTCCCACGGTCTTAGCGTAACTCGACGGAAGAAGATTTCCGCGCCTTCCGACTGCAGCTGAATCTTGCCGCACGTCTGCTTTAGACCGTAAACGCGATTGACAAACTTGCCGTTTACGTAAATCTGCATCTCGTCTCCGACAGCGTAAATTTCGACTTTATTCCAGTCGTCTGTCTTCACAGGATCGATAGGTCCGCGGAACCCTTTGACGTCCTGCCAATCCGGCGATCGACCGTACCACTGGAAGCAGCCGGACTCATTTGACTTGAATTCGACCGGCTTTCCGTTTTCAGGATCGAAGACGTACTTCCCGTCTCGTTCAGTCACGTCGCACGTTCCGGCGACGCCGTCGTTTTCCAGACCGACGATCCAGAAGTCTCCTACGCCCCCTTCAACAAGATTGGCTTCGACGGACTTTGCCCACACTCCGCCAAACCCGTTTTGAGGTCCAAAAGAATGGATAAGAATACCAGAATCCCGGGCCTTATCTTTTTTAGTCCCCCAGGTTTTTTCGCCCCACTTGAATTCGACGGTAAGACGGTAGTTAGAGTATTCCTGTTTCGTCATTATCCCGCCGAATTTTTCGCCACTGACGTGGATAACGCCGTCTTGGACAGTAAAAACGTTCTGGTTTTCCGGAGAGCCTTCGTTGGCAAGATAAACGTCCCAGCCGTCTAAATCTTTACCGTTGAAGAGTTCAATTTCGTGCGCCGCGTCGTCGATTACTTTGAGAGCAACTGGAATATAGGCGTCCTCGAACAGCCTGTCGTAGGGGTATTCATAGTCGAGACGCATCGTGGAATGACCGTCGCGCCCCTTGGGCTTGCCTTTCGATAAGCCCGTCTGGTCGGAGATGAAGAGGCGCCCGTTCTCAGGTTCGTTCTTCATGACCATCATCGCGTGACCGTCGTATTCGTAGTGCAGGATTACCGCGTCGCCCGGTTTGAGCTGCGCATAAGCCTTTTTCATAACGTCTATGCCGTTTTCCTTTACAATTTCCCGAGTGTCGTCGTAGAAATTCAGCGCGTATTTTCCGACGGGCACGACTTCTTTCGGACGGTCCGGAATCAATCGCCGGGTTAAAAGCGAAGGAAAACTGGGATCTGCCTGTTTCCATGCGTTTGAAACAGTTGCGGAACAGTCGGAACCCCAGTATGTGTTGTATTCGCACGGTCCAACATAGTACTGAACCCCGTCGATCGTCTTCAGTTGGGTTGAGAACGACGCCAATGTGTTGTTGCGAGAGAATTGCGTATAGGGAATACCGTAATAGGTTTCCCCTTTTTTGAAGGAGAAATTATGTTCTGGATTGTAGTATGGGATATCCTCTTTAGGCGTCCATTCGACGCTTGCCGCTGAACGCATATAGTCGACAACCTTCGCGCGCAACGCGGTTGATTTGGGCGTTTCGTTTGGCACGATCGGCTCTGCAGCAGCTGCAAACGAGGTTAGAACCGGCAGAAGTGCAACGGATAAAAGAATCGGAAAGACCTGACGTTTTTTCATTGAGATCCTTTCTTTGATTTTGGAGCCGAACAACCGTGAAATAAACCTTGCGTTGCCACGTACTAATCCGGGGCATTTGTAAGTTTTCACAATTAAACCGGCGCACATGTTAACAATACTGTCAGTTATTGTACTAAAAGGAAAGACGTTCGCAATATATAAAGGGTCTAGCGACCGAACGAAAGAAGAAGGCGAAGTATCATTGACTGATTTCTCACAGATAAATAATATTCTTTTAAAACGGTTTTCTTTTTGGCATTTGAACTCTATGTTTCCGGTTGTGTGCTGCGGTTTCGATAGCGAGGAGTATGACGGATGACGGAAGAAAAAACTTTCGTTATCTTTACGTGAAGTGCGCCGGCGTTGTTTTTCTCTGGAGAGTGAGGAAGCGAACCGTGATTGAGCGCGCGCCGACTCATTTTTCAATAATGCTTCTACAGTTCAGGGCTTCCTCGGAAGTCATAGCTTTGTCTTCAAATAGGCGAATTGCAACGTATTGTTAATATTCTTTAACTTTTGGCAAGTGCGATTCGGGGACGTTTTTTGGAGTTACAGGGGGCGTCAAAATGACACAATTCAACAAAATATTTATATAAGGAATCATCCAATTTCCGTATTTCTGCTTCCTATAATCAATTTGTTTTCTGTTTTCATGACGTAATTGCGGATTACGGGAGCGAATTCTCGTGGCTTGGGGGTCCGCGAGGTAAGAGGCGCGCGACGGAGGATTATGCCGATAATTAATTTTTTTTCTTCGAAAGTTAGATTGACAAAACTTTTTTGTCGATTACACTGTTAGTAGCGTCTAAGTTTGACGCTTTTTGAAGTACAGTTTCATTTGGTTGCGCGGTTGCGCAACCTTGTATAGGGGCGCAGAAATGAGTCTTGCAAAAGCGGAACGCGGTAGAAAATGTACGATTGTTTCGATGAAAACTGAACGCGCATTGGAAGAGCGTTTAGCCGCTTTGGGCCTTTTCCCGGGCGCGGAGGTCGAGGTTGTACGTAATTCTCGCAACGGCGAGATGATTTTGGCATGTTTCGACAGCCGTTTTGCTCTCGGTCGCGAGCTTGCCAGCGCTATCGAGGTAATTTAGCGCGTTTTGAAGCGTCTTTTTGCGAGTGGAATATGGAACGGCTTTTTGAACGAGTAGTTTCTCCGCTCGCGTGGGAGGGGATTGGGAGGCGTCGTTGTTTAAGAACGACGCCTTTTTTGTTGAGATCGATCCTTTACGCCGTCTTAGTTTCATTCGACTCTTTTTCATTCGCGCAGACGTTCATAATTGGATTAACATTATAGGTTTTGTTTGGCGTTTTTCGAATCGTTATAGCGCCAGAGTTCAAATATGGCAAACGATAAGAATTTTGATCGAAGTATGAATTCATATCTGACAGTTGCTTTAGCCGGCAATCCTAATTGCGGTAAAACGACAATTTTTAACCGCCTTACTGGAGAACGTCAGGCAGTCGGCAACTATTCCGGGGTGACCGTCGAGAAAGTCGAGGGGAGCCTTGT
>CAMNJU010000230.1 GCA_946541595.1 uncultured Planctomycetales bacterium
TCAAAAAGCAGGGCGTCAAAGTCTACCGCAACGATCCGGAAGAGTCGATTCGCGACTATACCCGACGCGCCAACGAGCTCAACGTCGACCTCTATTTCGCAATCCATTCCAACGCGTTCAAAGGCAATGCGCGCGGCACAACCGCGTTCTGCTACAAGTTCAAGGATCCCTACGGAAACGAGACCGAAGGATACCGGTTCGCCAAACGCGTTAACGACGCCCTCATGGAAATTTATCCCGGCAAGAACCGCGGCGTTAAGGAATCGTACAATATCTACGGCGGCAAGCCAATGTGGGAAACGAGCGATTCCAATATGCCCGCGTGCCTGGTCGAAATCGCGTTCCACGACAACGAAACAGATTCCAAGTGGATACTCGCTAACATTCAGCCGATCGGCGAACAGCTCGCCAAGGCCGTTTTGGAACATCTCGCGGCGGAACATCCGGACGCGCTCGAAAAGTAAAGAAAGCGACTGCAAACGATGAAAAAAGCATATCTTACCGCCGGCGTTCCCAATATCAATATGACGCTCTACTGGAAAATGCGTTTTCTGGTAGGCGATCCCGCCGCGGTACTTGAATTTGACGAAGAGCGCGCGTTCCCGGAAGCGCGCCCGAGCGAGAACCCCGATTCCGGCGCCCAGCCGGGCAAGACGCGGCTCCTCATTCTGCGCGATATCGAGAACGAACGCGCGCGCGCCAAGGCGAAGGCCGACTTCGTCGCATGCCCCGCCGATTTCGCGCCCGAGGGCGGGCTTTCCGGCGACCGCGAGATCGCGACCGCGCAAAGCGTCGCCGAAGCGTTCCGACGCGCCGAAGTCAACGTCGTCGTCTCCGATCGGTCGCTGCCGCTCGTCTACGTCGACGCGCTCAAAAAGGCGGGAATCGAATGCGAATGCGACGTCGACCGCGGCGTCTTTGAACGGCGATCGAAGGACAAATCGGAACTCGCGTACATTCACGAAGCGCAGCTCGCTACGGAAGAGGCGATTCGGAAAGCGTGCGTGCGCATTGCGACCGCGACCGCAGACTCTGAAGGCAAGCTTATCGCGGCGGACGGAACGCCGCTCACGTCGGAAAACGTTCGGTCCTTTATCGACCGAACCCTTTTGGACGCGGGCTATACGAACGTTCCTTCGATCGTCGCGGGCAAGAAGGACGGGGGCGACTGCCATAATTACGGTTCAGGACCGCTCTATACGGGCGAGCCGATTATTATCGACGTCTTCCCCATGAACAATACGACGCTCTATAACGGCGACTGCACGCGCACCGTCGTCCATGGAGAAATCGCGCCGATTTATCAGAAGATGCTCGACGCGGTCCGCGCGGCGAAAGCCGCCGCGACTGCGGCGATTCGCGCCGGCGTCGACGGCGAAACGGTTCACCGCGCCACAATTAAAGCGCTCGAAGAACACGGGTTCGGATACGCCGCGCCCGGTACGGAAGAAGCGGAGACGGAAATCCGGCTCACGCACGGCACGGGCCACGGGCTCGGGCTTTCGATTCACGAGCCGCCGCTGACCGACTTCAAAGGTCCGAAACTCGTCGTCGGCGACGTCGTGTCCGTCGAGCCGGGGCTCTACAGTAAGAAGTACGGCGGAGTCCGCATTGAGGATATCGTCGCGGTAACCGAGGACGGCTGCGTCAATCTCGGGTCGCCGCTCCCCGAAAAGCTCGATTGGCTCGAATGAGCGTAAACGGAAGCCGCGTCCGAATACGAACGCGGCTTTTCTGTTCCCTGCCGCCGATAAGGAAACGTTTATGATTTCAACGCGCCGATCTTTTCTCCTGGCCGCGCTCGCAGTAAGCCTTGCGCCGCGCGCGTTTGCCGGCTCGGGATCGAACGCGCCGAATAGGACCGCGCCGCCCGTTATTCATCAGACCGATCTCTACCGCCCGCACTGCGATCCGGACGATCATTTCGATCTGGCGGCCGTCTACGCGCTATTTAAACTGGACGAAATCGACCTGCGGGGCGTCGTTCTCGACTGCCCGACCGGCGCGATTAAAGGGGCGCCCGACGTTGACGCGATCGCGCAGCTGAATCGAATGACGCGCAAAGCCGCGCCCGCGGTCGTCGGAACCGCGGCGCTCCCGGCCGCGCGCGGGGACAAGGCCCCGAATCTCGCGCCCGAAGATTCCGCCGCGATTGAATTTATAATTGAGACGCTCGAAAAATCGGATTCGCCCGTTCGGATTTCAATCGTCGGGTCCGCGTCCGACGTCGCGATCGCGTCGGCGCGTCGACCGGACCTTTTTCGCAAGAATTGCGCGGGCGTCTATCTCAACGCGGGCTCGGCGTTTCCGAATCCCAATAATCCGGACGAACTCGAATACAACGTCGCGCTCAATCCGCACGGATACGCGACCCTTTTCGACCTGCCCTGCCCGCTCTACTGGTTCCCATGCTGGCATGACGCAGTCTTTGCGCCGGGCGAATACGGATCCTATTACCGCATGAAGCAGGAACAAGGCTTAGAAGGAATATCCGACGCGCTCGCCGGATATTTCGCCTATATGTACAGGGCGTCCGACGACGCGGACTGGCTCGCCGCGCTCCGCAAACCGGAACCGGAATACTGGTCCAAAATTCTCGCGGGCGAACGCGCCATGTGGTCGACCGCAAGTCTCCTCATGCTCGCCGATAAGACGGTAACGCGCGACGGCGAAATCGTCGACCGAACCCCGGAATTTGAGTCGGGCCAAGACGCGCTCTACAGAATGGAAAACGTCGACGTATCGTGCGACGAACGGGGCAAAACGTCGTGGCGCCGCGCCAACGGCGAAACGAACCGCAAAATCCTGCGCATACTCGACCCGGACGCGTACCCCGTCGCTATGAGCAAGGCCCTCAATTCGCTGCTGCGCTCGCTTTAACCTATTCTATTCCATACTGTTATTATTTTATACCTAACAAAGAAAGCAAACGGTCATGGCAAAAAGTCTTGTCTTATTCTATTCGCGCAAAGGAACGAACTACGTAAGCGGAGAAATTAAAACGCTCGAGAAAGGAAACGCCGCTAGGATCGCCGAATATATCCAAAAGGCGGTCGGCGCAGACGTCTTTGAAATCGAGACCGTCGAACCGTACGGCGAAGACTACGCCGCGTGCGTCGAACAGGCGCGCGCGGAATTCAAATCGAACGCCCGTCCGGAACTCAAATCGTATCTCGAATCGCTCGACGGATATGAAACGGTCTTTGTCGTCGGTCCGAACTGGTGCGGCGTCTATCCCATGCCGGTCTATTCGCAGCTCGAACGGCTCGATTTCTCTGGCAAAATGGTCTGTTACGCCGTTTCGCACGAAGGGAGCGGACTTGGCGGCGTGCCGCAGACCATGCCCGGCGCGTGCAAAGGGGCGGCGTTCGGAGAGACGCTCGCGGTACGCGGATCGAACACCGCGAACGCGGAACAGACAGTCGCCGAGTGGGCGCTAAAAGCGGTCGCATAATCGCCGCAGAGCCGGAGACAATTGACTTTTGCAGGAAATCTTTACAATGTTATGCGGCGCATGTCTCTTGGAACCGTTGAGCGGCGCCTATTCCGTCATATCCATCCATTCGTCCCTTTATCTTTCCCCAGAAAGCAAACGAGGAGTTTCATTATGAAAACGTCCCCCCGAAAGAACGGCGCGTTTACGCTCGTTGAACTGCTGGTCGTTATCGCCATTATCGGAATCCTTATTGGGCTCCTTCTGCCCGCCGTTCAGGCGGCGCGCGAAGCGGCCCGGCGCATGCAATGCACGAATAACGAAAAACAGTGGGGCGTCGCGCTCCATAACTATCACTCCGTCTTCAATAAGATCCCGAGCCTCAACGCGACGGCCAACTCCTGCCTTTCCCCGCACGCGTACCTCACGCCCTATATCGAGCAGACGAATCTCCACTACATGCTCGATCTGAGCGTCGATCTTTATAAATACCGCGCCGGGTCGACCCGAAGCGTGCAGCTCAACGACGTCTACGTCGCGCCCGCGAGAACGCCGTTCCCCGGAACGCGATGCCCGAGCGACAGCGGAGAAAAGACCGTTACCGACGAGATCAACGACGTTTACGCAACGAACAACTACGTCTACTGCGTCGGAAGCGGAACCGGGAATACGTTCCGCATGAACAGCAAGCTGTCGACCGGCGACGAAGCGACGCGCGACGGCGGCCCGTCCGACGGCGCGTTCTATTTCTCCTCGAATCTGGGGTTTGAATCCTTTACCGACGGAACGAGCAATTCGATGGTTCAGTCGGAATACCTCGTCGGAAAAGGGGAAAAAGACCTGACGAATATCACGTATGAGCAGATCAAAAACAATCAGGTCATGCGCTCGATCTATATGGCGGACTATTCCCCCGCGAATATCTCCAAATACAACCAGATGCGCGACGCGACCGACGAACAGCTCGTCGCGCTCTATAACGCCGCGCCCAAATGGCGCAGCGACGTCGGAAAAGGCTGGATCGTCGGAAAATACGACTCGTCCCTTTTCAACGCGTTTCTGGCGCCTAACTCGATCTATCCGAATATTTACGTCTCGAACTACGGATTCTTCGCGGCGCGCAGCGCGCACGCCGGCGGCGTCAACGCGCTCATGGGCGACGGCTCCGTGCGCTTCGTCTCCAATACGGTCGATCTCGGCGCGTGGCGCGCGATGGCGACAATCGGCGGCGGCGAAACGCTCCCGTCCCTCTAATCCTTAAATTGCCTGCGACGCGCGGAAGGTTCCTCCTTCCGCGTTAGAATCTGAAAGCTTATGCAAAAAGCGCCGTCTACGTTTCGATCCGTCTCATTGCGGCGACCGCTCTCATGGGCGGCCGCCATTTTGACGTGCATACTTCTCGCCGTCGGCTGCGCGCCGAAAGACGCGGGAAAAGACGCGCCCGCGCCGAACACGGGCCAAGCGGAACGTCAAGCGGCAGACCAAGTTCCGTCGAACGCGTTTCGAATCGCGTTCGTCGGATGGTTCGATTCGGAAGCCGTTCTGTGGCGCGAAACGCTCGAAGGATCGAATATCGAACTCGACTCCTTCAAAAAAGAAGACTTTCTCACGGCGCCTCTCGACGAATTCGACGTCGTTCTCTTCCGCGTTATGGGCTGGGCGCCGTCCGACGCCGACCGCGCGCGGGTTCATGAGCTGCAGCAAACGAAAAAGACCGTCGGCTATCCGCAAACGCTCGATTTTGCCGTCGAAGCGACAAACGTCGAGCCGGAATTCGCCGAAAAACTGCGCCGCTATTTTCTCTTTCCGTGCGAAGAGAACGTCTATTCCGCCGCGTCCGCGCTCGTCGCCGCGTTTGGCGGAGAAAAGGCGTCGGAAATAATCTACGCCGATCCCGCGAAACAGGCGAAATTTACCGCGGGAGAGCCGGTCGAACCGCCCGAATACGGGTATTTCTATCGCGACGCGCGCGTGTGCGGGTCGATCAAAGAGTTCGAAGCGTACCGCGCGCAGAAAGGAATCGCGTTCCCCGAAGACGCGCCCCGCGTCGCCATGTTCGGGTCTTTTCTCGAACCGTTCAAAGAGCTCGATCACGCGCCGCAAGACGAACTTATCGCGAAATTCGCCGAACGCGGCGTCAACGTCTACCCGATCTATAACTTG
>CAMNJU010000231.1 GCA_946541595.1 uncultured Planctomycetales bacterium
AGGGCAGACGCTCGTTTTGATTTCCACCGATTTGAAGGAGTATTTTCCGGAGGAGTTTGAGGAAACGGGGAATGGCTCGAGAGCTTGAACTGGGCGTCCGAATAATTGGGGCCGTCAGGCGCCGAAGTTCTTGTCGTCCGATTGACCGTCGAAAAGGATAAAAAGCTTGCAGTCGTCGTTCAAAAGACAAAAACAGAGTTTGCGCGCGATTTTACCCTCACAGGCAGCAGTTAAACGAAACTAATTGTTCGTCAAAAGTCGAAGACAAATACGATTAAACTCATAGGCGCTTCCCCATAGGCCGGAACCGCCGCCGTCAGCTCGGCAAGCGCTCTCACGGGAGTGACGGAAACGACGACGCTCAAATCGGAGGCGGTCGGAATCAACGCCAAGCGGCGAACTGCGCCACGCTGCCGGCAGGCTCGCCGTACCTGTCGCAGCAGACGGCGCCGAGCGGCTGGCGCTACGTCGGGGAGGATCTTCATTAATATGCCGACTTACAACCTGGGCGCGTGCGCGTGCTGTTCAACAAAAACTCCGGATTCTGCTTGCACTTACGGGTGCGGCGTTCCCTTTACCTACGTCGCAAACGGCGAGGATTACTACCATACTCCGATCTGGAGTCCATACGGAGGGACGGTGGGTGCGGGCGCGTTCGTGACCATGCGGATCCATTACACGGACAATACGACAAAGGACGTGAACATTCCCATAACCGACGCTAACGTCGGCGGTCTGTACGGCGCGAACACAATGAATATCGCCGGCTGCCCTCGGCCGGGAGGGCTTCTCGCGCGCTTCTGAGGTCCTTGCCGCAGGGGCGTCGTCCGATTCGTCGCGAAAACTCAGACCGACGGTAAAGACGCGCATGATCGGCGGACCGGAAATCGCGGTGAGTTTTAATAAACATTGTTATTGCAATTATTAAATAATCCTTCCTTCAGTGTTTTTTATTTGCGCGGTTCGCCGCTGAAAGTTTTTTATCAGTCGAATACGAATTGAATTACATTTTCCTAAAGGGAAGATAAAGGAATGAGAATTTGCCGATCCTTTTTTCTTGCAGACTATGACGCGCGAGGCGGCGCTTTAAGAACTCGGTATATTTTGCTAATATTTAAAATCTGCCGCGAAAAAACTTTTGATTGGCGTTCCGGCCAATGCAGCGACTCTATTTGACGTTAAACAGCGTTGACGTTGTTTTTCCTGTTCGGTAGAATGATCCCGCCGGGCATTTGACTATTCGACGGTTCGGCGGCGGTTTATTTCTATGGGAGGACTATATGGCGATAGGAGAACAGGGACGCGCGGTTGCGGCTATTACCGGGGCTTCCAGCGGGTTCGGCGCGATCTACGCGAAGCGATTGGCGGCGGAAGGATGCGATCTCCTTCTGGTCGCGCGTCGGGAAGGGAAACTTGCCGAAGTCGCGGAGGAGATTAAACGGGATTATAGCGTCGAGGTTGAAATTATGGCGGCTGATCTGTCAGTTCTTGCCGACGTCGAGCGCGTTGAAAGTCGTGTCGAATCGATTCCGACCTTGACATATATGATTAATAACGCCGGTTTCGGGGGCAATCAAAAATTTCCCGACGTCTTTCTTGACGTTGAGACAAAAATGATTCTCACGCACTGCCTCGCTCCTATGCGTCTGTGCCGTGCGGCGCTCGTTCCCATGAAGGCCAAGGGGCTCAAACGCAAGGCGGGCTATATTGTCAACGTGGCGTCGGTGGCGGGCTTTCTCTCCGGCGAGGGCGCCGCCGATTATACGGGGACGAAGGCGTATCTCATTGCGTTCTCTAAGTCGCTTCAGTGCGACGTTGGGCGGTTTGGCGTTCGCGTTCAGGCGCTCTGTCCGGGATTCGCCAGAACGGGCTTTCATGACGCTGAAACGATGCGCTTCTCCAATATAAAGCAGACGGTTCCTAATTTTCTGTGGCAGCGCGCGGACCGCGTCGTAGACGTCTCGCTTCGGTCCCTGCGCCGGCGCTGGCGCCCAAACGTCGTTTGCATTCCGACGCTTGTCTATAAGCTGGCCGGTTACTTTGGATCAAGTTGGCTCTTTGCTCCGCTGAGGCTCCTTTTCTCGCGGGGAACCGTTCGCTGACCGACCGCAATAAAAAACCCCGTCCAAACGCCTAGATTTGGACGGGGATTTTTTTGTCGCGAATTCTCTTTTGACGTTAGAATCCTCGCGCGGCGCGGATATCGTCGAAGTCTCGCAGATGATAGTCTATTCCGACGTAATCGAGCGTCTTGCAAAGCGCGCGCAGCGCGACGCCGAGTCCGTCGCAGCCACTGTAGCCGCCGAACTGACCGCCGCCCTTAACGTGAGGTTCAAGATCGAGAAATACGCCGGGGATGCCGCGATTCTGGCTGTATTCGGAGAGGGAAGGGAGAATCTTTGCGAAATCTCGCAGAATTGCCTCGTGACCGGAGTAGCCTTGGTCGCACGGCACAAAGCCCTTCATTTTGTCTTCGTCCTGCCGTCCGCCCTTGTTCTCGACGACCGTCTTGGAGTAGTCTTTAATGTGCATCCAGCCGAGGCCTGGTTTCATGGCCTCGTATTGCTCGAATATTTCCGCCGTCGTATATCCCTGAACGACGAGATTTGCGGCGTCGAAAATGAGCTTCATGGCGGGGGGATTGACCTGACGGTAGATTTCCGCGAGAATCCATCCTTTGCAGCCGATGAGGTTCGCTTCAACTTCGAGTCCGAAAGTTAAGTCGGACCGATGGCACATTTCCGCGATCTTTCCGAGACGGTCGACCGCTTGGGAAATATACTTTTCCGGGTCGTCCCCTTTGGGCTGATAGAAGGAGAATCCGCGAATCAGTTTCGTTTCGAACATGTGGGCGACGTCGCACGCATGGCGCACGTCCTCACGGAGATATTCGTCGAACGGAACATAGGCGTCTTTAGAACCGTCGTCGACGTCGAGGAGCTTAATTTTGCCAATGGGAGAACCGATAGAAGAGACGTTCAGACCGTAATCGTTCTGAATCTTGAGAACCTGATGAATCTCCTCGTTCGTCAGCTTCATTACGTTCTTTACGCCGTTTCCAAGATTGACAAAACGGACGCTGTAATACTGAAGCCCAAGCGCCGCGAAGGCGGCGAATTGCTCGACCATTGTCTTTTCGTTGGAGCATTCGTCGGCAAAGCCCGTAAGGACGACTTGCGGCGAGGGTAAGTTTTTAACTGTCATGGCGCGCCTCTTCTCGTTAAGGTTAGGAACTGTACGGAAACGCTTCTTTTGCGAATTATAGACCGAGCCGGCGTTTAGCGAGGAGCAGACCGGCAATTGATTTTGCGTCGACGATTTCTCCGCTGTCGATCATTTTGTCTATTTCCAGCCACGTCTTCGGCGTAAGCGTAATGCGTTCGCCGTCTTCTAAGGCGCTTTCGCCTTCGGTCAGCCCGGTGGCGAGGTAGAGAACGAGCTCTTCCTGCAAAATGCCCGGGGATGTATAGATGGGGACGAGAAGCTCCATTTTGTCGGCTCGGAACCCCGTTTCTTCAATGAGTTCGCGCTTGGCAGTTTCCATCGGATCTTCGCCAGGTTCACGCGTGCCCGCGGGGATTTCATAAATATTTCGTTCGAACGTAATTCGGAATTGATCGATGAGCGCGACGCGGCCGTCCGGGAGAATCGGAACGATTCCGACCGCGCCGGGGTGGACGACGACCTGTCTTGTCAGCGTTTTGCCACTTCTTCCTATCTGCTTGCGTTCAACAACTTTAAAAATTCGTCCCTGAAACAGAACGGGTTCGTCTTCGTGAGACGCGTTAGATTTGCTCATGGAAATCCTCAATGAATTCGACTCCGACCTTTGTCAACGTCGATCTAAATGGAAAAGCCGAACTCCGCGCCGAAAAAATGGAGCGGACCGGCCGAACGTTTTTAGTATAGTCGATGAGAAATACCGCGTCAAGAATGAGAATGGCGATTCGGACTGTCGGCGCGCGCTATTTATTTCGTTTGCCCGCGAGGATATCCCAGCGTTTGATTTCCCCAAAATTATTGGCGAAATAGACGCGCCGCTCGTCTTGGGTAAAGGCGACGGCGTCGATCGAAGTTACGCTGGGATCGATTTCTTCGAGTTCGCGCAGTTTTTCTCCGCGCCTCACTTCCCAAAGAATAAGCTGCGCATGTTTGCCCCCGACGGCTACCGCTAATTTTGAACTGTGGGGCGCAAAAGCAAAGTCGTGAACGACGTCCGGCTGCTCTTCGAGCTCCTGACGGCGGATTCCGTTCGCCGACTGCCAAATCGTAATGTATTTCGGCTCAAGCCGAGCGGCTATGCGATCTCCGGACGGAGAGAATTTACAGAATCTTCGCGAAACGGGCGCGTTTATGGCGATTTGCGTTACTTCAATCGCCATGAGCGGTTTTTTGGCTTTCTGCAGATCGACGGTTCGCGCTACGTTGAGATCCCATATGACGATTTTGTACCTCGGACTGAGCGTTCCGAAATTGGGCGTTTCTATTGGGGTTCCGTTTTCTCCGGCTTTACCGACGAAAAAGTCGGCGTTTTCCGAGGCGGTTTCCGGGAATTGCTCCTCGACGAGCGTCGCGGCGAGATCGCCTTGATCGGAGACGTCGAGCACGTCGATAATTTTTCCCTCGATCGTTTCGTTTGACGTTGCGTTGTCGAACGTCATTTTAACCTTGGCGGGGAAGCGCACAACACGTTTTTTATCGCGCAGAAGCGTCAGAGCCCAATCGGGAGCCGCCGTTCCGTCGCCGCCGTCCGATTCGGACGCGCCGGGATTATAGCAAACGATCCAGCGCGCTTGGGGCGACAGCCAGACGCAGCTTGCGGATTTCGTCTCGTCTGACGTCCTCATGTGTTGAATCTCGGAACCGTCCCCTTCGTTTGGGAAAGAGGGCTTGTCGAGCGGCTTTGTTAGGACGGAGTTGGGAGTGAGGGGTAAGGACGAATTGCGCGAATCAACCTCCGGGACGTTCAGCGGGCTTTCTATCGTCGCAGAATTGAAATTCGGCACGGATTGGTTGGGGGAAATGACGGTTACCTCCGCGCCTCTGACGATCTGAGAATTGAGTGGACGCGCGTCTGCCGAGGAGATTGGCGGAAGGGGTTCGCGTTCTGTCCAGAAGAGACGGTCGCCCTTTTCGTCGAACGCGGCGCAGCTCGACGTCGAGGACAGTAGACCGATTCTCTGCGGAGTAAAGCTTTCCAGCCGCGCGTCGGAAAATTCGACGTTCCACAATTCAACCCCGTACCCGGAAGAAGGGGCCTCGGCGAGATCTTTTAATTCCGAATAGGTTGACGAAGAATCAAGAAATGTTTCGGCGACGTCAACTCTTCGCTCGACAAGAATGCGTCTGGCATGGGAATCGAGTCTCAGCCCTTCTACGTGTCCGTCGACCTTGGCGACGAGCTCGGGGGGCGCTTGGACGATTTCGCGCTCTTTAACTTCTTCCTCTTCGTCAAACCCTTGTTTTTTGAATGAGAGACGTTCCAGCATGGCCGGTCGACGGGGTTCAAACGGATCGCTTGCCCGACGCGCGCAGCCGGCGTATGCGCAGACGAGGACGGCTCCAAGAAAACAAAACGCCA
>CAMNJU010000232.1 GCA_946541595.1 uncultured Planctomycetales bacterium
GACGTCGGGCGAGGCGATTACAAACGCCATGAAGCCGATGCGCGACCGATCCAACGGTTTGGGCGGCGGCTTTGCCGCGTACGGTATTTATCCGGAGTATAAAGACTTTTACGCGCTGCATCTGTTTTTCGACAGCCGCGACGTTCGCAAAGAGTGCGAAGCGTTCCTGAAAGAACGATTTGAAATCGTTCAGTCTGAAATCATTCCGACGCGCAAGATTCCCGAAATAACCGACGAGCCGATAATCTGGCGTTATTTTGTCGCGCCGCTGCAGTCGAAATTGAAGTCTGCGCAGCTCGACGGCGACGAGTTTGTTTCACGCGCCGTTATGAAGATTAACGCGCAAATGAACGGCGCGTACGTCTTTTCGAGCGGTAAGAATATGGGCGCGTTCAAAGCGGTCGGCTTTCCGGAAGACGTCAGCCGGTTCTACCGTCTTGAGGAGTATCAGGCGTACCAGTGGACTGCGCACGGCCGTTATCCGACGAATACGCCCGGCTGGTGGGGAGGCGCGCATCCTTTTGGTCTGCTGGATTATACCGTCGTTCATAACGGGGAGATATCTTCCTATGACGCGAACCGCCGCTTTATTGAGATGTTTGGGTATAAGTGCACGCTTCAGACGGACACAGAAGTCATAACGTACGTTATGGACTATCTCCTTCGCGTTCAGCGTCTAACGCTTACCGAGGCGGCGAACGTAATCGCGGCGCCCTTTTGGAGCGCGATCGAGCAGTTTCCCGACGCGGACGAACGCGCGCGGCTCCGATATCTCCGTGCCGTCTTTCCGAGTCTTCTCATAACGGGCCCTTTTTCAATCGTTTTGGGATTCAACGGCGGTCTTATGGCGTTGAACGACCGTCTCAAGTTGCGCTCGATGGTCGTTGGCGAAAAAGCCGACAAAGTTTTCGTCGCCAGCGAAGAGTCGGCTATTCGCGCGATGGAAGAGAACGTCGAGAACGTTTGGTCGCCTGCCGGAGGCGAACCGGTCGTCGTTCGCGTTAAGGAAGGAGCTTTCTAATGGGAGTCGATTTCCTCTATCCAGAATTTGAAGTCGTTCGGAACGCGAGCCGCTGTACGAACTGCCGGCTGTGCGAACGACAGTGCGCGAACGAAGTTCATTCGTTTGACGGGGAGAGCGGCGTTATGCTCGCCGACGATTCGAAGTGCGTAAATTGCCAGCGCTGCGTTGCGTTTTGTCCAACGCGCGCGCTCAAAATAGTTGAGAGCGACTGTAAGTTTCGTTCAAACGCGAACTGGTCGGATCAAACGATTCGCGAGATATACAAACAGGCGAACAGCGGCGGCGTACTGCTCTCGTCGATGGGGAATCCGAATCGGTTGCCCGTCTACTGGGATCGGATTCTTGTCAACGCGTCGCAAGTGACGAATCCGTCGATTGATCCGCTTCGCGAACCGATGGAAACGCGCGTCTTTCTGGGCAAAAAGCCTGCAAGAATCAAGCGCGACGCCCAAGGGCGGCTCGACGTTCGACTGGAGCCGCAGATCGAACTTGCCGTTCCAATTATGTTTTCCGCAATGAGTTACGGTTCAATTAGTTACAACGCGCACGAATCGCTTGCGCGCGCCGCGACCGAATTGGGGATTATGTACAATACCGGCGAGGGCGGACTTCACGAAGATTTCTACAAGTACGGGCCCAATACGGTCGTGCAGGTCGCTTCCGGGCGTTTCGGAGTTCACGAACGCTTTCTTCTCGCGGGCGCGGCTATTGAGATCAAGATGGGTCAGGGCGCGAAACCCGGTATTGGCGGGCATCTGCCCGGCGCTAAGATTGTCGGGGACGTGTCGCGCACGCGTATGATTCCCGAAGGGACCGACGCTATTTCCCCCGCGCCTCATCATGATATTTATTCGATCGAGGATTTGCGTCAACTCATTTTCTCGCTCAAAGAGGCGACGGAATATCAGAAGCCGATCATCGTTAAAGTGGCGGCTGTTCATAATATTGCTGCGATCGCGAGCGGCATAGCGCGCGCCGGCGCGGACGTTATCGCGATCGACGGGTTTCGCGGAGGGACGGGCGCGGCCCCGACGCGTATTCGCGACAATGTGGGAATTCCGGTAGAACTCGCGCTCGCGGCGGTCGATCGGCGTTTGCGCGACGAAGGGATTCGTAATAACGTGTCGCTTGTCGTCGGAGGTTCAATACGCAGCGCCGCAGACGTCGTTAAAGCGATTGCGCTCGGCGCGGACGCGTGCTACGTCGCGACGGCCGCGCTCGTTGCGCTTGGCTGCCGCCTGTGCCGGACGTGTCAGTCGGGCAAGTGCAACTGGGGAATTGCGACTCAGCGTCCGGAACTTGTCAAACGTCTCGATCCGGAGCTCGGGAGCCGCAGACTTGTCAATTTAGTCTCGGCGTGGCGCCATGAGCTCATGGAGATGATGGGCGGTATGGGAATCAATTCGGTTGAGGCGCTTCGCGGAAACCGACTCATGCTGCGCGGGGTTGGAATGACGGAAAAAGAGCTGCAAATTCTCGGAATCGCTCATGCCGGAGAATAGCCCGACACGTTGAGAATACGACGGTGAGACGCGGTTGAAATATAAACGGACTCTTTACTTGCGCGACGTTTCTGGTACGATTTACTCGATTCAGGCGTACCGGCTGCGCCGCGGGAAGCGGAGATAGGGAAGGACGGTTGAATCATGACGGTCATAGACGTTTCAGGACTCGATCACAAAACGATTAACGAGTCGCTGCGCCGCGCCGACGGCGAATGCGCGCTTCTTCACTGCTGCGGACAGCGTTTCATCGCGGCTGGAATGAGCGATAAAAAGATTACGATCGAGGGGATACCCGGCAACGCGCTGGGCGCGTATCTTAACGGCGCGTCAATTGTCGTGAATTCGAACGCGCAGGATCAGACCGGCGACACGATGAACGAGGGCGCGATCGTTATTCATGGCGACGTCGGAGACGCGGCGGGCTACGCGATGCGCGGCGGACGCATTTTTATTCGCGGAAACGCGGGCTATCGCGCCGGGATTCACATGAAGGCTTACGGAGCGAAGTCGCCCGCCGTCGTAATCGGAGGCCGCGCGGGGAGTTTTCTCGGCGAATATCAGGCTGGGGGCGTTATTGTCGTTCTCGGGCTCGATTCGGACGGGCAGACGCTCGTTGGCGATTTTCCTTGCACCGGTATGCACGGAGGCAAGATGTACCTGCGAACCGATCGATTGACCGTTCCGTTTCCGAGCCAGGTTACGGCGCGGCCCGCGTCCGAAGAGGATCTTGCCGAGCTCCGAACACTGCTGGCCGACTACTGCGATCAGTTTGGATTGGCGCTCGACGAGGTTATGAACGCGCCGTTTACCGTCGTAACGCCCGACAGTCAGAATCCGTACCGGCGAATGTACGTCGCCAACTGACGGAGGCTCGAAGAGGAGGAGATAATGAAATATTCGAAAGAGGACGCGTTGGCATTTGTCCGGGAAGAAGACGTTAAGTTCATACGGCTCGCTTTTTGCGACGTCTTCGGGCGACTCAAGAATATCGCGATTATGCCGAGCGAGCTTCCGCGCGCGTTTGAGTATGGTATTTCGTTTGACGCGTCTTCTATCGCCGGATTTGGAGACGAGGCGCGGTCCGATCTTTTACTGCATCCGGAACCGGAAACGCTCGTTCAGCTTCCTTGGCGTCCGGAACATGGCGGGGTCGTTCGCATGTTTTGCGACGTTTCCTATCCCGACGGGCGCGCGTATGAGAACGACGCCCGGTTTCTCCTCAAGAAGGCGATCGAAGAGGCGCGGCGCATGGGACGCCAGTTCTTCTTTGGATCTGAGTTAGAGTTCTATCTGTTTGAATTAGACGAACGCGACGCGCCGACGAAAATCCCCTATGATTCCGCAGGGTATATGGACGTTTATCCGGAAGATAAAGGCGAAAATATACGGCGCGAGATTTGTCTGACGCTCGAGCAGATGGGCGTACGGCCGGAATGTTCCCACCATGAGCAGGGCCCCGGCCAGAACGAAATCGATTTTCGGTTTTCCGACGCGCTGACCGCCGCAGACGACGCGGTCTCGTTCAAGTCGGTCGTGCGGACCGTCGCGCGAAGGAACGGTCTGTACGCGGATTTTTCCGCCAAGCCGATTGAAGACGCGCCGGGAAACGGTTTCCACATTAATATGTCGCTCGATCCGGCCGCGACCGAGTCTGAATTTAATCAGATGATCGCTGGCGCTCTCGCGCGCGTTACGGAAGCGACGCTGTTCTTTAATCCAACTGAGAATTCCTACAAGCGTCTTGGACGCAATAAGGCGCCTCGTTACGTATCATGGTCGCGCGAGAACCGCTCTCAGACGATTCGAATTCCCGCCGCGTACGGCGAGTTTCGGCGCGCGGAACTGCGCTCTCCCGATCCGTCGGCTAATCCGTATCTTGCGTTCGCGCTCTTAATTTACGCGGGCCTTGATGGGCTGGACCGCAAACTTGCGCTTCCTGAGCCCGCCAATTTCAATCTGTATAAAGCGGACGCCGACGCGCTGTCGGGTTACCGTAAGCTTCCAGAAGATTTGAGTTGCGCTAAGAAATTGGCGCAAGCGAGCGAGTTTGTTCAACGGCGCGTTCCGGGCGCCATTTTGGATCTGTACTGTAATCGGTAACGAATAGAACGCGGTTTTTTTAGGGCGTGGAAATGGATCTTCAAGAGCGATTGTACGACGTTCTGGTCGTCTCGGCGGCGGATAATTTTAACGCCGCCTTGCCGTCGCTGTTTCCGCGCGCGCTCTTTAATTCAGTTATGCTGGCGACGAACATAGGGTTTGCGAGGCGCATTCTCGCCGAGCGAGCGTACGATTTCGTTATTGTGAATTCCCCATTGCCCGACGATACGGGCGTTCGGTTGGCGATAGACGCGTGCGCGAAACCGACGACGGTCGCGCTCATTTTGGCGCGTCCTGAAGTCTGCGCAGAAATTTACTCAAAGACTTCGAAATATGGGGTCTTCACAATGCAGAAGCCAATCTCGGGGCAGTCTATGGCGACAGCGCTGCGCTGGATGGCAAGCGCGCGCGAGCGGCTCCGCAATTTCGAGAAGAAAACGCTGTCGCTCGAGGAGAAAATGGAGTCGATTCGGCAGGTCAACCGAGCGAAATGGCTGCTCATTCGTGAACTTAAAATGGAGGAGCCGGAAGCGCACCGCTATATAGAGAAAGAGGCGATGAACCGCTGCGTTTCGAAATTAGAGATCGCGCTTGAGATCATTAAGACATATTCGTAACGCGGGCGTCCGCAATCAGGCGGTCATAAACGCCGCGCAGCCGCAATAGGGCGGCTTCGCGGCGTTTTTCTTTTTCAGGGCTCAATAAAAAACGCCGCGCCGTTGGAAACCCCACGGCGCGGCGCGCTATCCGTCAAATTTGACGTGCGAAACTAATCAGCTCAGATCAGGCCGAGCGCAATCGTTTCGAGAATCGATTCCGAAAGGTCGTCGCCTTCCTCTTGCGAGTCGTCGCCAACGGAGATACCGGAATCGAAGGAGACGGCGGGTCCCACGGCGGTACGGTAGACGGGGTTGGTGACGACGC
>CAMNJU010000233.1 GCA_946541595.1 uncultured Planctomycetales bacterium
ATTTCGGTCAAAGTCGTAGATTCGGTCGAACAGGCGATCGAACACGTTAACGAGCATAGCTCCGGTCATACGGAATCGATTGTCTCGAAAGATTTTGCCGCGATTCAAAAGTTTACTGCAGAAATCGACAGCGCGGCCGTCATGGTCAATTCGAGCACGCGGCTTCACGACGGCGGCCAGTTCGGACTTGGCGCGGAAATCGGAATCAGCACCGATAAATTCCACGTGCGCGGTCCGTGCGGAGTCGACGGCTTGACGAGCTACAAATACGTCGTTTACGGCGACGGAGCCGTACGCGAATAGCTCGCCGACACACTTTGAGAACGCGCGTCGGCATGCTGCGCCGACGGCGCGTTCCTCTTTTTTCGACGCCGATCCCGGCGTTTCTTTCATTTTATTACGGAGCAGCTCCGCAGAAGGACGTCGCCTTTTATGCCTTCGGATCGTTTTCGCCGTTCAAGAAATCGCTCTCGTTTTTCGACGCAGTCGAACGAGTCGACGCGCATGATCAGCCAGAAGTTAGACAAAGTCTTTTTGTTCGACCGGGAACCTCTGCGCAAACGTCTGGAACAGCTGCGGCTGGAGTTTGACCGACTCGCGAAAAAGAGGGCAAAAGAACTTGAAAAACGGGAAGGACCTGGTTCCGAAGGAGGGGCTGACGGTAAGAATCCTCAAGACGGTCCAAAACGAGAACAAGACGGCATAAAATCCAGTCCTGTTCTCTCGTCGACCGTAAACGATCCGGAATTCCAAGATTGGGAAAGGCGGTTGCACGAGCTGTCGCTTGACTGCGATCTGTCGATAGAAAAGGTCGAAAAGAGACGCAAGTCAATTCCAAAATTAACCTACGATCCGGAACTCCCTATCGTAGAGCGCAAAGACGAACTCAAACGGCTTATACGCGAGAATCAGGTCGTCGTCGTATGCGGGGAAACGGGGTCGGGGAAATCTACGCAGCTCCCTAAGATATGTCTTGAGCTCGGACTCGGCGCCAGAGGCATGATTGGTCATACGCAGCCGCGCCGAATCGCCGCGCGTTCTATTGCGCAGCGCATAGCCGACGAGCTTCAACGTCCGCTTGGGCAAAGCGTCGGATATAAAATCCGCTTTACCGACGAAACGTCCGACTGTACTCTCGTTAAGTTAATGACAGACGGTATCTTGCTAGCGGAGTCGCAGACCGACCGTTTCTTTAACCGGTACGAGGTCGTTATCGTCGACGAGGCGCACGAACGTTCGCTTAACGTCGACTTTCTGCTCGGCATGCTCAAGCGAATACTTCGGCGCCGACACGATCTAAAGCTCATTATAACGTCGGCGACCATCGACGCGAAACGTTTCGCCGATCATTTTGCGTCGGCAAAGGGCCCTGCGCCCGTTGTGGAAGTCTCCGGTCGAACTTACCCCATCGAAATTCTTTATCGCCCGATTGACGAACTCAAGCAGCGGCGTGAGCAGGAACTTGAACTCGGTCTGAGACAGACGGCGCAAAACAGGGCGCGCGATCTCGACGAAGAAGACGCTGCGGACGCGGCGCTCCTCGACGCGGTCGACGAACTCGCCCGAAAAGGACGCGGCGATATTCTGATCTTTCAGCCGACGGAACGCGATATCTTTGAAACGGCTAAGCTCCTCAAAGGACGCCCGATTCCTGGCGACGACGCCGCGCGCAAATCGGTCGTTCTTCCACTTTACGCGCGCCTTCCTTCGGAAGAGCAGCAAAAGATATTCGGTAAAATTCCCAATCGCAAGATCGTCATCGCAACCAACGTCGCGGAATCGTCCCTAACCGTTCCCGGCATTCGCTATGTTATTGATACGGGAACGGCGCGCATAAGCCGATATTCCGCGCGTTCGAAAACGCAGCGGCTCCCCATCGAACCGATTTCTCAAGCGTCGGCGGATCAGCGCGCGGGACGTTGCGGACGCGTCGGGCCCGGCGTCTGCGTTCGACTCTACAGCGAACGCGATTATCTTGGACGGCCGCGCTATACGACCCCGGAAATTCAAAGAACAAACTTAGCGTCCGTCATTCTGCAGACGAAGGCGCTCCGTTTAGGCGACGTCTCGCGATTTCCCTTCATTGATCCGCCAAGCCGCGCGTCCGTCGAGGACGGCTTCAAGACGCTCTTTGAACTCGGCGCCGTCGATGAAAACAACGAACTTACCGAAATCGGCAAGACGTTAAGTAAATTGCCGTTAGATCCGCGCATCGGACGCATGCTCCTTGCGGCAAACGAAGAAGGCGCTCTCCGGGAAACCCTTGTTATTGCCGCCGCGCTCGAAATTCTTGATCCGCGCGAACGGCCGCGCGAAAAACAGGAAGAAGCGGACGCGAAACATGCGCAATTCCTTGACGAAAACTCCGATTTTTTATCCTACCTGAAACTGTGGGATTTCTGGCGCGGCCTGAAAGAAAAGCTTTCCAAAAGTCAATTACGCAAAGCGTGTCGCGAAAACTTCCTGTCGTTCCCTCGCATGAAAGAATGGTCCGACGTCTATGTTCAGCTCCTTCAGATGGTCGGCGATTTGAAATTCAAACTGAATCGCCGTAAGGACGACTACAACGCGATTCACCGATCCATACTTACGGGCTTGCTTTACGGCGTCGCGCACAAATCGGAAGTCGGCGCGGAATACTCTTCGACGAATTCGGGCAAATTCCTGATCTGGCCCGGTTCAGGACTGAAAAAGAAACCGACTTGGATCGTCGGCGCCGAACGGCTTCAAACGTCGCGGTCTTATTTGCACACCGTCGCAAAAATAGAGCCCGAATGGATCGAGGAAATCGGAGAAAAACTGATAGTGCGAACCCGCCGCGATCCCTTCTGGAACCGGGAGACGGGCTACGTTCACGCGTACGAACGCACGACGCTCTACGGACTTACCGTCGTGCCTAAACGGCGCGTAAACTACGGCCCCATCGACCCGGAAAAATCGCGTCAGATTTTTATTTACGAAGCGCTCGTCAATCGGGAGTTCGACTGTTCCCTTCCTTTTTTTGGACATAACGTTAAAATCTTTGAGGAAGCGGAAAAACTAAAAGATAAATTGCGTAAATACGACTTCGTTAAGTCCATGGACGCAATCTATGATTTTTACGACGCGCGCATACCCTCCAACGTCTACGACGCGACCACGCTGAAACAATGGCATAAAACCGCGTCGCCAGACGAACGGCGCGCCCTGTTCGCGACTCTTACCGACTTTTGCACTGCAGAGGACGTCGACGAATCAACCTCAGAAGCGTTTCCCGACGCCTTCGACGTCGACGGAGCGTCGCGTTTTCCGCTCGAATACAAATTCGATCCCGGGCAGGAGGACGACGGAGTTACGGTCGTGGCGCCTCTCGAAGGTTTGCGTCAGCTTGATACGCGCCGACTAGGTTGGCTCGTGCCGGGGCTCTTGGAACAAAAGATAATCGCTCTTCTTAAAACGCTCCCGAAGGAAATTCGTCGAGAGCTTGTTCCCGTTCCGGATACCGCGCGCGAAATTGTCGGTAAACTTCAATTCGGAAACGGCGCGCTGGAAGAAGTTCTCGCACGCGAAGTAAGCCGCCGGACGGGCCGGCAGACTCTCCCGGAAGATTTTGACGAAAGCCGAATATCCAACGAACTACGACTGAACGTTAAAGTGGTCGACGACAAAGGCGCTCTGCTCGCCGAAGGCCGTCAGGCGGACGTCTTGCGAGAACGACTTGGCGTCGAAATGAATAAATCGATCGGCGCGGTCGTCGACCCAAAATGGAATCGCGACGGTCTAACCGGGTGGGACTTCGGCTCGCTCCCGAACTCAATTTCGATTACGCGCAACGGGCTGACGGTTTCCGCATATCCAGCGCTCTGCGATCCGCGGTTCCTTACCAACGATTTTTCGCCCGGCGCGGACCAGGCGCGAACTCTGGCGCTGCGCCTCTTTGACTCCAAAGACAAGGCGATGCGCCACACCTACTTTGGCGTCGCGAGACTTTTCAATTTGGCAAATATGCGCGACCTGAAGACGCAGACGCGCTGGATTCCTCAAATTGAAAAAATCCGCATGTACTTGCGCTCCATACCGGAGTTCGACGTAGACGCCGCGATTGCCGAAACGATCGGCATGCGCGCGCTGGAATTAGATATCGTCTCACTGCCAAAAGACGAAGGGGAATACAACCTTCTGGCGCAGCGCGGGAAATCCCGAATCGGCGGCGCCGTGCAAGAGCTCACAGGCTGGCTCGCGCGGTTCACTGAAGAGTACCAAGCGGCGCGGCTTGCCATTGAACAGAGAAAAGGCGGACCTGCCGACGCAGCCGCGCGCGACGCGCAGGAGCAGGCGCGCAGATTACTGGAGCCGAGATTCTATCTCGCAACCCCGTGGGAATGGCTGCGGGAATATCCGCGCTACTTCAAGGCAATTTCGCAGCGGTTTGAAAAATGGTCGAACGGAGGCGCAAAGACCGACGCTCAGTTCACACAAGAGCTTGCCGAATATTGGGCTCGGTACGAGGACGCGCGCAAAAGAGCGGAAAACGCGGGCGTTATTGTGCCGGAGATCGAAACGTTCCGTTGGGCGATCGAAGAGTATCGCGTCTCGCTCTTTGCGCAAAAATTGGGAACCGCAATGAAAGTTTCGCCAGTTCGCTTGGAAAAACTTTGGGATAAGATTATACTCTGAACGATTGGGGCGTTCATCCTTTTCCTCACGCCGTTTGCGGCGCGTCAGTCACGCTGTACATTAGCAAAGGACACGTTATGAGACAAGGTTATCTGCATGCTTGCGTAGTTCTGGACTCTTCAGAATCAATGAACGCGCTAAAAGACGCAGTTCAGTTTTCGCTCAACGAGTTTTTAGGCAGACTGCGCAACCGGATGGAGTGGAAAAAACGTCTCGACGTCTATAAATTCTCCGACCGTTGCGAACAGATTGTCGACGAACTCGACCTCAACCAGATATCGTACGACGCCTTGCACGCCGCGATCGCCGTTGAGAATCAAGGCGCGAGCGCAATGAACGACGCTATTTGTCACGCGATCGACGCCCTCGGCGAAAAGTTGGCCGCCATGCCCGAACGCGAGCGGCCGGAAACGGTCGTTTTTGCCGTCGTGACCGACGGCCGCGACAACGCCAGTAAAAAATTCACGCTCGCGGACGTATGGAAACGCGTTACGTGCCAGTCTTACGTTTTTAGCTGGAAATTTGAATATCTGGCAATGAAGGCGAACGAACTGCGCGAAAACTGCCGGCTCGATGAAACTCCAATATACCCCGTAATAAACGAAGTTGAGGAGGTCGAGCGCCTCGAAGAAAACGATACGGTTACGGAACTGGAATCGGAATCGCAGGCGATTTACGACGAGTCGGAGGATTACGACCCCGCAAACGACGCCGAACAGGCCCAAGATTCCCAAATTGTCAAAGAGCCGGGCTTTTCCGACGATGGCCTCTACGACGCCGAAGACGGTTACCCAATCGAGTTGGAATCGACGTCGACTCTCGGAAACGCGGAAGTCGAATCGGAACTTGAAGAGAACCTCGCCGCCGTTTCTGACGAGATCAGCCAAACGGAC
>CAMNJU010000234.1 GCA_946541595.1 uncultured Planctomycetales bacterium
AAGTAAACGTCCTTTTTGAGTTCGGGCGACCAGACCCACCTGCCGGCGAATCCGCCGTCGTATTCCCGAATCTTTGAGATAACGCCGCCCGGGCCGATTTTATCGGACCCGTCGAGTTCCATTGCGGGCTCGAACGGCGAAAAGAACGCCCCGACGCCCCCGTTCGGCTTTCTCGAAATCGACGTCTCCATTTTGACCGTGTCGGTAAACATTTCCGAAGGATCAAAGTCAAAGATATCCTTCAGAACCGCGTTGAGCTCGGGATCGTTCCGGCCCGCCCGGTCGGACGCGATCGGAAGCGCGTCGAGCGCGATTACCGTCCCGCCCGAACCGACGAGCTCTGCCGCTTTTTCGAGCGTCGACCAATGGATCCCTTTAATCGACGGGAGAATGAGAACGCCGTGCTCGCCCCCCGCGACGCACAGCTTGCCGTCGCGCACTTCAGCGCGCGCGACCGACTCGTCGTCGATAAAGAGGACGTCGCGGCCCGTCGCGTAGACGCGCGACGCGGCCTCAAACGCGACGTCGCGCGCGCGCGGCCCGTCCAGATTCGCGTGATACGGCGAGACCGGATAGAGTATGACGACGTCCGTCTGCTCGACGCCCCGCGTGAGCGCGAAAGAAAGGCGTTCAAAGTACTTTAGGAACGACCCGAACGTCTCCCACCACGGCTGACGGAAATGATAGCACGGAGGCGCCCATTCCCAGTATCCGCCGTAAGTCGTGTAATAAAGCCCGTGAAGATTGAGCAGATTCGCCCCGTAGAGATAATTCTCGTTCGTCGCCTGAAAGAGCTGTTTCGGCTCCGCGCCCCATCCGAAACTGTGATACCCTTCGAGCCAGACGCGGGGACGGTTGTAAAAGTGCGCAATAGAAGAGGATACCTTATTCTTAATGAAATCGGCGCGACCGCCGGGCGTGTCGTGACCCGGCGCGGTATACCAGCGAATCGCGCTGAAATAGTCGCAGAATTCGCTCGGATCGCGGCCCCGGCTGCCCGGATCGCAGCCGTAAATGCGGCCCCGGTCGGCGTGCCAGCGGTAAATCGGTATGAAATATCGCTCTTCGGCGAGCTTAACTCGAATATTCATAAAATCGAGCCGGTATTTTTCCGCCAAATCGCCCACGGGCAGCCCAAACATAGCGGGCGCGGCGGTCCAGTAGGAATACCCTTTGCTCCGCGCGAAGACGTCGGGAACGTCGTCGTGCCAGACGAGGTCGCCGGTTCCGAGCTGGAGTTCGTCCTGAAAGAAATATTCGAGTCCGAGCGTCGATTTTCCGTCGTCGTTGGCGTTGCGCTTTTTAGCGCGGTCTTCAAACGGCTTAAGGAACCGCTCGACGACCTTTTTGCCCGCGTCCGGATGGAGAGGATTGAGCGTGTGCGGGGAACGTTTCGCGCGATAGACGATCGCTTCGCAGTCGGTCTCGGCCGCCTGATCGAGCGACGCGCGGTCGAGTAAAAGCACGTTCGCGGCGTCGAACGTCCCCTGCGCGTCGATCGGATACGCGGCAATCTGAACGACCTTGTCGTCTTCGCGATCGCCAAGGTCGCCCGCGTTAAGAACTTCGGAAAACTTCTGACCGGCGGCGACGCGCTTTCTAACGCCGATATAGAGGGTTCGACTCTGGGTCTCGACGTCGCTGTAAATCAGTCGGTCGAACAGATTGTTCGGCGAATGCTGCCAGTCGAGCGTATAGCCGCTGAGCCCCGCGCCCATCTTGAGCTCGTCGCAATGCTCGGCGACCTTCTCAAAGACGTCAAACCATTCGTCGGTCAAGACTTCCGGCTCGTTCGGATAGGTGAGCCAGTTCGGCTGCTTTTCGTTGACCACGTCCTGATGCGCGTAATTGACCTGAACGCCGGAAATCCCCTTCTTTTTGAGCTCGTCGAGCTGCCAGAGGAGCCGGTCGACGTTGAGCTTCTCGCCCGTCCACCACCAGAACGGAACCTCCCCATAGCCTGCGGGCGGCGTGGCGAATCCCTGTCGAATCGCGGCGCTCTCGCTCTGTCCATAGCACGTCCCCAAGCACGCGGCGAGAAGAACGCCGAACGCCAAACGTAACGTAAACGCTTTCATAGCACAACCTGACCTATGCGAAAAAAACAAAAATGAACGCGCGTTCCCCGCGGCGCTTTCGCGCTACAGAAGTCCGTCGCGCGTTCCGTTGACCAGATAATCGACGTCGAACGGAGACGACAGAACGCGCACGCGTCCCCAGAGATCGCGCCGCTCGTAAAAGAGCCGCTCGTCGGCGCGCGGCGCAAAGGCGATTAAGTCGATTGGAGTTCCCGGAGCCGCCGCTTTAATAGCGCGGAGTTTCGACGGAAAGCTCGGATCGGAAAGATCGACCGCGTCGACGACAACGCGCGCGACGCCCTCGCCCCACGATACGCCGTCGTTCGGAAATCGCGCCAAACTCTCAATTTGAGGCTCGTAACCCGCGTCCTGAAACGCATCTTTGAGAAAAGCCGCCATATCGGGATCGTCCGTGAGAAGAATCGCGCGCCCGGATCCGCGCGGCGCCGGACGCGGGTCTGTCCCCTTTCCAGACGCGAGCTGATCGACGAGCGACGCCAGCGGCGCGTCCGCTAAAATACCGGTCGCGCCCGACTTATCGAAAAATCGCTCAAATTCGCGCCGCCCTTCTTCCCGCCACGACCCGACGTAGAACCGGCGCGCGCCCGGAAAATATTCGCCCGTCCGGTCTTCGCCCGCGCAAAGATCGCCCGCGACAATGACAATCGGAGCGAGGGGCGCGGTTCGGCGCAGCGCGGCGACGTCCGCGGCGCTGAATTCGTCCGGAAAGGACCGGCAGAGCAGAAAGACGTCGACGTCGTAGAGCGAACGGAGCGTCGGCTCCGGCCCCTCGTACGATTCGCCAATAAAGCGGTCAAAGACAGAATCGACGGTAAGACGCGTTCGGGCAACGAGTTCCGCCTGCGCGCGAAACGCGATTCCCTGAACGTCCCGTTCTATTTCGTGAAATTCGGCGCGCTCGACGCGGCCCCCTAAAAATATTTTCATTGGTTCGGCAGTTTCCGGAAAGAATACGTTTGCTCTCGGCTCGGCGAGCCGACGCGGATATTATATCGGAAAGAACCGCCGATTTCAACGCGCGCAAGAGAGATTATAGGCGCGGCGCCTGAGATAATTCCGCCTCCGCGAGGTCTGGAGGCGCGTCCGGATTCGGCGTGAGAACGACCCTGCATCCGACGTAGCCGTGCTTATGTTCCGGCGGATCGCAGTGCCGGAACGCGGACCGGCAGCGGCTCGGAACGCTGTGCCAGCTCCCGCCGCGCAGTACGCGCAATTCGCCCGACGCCGGCCCGGTCGGATCGACGGCGTCCCCCGCGGGATAGTCCGCGCGCCAGTCCGCGCACCACTCCCAGACGTTGCCGGCCATATCGAAAAGTCCCCGCGGATTCGGGGGATAGAGCCCGACCTCGCACGCGCGCCCGAGATAACGCCCGGTCGTTCCGCCGCGGTCGTCGATATTGGCGAGCGAACCGTCGAGCGTCCGGCCGCAGTAGAAGGGAGAATCGGTCCCGGCGCGGCACGCGTATTCCCACTGCGCTTCCGTCGGGAGCGCGAAACGCCAGAAGCGAAACTTGAAAATTTCCGTGAGCGCGGCGGCAAAATCAGAAGCGTCGAACCAAGAGACATGTTCCGCAGGCAAGAGCGCGCCAACCTGTTCGCTCGGATTCGAGCCCATGACGGCGCGCCACATGCGTTGCGTCGCTTGTGTTTCCAATATCCAGAATTCCCGCGTAAGCCGCGTTCGGCGGCGCGTTTCCGCAGGATCGCGGCCGGGCTCGGAGAGAGGACTCCCCATTAAGAACGAGCCCGGCGGACAGCGCCGGAACGCAAACGCCGTTCCGGCCGCCGTCAGTTCTAACCGCAACGGGAAATCGCCCGTCATTTGGAAGCGGTGTGCGCTTCGTAAACGTCGAGCATATCCGAAAGAACTTTCTGCGTTTCCGCGTCTTCCTTCTCGCTGGCGTTGTAGCGGTCGTACATCTTCCCGACTTCGGGACCGCGCAGGAGCGAACCGTTCGCGCCGAGCTGGCGTTCGAACGCGGCGAGCGCCTTGCGGCGGTCTTCAATCGAGTAGCGCGTGTCGCCGATCAGATCGGCGAGCGCCGTCTGCGCGTAGTTCGTCTTAACCGTCGCGGCGTATTCGAGCCCAATTTCAAAGAATTCGGGCGTCGCGAGGAACTTGCGCGTTAAGTCGTTGAGCCGGTCGAACTCGTAGGCGTCCGGGCGGGACTGCGAGAGCGCCAGGAACGCGTTCGCGGCCGCCTGACCCTGCGCCGCGCGCGCGGCCGCGGAGATCTGATTCGGCTTCGTATAGTCGAAAAGACGCTGCAGCGCCATCGAGCTCGACTGCAGATCGTACGGCTTCTGATAGACGAACGCGTTCGGCTCGCGGCCGACGAGCAGATTCGCCTTCGTGTCTTCGCCGTCTTCCGAGGTCGCGACAAAGAGCGGCACGTCGGCCGTGCGCGCGTCGGCGCGGAGCGTCTGCGCGATTACGCGCGCGTCGGGAGCGCCAATGAACGGCGAGACGAGCACGAACTCGACGTCGGCGCACGACTGCGCGGCGATAATCGCGTCGCGGCCGGTCGTGGCGGGCAGATAGCGATAGCCCTGCTGCTGCAGGAGTGCGCCGATCTTGCCGCATTCGTCGAGTTTCGGGGACGCGACGACCGCGACTCTCGAACCGGTTGAGGACGCGAACCATTCGAGCATGCGGCCGACCTTCACCGAACCGATATAGCTGCGCTGCGGATTCCACTTCATAATCGCGGAAATCGCCTGAAAGCGGACGAGCCGATCGGAACACGTCGCCGCCTGAACGATTACCGACGGTTCGTTGTACGAATAGACGAGCGATTCGTCGCCGATTTCACGGAGCCAGAGAACCGCCAGGAGCGCGCCGCGGCTCCGGTTGACGTCGAGCGCGTAGCGAATCGCGGACGTAAGCGCGGCGGCGTCCGCTTCCGGGAACGCCTGCTGCAGCGGGTCGAGCGCGTCGGCGAATTCTTCGGGACCCTTGTTGGCGAGTTCCAGTTCCGACGTCGCGACGATCGCGAGCTCTTGCGAGCCGGACGGAACGGCGTCCGCCTTTTGGCCGGCGCGGTACGCGGTCTGCGCGAGGTACGCCGTTTCCTCTAAGTAGGCGCGTTCGGTCGGAACCGCCGCCTTAACGGGCGCGCCCTTCTCCGCGTTCCACGACCAGCGTTCGGTCGTCCCCTCGACCGTCTTGCCAAAGAGCGTCGTGCGGTTGAAGTAGCCGAGCGCCTTGCGGTACGTTTCGAGCGCGAATTCCGATTCGGTCGGAAGTTCTCGATACTGTTTCGCGAGCGCGGTTATCGCCGCCTGACGCGCCGCGCCGTCGGGCGCGCCGCAGTACAGGAATCCGAGCAGCTCCGGCCCGACGCGAAGATCGGTCTGTTCGCCGAGATATTTAATCGCCGGTTCAAGCGCGTCGGCGTCGCCGTCGCGAACGGCCGCGAGAAGCGATTCGATCGC
>CAMNJU010000235.1 GCA_946541595.1 uncultured Planctomycetales bacterium
CGTGATTTCTGGAGAAATGGTGCTGGGCTTTTCTGGTTTTTTTTTGAGCCGGGGAGCCAGACATAAACCTTTTTTCTCCTCCCCGACCAGTTCTGACGCTCTTGGCCGCAGTCGCGGCGGCCGTTCTCTGGACGGCGCCCGCGCGCGCTCAGGAGCCCGCCAAATTCCAAGCGATTAAGGACGTCGTCTACAAGACGGTCGGCGACCGCGAGATCAAACTGAATCTTTTCCTTCCGCTCAAAGACGGCAAAACGGTCAAAGGCGAGCCGCTCCTGATCTTCCTTGACAGCGGCTGCTGGTACAGCGGCGAGCCGGGCAGCGGCGGCATGTGGAACGAGTTCGGCGCGCTGGACCGCGGCTTCGCGATCGCGAGCGTCTCGCACCGTCCGATTAACGAAGCGCCTTTTCCAGCGCCTATGGAAGACGTTCGCGCGGCCGTTCGGTTCCTGCGCAAGCACGCGTCGGAGTACGGCTACGATCCCGACCGCTTCGCCGTGAGCGGCTGGTCGTCCGGCGGCCATCTCTCGCTGACGCTCGGTATTTCCGACGAGAAATCGCCCTTTAACGTCGGCGACAATCTGGACGTTTCCGGACAGGTTCAGCGCGTAATTGACTTCTACGGTCCGTCCGATTTTACGGTCGCGTTCGACCGTTACGCGGACCAGTCGATCGACTGCATTTACCTTGCGGTCGACATGCCGCGCGAAGCGTCGAAGAAAGATTCGGAACAGTACGCGGAGCTCCAGGAGCGCGCGAAGAAGTTCTCGCCGATCTTCTACGTCGATAAGAATTACGCGCCGACCCTCCTGCTGCACGGCACGAACGACCCGATCGTTCCGCAAAGCCAGAGCGCCATGATGTACGAAACGCTTCGCATTCACGGCGTGCGCGCGCAGGCGATGGTTTCCGACGGCGGCGTTCACGATTGGACGCGCCTTTTCTCGAGAGACCATATGGCGCGCGAAATTTTCGAATTTCTGGAATGGTAACAGGTTAAGCCGCCCCGCCGTTTCACAAAGGAGTGTGAGGTTTATTCGATGAAGAGAGTCGTCGCTTATTTTGCGGCCGCGGCGTTCGCGGTCCTTGGCGCGTTTGCCGGCTTGGCGCGCGCGCAGTCGGACGCGGCCCCCGCGTCGAAACTGCCCGAGTCCTTCCTGAGCGCCAACGGCCAGGAGTTCAAACTCGTGAGTTCGGGCGTCTTTATGATGGGGAACGGCGAGCCAGTCGCCGAACTGATTAAGAAGTTTCCGGGCGGCCAGCAGAGCTCGATGGAAACGTCGGTCAGTCGGCGCGTTACGCTGACGCAGCCGTTCTATCTCGCGACGCGCCTGACGACGGTCGGCGATTTCCGGCGGTTCGTCGAGGCGACCGGCTACAAGACGACGGCGGAGCAGAAACACGCGGCGCGCGCGCTCGACCCGTCCGGCGTCTGGGCCGATATGCCCGGCCTGAACTGGCAGGAGCCCGGCTTCGAACAGGGGAGCAAGAGTCCCGTCGTGTGCGTAAGCTATTACGACGCGCTGGCATACGTCAACTGGCTCAACGCGACCGCGCCCGCCGAACCGACGCTCGGCGGCAAACCGCGCTACGTCCTGCCGACGGAGGCGCAGTGGGAATACGCGGCGCGCGCGGGCGCGACGACGGAATATTTCTGGGGCGACGATCCCGCCGCGGGCGCGCAATACCTTAACGCGGCGGACGCGGGCGGCGGCCCGGCGGGCCAAAAGTGGACGAGCGCGTTTCCGTTCAGCGACGGGTACGGCGCGACGTCGCCGGTCGGATCGTTCGAGCCCAACGGCTGGGGATTCTACGATATGCTCGGGAACGTCTGGGAATGGTGCGAGGATCGGTTTGAGACCTACGGCGGCCAGCCGGTCGTGGATCCGCGCGGCGCGCTCTTTGGCGAATACCGCGTGTTGAGAGGCGGGGGGTGGGACGCCGCGCCCGCGCTCGCGCGATGCGCCTATCGCGGCGCGAATCTGCCCGACGCGTGCAATACGAACTACGGCTTCCGCGTCGCGATTATTCCGCCGACGCCCGCCCCCGCGCCGGCCGCGACGCAGGTTGAAGAACCGGCCGCGACGGTCGCGGAAGAGCCCGGTCCGCAAGCGCCGGCCGCGGAAACGCCCGCGCAGGAACCGGAAGAAACGGTCGCCGATCAGGTTGTTTCCGACTCCGAACTTGCCGGCGGCGCGCCGCATTCGGGCGCGGGAATTGCCGAAGAGAGCCCGTTAAAGCAGAAAATCGCAAAATTGGGGCTCTTTGCCCTCGAAGGACGCAAAGTAATTGGCGACGACGTCGTAACGCGCGCCGTCGAGTCGATTACGGTCGCCGATTACCGCGAGGCGTCCGCGGCGCTTAAGGCGGGCAAACCGCTCGACGAGACGGTCCGCAAAAAGATCAAAATGGCGGCGCTCCTTGCGGAGCTCGGCCAGGCGAACGTTCCGGAATCCGGACTTCCGAACTACGATCTTCTTCCGGCGGTCGCTCAGGACCGGGCCGTGCTTCTCGGCAGCCTTGCCTTTATCGGTCAGGAACTTCTCGACGACAAAGAGGACGAAGGGGAAGAGGAACCGAACGAAACGCCAAAATAACGTTCGGCCCCTTTTGGGCAGACAGACTGCGGCAAGACGGAGACGGCGTTCGACCCTTTTCCGTCCTGCCGTTTTTTTCTTTTCTAATTTCAAACGCGGTCTAAATCTAGGCGAACCGTAAGTTCCAGACGCGCAGAGCGAAAAATAACAGAGATCAGAACGCGCGGACGTTCTTGTCCCCGGCGCGCTTAGCGCTACAATAGTTCTAAATGAAACTAGCGTCGGTTTTTCGGCGCGCCGTTGAACACCTGTTCGCAGAAAGGACAAACAATGCGTTTTAATCCAGCGTTTTTAGGCGCCTGCCTTATCGGCGCCGCCGCGTTTATCGCCGCGCCCGAATTCAACTCGGCCGCCCTCGCGCAAGACGGACAAGCCGCCGAAGAGAAAGAAAAGTATACGCTCGACGAATCGATCTTTGATATTAAAGAAGGCCAGTCTGCCGACTATTACGTCAAGGCGGAGGAAAAGCTGCGCGCCGAAATGAATAAGTTCATTGCCGCGACGCCCGATATGAACGACCGCGTCGGCGTCTTTGGCAAAGCGAACGCCGCGCTCGAGAAGATCTGGAGAGGAACCTTTAACGCCGAAGACGCCAGCGACGAAGCGCGCGCCAAGGCCGCGAGCCCGATCGTCTCGACCCTTGCCGAAGAAGGAAAGACCGAAGAACTCGTCGAACTCTATAAGCGCTTCAAAGACTCCGAATCGAACGCGCTTAAAACGGTCGCCGCGCGCGCCGCCTCCGGTATCGGCGTCTCGATCGCCGCCGCCGCGAAGGACGCCGACGCCCTCGCCGATTCTCTCAAGAGCTGGGAAGAGAAGGAAAAAGACCTCTTCTCGCAAGGGCCCGTCGCCGGGGCCGCCGTCACCGCTTTCGGCGGAGAACTTGCCGATCAGGGCAAGGGGGACGAGCTCGAAGCGCTGATCGATCGCTTTAAGGATTCCGAAGACAAGGCGGTTCAGAACGCCCTTAAGAATCTTGAGGGCAAAATCCGGTTCGCGAAGCTCGTCGGCAATGAGATGGTCGTCGAAGGGCTCTATCTCGACAAGACCGAAATCGACTGGAAATCCTATCGCGGCAAGGTCGTACTCGTCGATTTCTGGGCGACGTGGTGCCCGCCGTGTCTTGCCGAAATCCCGAACGTTCAGAAGCTTTATGAAAAGTATCACGACGCCGGATTTGAAGTCCTCGGATACAGCGTCGACAGGGACCTCGAAGCGCTTGAAAAATTCGAGGAAGAGCGCAAGCTTCCCTGGAAGACCGCTTCCAGAACCCTCTCCATAGCCGCCGAAAAAGATTACGTCAATCTTTCCGATTACTATGGAGTCGAATCGATTCCGACCATGATCCTCGTCGGCAAAGACGGCAAGGTCATTAGCACGGAAGCGCGCGGCGCCGAACTGAAGCGGCTGCTCGAAGAGCAATTTCCCGACGTCAAATGACCGTTAGCCGGCGCTTTCGACGGCGCCTGCATTCCGCAGCAGGGCGGTTTCCCCAACGCCGGGGAGCCGCTCTTTCGCGGCCGGCGCCGTTCGGCCGCGCGCTTTTCTCGGCGTCAAAAGGTTTTGTTTTTGCCGGTCTTGATAACCGCAGATTTCTCTTTATTTCTTATTGCGCGTTCCGCTTCTTGATTTCGACGCGCGTTTCTGACATAATGCGCTCCTGAAAGCGGGAAGTTGCGCTTTGACGCGCAGCCGGCGTTTCTGGGGAGCGGGGCCGGCGCGCGAACGAACGGACCGTCCGAACGCGCGGCGCTCGGACGTCGAACAGCGAGGGGATTTATGAATTTTCGTATTTCTATATTTGTACTGACGTTGGCGGTTTTCTGTCTCCCATGCGCGAATCTGTGCGCGGACGAGCCGCCCGTTGCGAACGCGTCGGCCGCGGAGTCGGAGCCGGTTCCGATCGCGCAAAGCGAGAACGAGGACGCGCTCTATGTCCTTTCTTTATTGGATATTCCGGACGGCGAGAGCGCGGCGTTCTACGAAAACCGGCGCAAAGAGATCGAGCAGGCGGTGCGCAAATACGTCGGCAAGACGCCGACGCGGGAAGAGTACGACGCGCTCATGGAGGAGGTCGCGGAAGCGTACGTCGCGATTAATAAAAAGATCGTTGAATCGGCCGATTTCGACAAAGACGCGTCGCCGGGCAATTTTATGCTCTATTGCGACTCGCTCGTTAAGAAGGGCGCGCTCGAAGAGATCGAAACGCTCCTGAAAGAGGAGAAAGCGTCCGCGCAGCCGAACGTTACGCGCGTTGCGGCGCTGCAGATCGCGTCGGTCGGCGCCGCGATCGTTAAGGCGTCCGATAAGGGCGACGGCGTTATGCTGCGCAAAATAGGCGCGGCGCTCGTCGAGAAAGCGGCGCGGGAGCCCTCGAACGAGAATCTGCAGCTCTTTGCCTACGGCGCCGCCCAGCTCGACCGCGTCGATAAAGAGATTGCCGGCGCGATGAAACGCAAAGCGTTCGATCGGTTCTGGGAATCGGAAAATCCGACCCTGCGCGCGTTTGCGACGACCTACGACGCCGACCGGCGCCGCGCCGAGCTCGTCGGCTCGGAGATGCGCGTCGAAGGGCTCTTTCTGGACGGAACCCCCGTCGACTGGAGCAAGTACCGCGGCAAGGTCGTGCTGATCGACTTCTGGGCGACGTGGTGCGGTCCGTGCGTTGCGGAAATTCCAAACGTGCGCGCGCTCTACGCGAAATACCACGAGTCCGGCTTCGAGGTCCTCGGATACAGTCTCGACTCCGATCCCGCCGCCCTGCAGAAGTTTGTCGCCGATAACGCGCTCCCGTGGCCGACGCTCTCGCAAAAGAAATCGGTCGAAGCCAAGCCCGGATATATCGATCTCGCCAAGTTCTATTCGGTAAAGTCTATTCCGACAATGATTCTCGTCGGACGCGACGGCAAAGTGATCGACGCCGACGCCAAAGGCGCGCG
>CAMNJU010000236.1 GCA_946541595.1 uncultured Planctomycetales bacterium
CCCCGGGTGTGCTGGATAGGGCTTTGACGGTTTGGCGTCAGAGCCCTTTTTTTGTGCCAAATTTTCAAAAAATTAGACAACTTCTTTCTAAAAATTGTTGACTTCTATTTTTGCGTAGGCTACAATCATTGAGTCGAGGTTTGATACGTTCGACTTGCGTCAGGGACGCTTTCCCCTTCTTTTCCCCGTTTGGAAAACGATTTTTTGAAGAGGAACAACGACGATGAAAGGACCGCTTTTAATACGCGATTCCTCCTGTGCGCGCGCCTGTAAGGCGTTTAGCGCAAACGGTCGGTTTCGTCCGTCGACGTTCAAATCCCGCTATCTTCTTATTTTCTTTTTACGAAGGATTAACCCTCAAATCATTGGATTACGGGCGGCGCTTAGTTGTTAAACGCCGTCTGTTCAGAGGTTCTGTAAACACTTCTTTGCGAAACGTATGACCTAACGATACTTTTCGAACAAACGACCCTTTTCTAACGAATCCGGTCGTTAATAGGCGTCCAATAAAAGCAACACGCCGAACCGTTCGATTACAAAAAGGTTATCGAACTGAGTTCGACGTTGCGGCGACGCGCGGCGAAGAGAGTACCGTCCGATTAAAAACAGAACGGTTTTGCCAAAACGTATACCTTTTGACAACCGTGTTTCGGACGTCTCTTCGGTTTAGTCGGCGTCGACTGCGCCTACTTAGAAACTGTTAATCCTTCATCTTATTGTTATATAAGGAGTTGGTTATGACGTTCATTTCTCATAAAAAAGACGGAGAGGATTTACTCTCGTCGAACTTTTGGTCGTTATCGCCATTATTGGCATTCTGATCGGTCTTCTTCTCCCAGCCGTTCAGACGGCTCGAGAAGCGGCGCGTCGCATGCAGTGCACGAACAATATGAAACAACTTGCGCTCGCGATGCAAAACTATCACGACGTCCACAAAAAACTTCCTCCCTACGCGACTCTCTTTGACAGCGTCGCAAACACCGGTAAATTCTCGTCCGGCGAATCTTGCTGCCATAGTTGGCCCGTCGGTCACCCGGCGACGAACGGCGGTCTTTATTGCGGCATGTGGGGCTGGGCGACCAACCTCCTCCCCTTCATTGAAGCCGCCGCGCTTTACGACAAAATCGACTTTACGCGCTCGCCTTACGTCGACCGAGTCAACGACCCTTACTACCATTCGGGGCAAAAGGAGCACGGGGCTGTGGAAAATAAAGAAGTTTGCATGGGCGCCCCGCCGGCGTTTCGTTGTCCGAGCGTCGCTCAAGACGTAATCGGTTCGCAAAAAGACTACGGCGTTCCGATGACGTGCATGGCCGAGTCTGCGTGCGGCACGATCGTCAACCCCGGCGCTATCAACTGGTCATGCTTCTGGACGAACAGCTGGATTCCACTTTCGGGCGTCGTCGACGGCACGAGCAACACGTTCCTGATTCTCGAACAGGCGAGCAAAAAACTCACCTCCGGCGTATTGGGCGTTTCGGACGCCGGCGAAGGGTGGAACCCGTTTATCTTCTGCAACCACCTGACTCAGGGCGGGCATATTTGGGGGCACGGCGGCTTCAACGTCGCTTCCAACGATCCCGCGATTAACTACCGAACGGCGCGCAGCTTCCATCCCGGCGGCATTAATACGGCGAAAGTCGACGGTTCCGTTTTCTTCGTCTCCGACACGGTCGACGAGCACAACGTGTTCGACGGAACGATCACCCGCGCTCGCGGCGAAACGACTCACCTCTAATCGCCGGACTCGACGGATAGTCATCGGAGGAAATTTCAGATGAACAAATTGAATTTCGCTTGCGTTTTGGCGCTTTCGCTGTTTGTCGCGGGCGTCGTCGGGTGCGGCCCGAAGCTCCCGTATGAGGTCGTTCCGCTCGAAGGAACGATTACCTGCGACGGCAAGCCCGTAAAGAATTGCACGTTCTTTTTCATGCCGAACGAAGGGCGCTCCAGTACCTGTCTTTCCGACGAAAACGGGCATTTTCTTACGGCGTATACGCCCCAAAAGGCCGGCGTTCAAGCCGGGCAAGGCCATTTCTACTTCGTTCCGACCCCGGGCCTGGGCGCGGTCGCCGAAGGGGACGTCTCGATTTCGGCGCTTGCGGGAGCTTACCCTCGCGGCAACGACAAGCTCGTTTTCACATTTGAAAAGGGCGACAAAAACTTCGAGTTAAAACTTACCCTCGAAAAATAACGTTCGTCGTTTGCGCGAAGAATCGCAACTCGGTCCGGACGGTCCGTTTTTTGCCGCTTCTCCGCGCAAGTTCTTGAAAACAATTTAAAACGGCGTAAAAATAATAAGGAAGCGTCGGCGGAGCGCCGTTCGACGCGTCGCGGACGCGCGCCTTTCGCGCCGTTTTCAGTAACTATTAAATTTTCCCGTCGCTCGCCCCGTCAAATCGTTTCGTCGACGAAACGGCTTGAACGAGGCAAGCGCGTCAGGAGTTGTTATGTCTCAACTCGTTAAACGCACGCTGGCGATTCTTTGCGCCGTCGCGACATTCGCCGTCGTTTCGACGCGCTCGTTCTCCGTCGCCGACGAAGCCGCCGCGCCGACAGAAACGCCAAAAGTAACCGTCGCCATTGACGGCGAATCGGTTTTACCGTCGTTTGGAACAGTCGCCGGCAGTTGGTTTTACAACGCTGGCCCGACCGGTTCGCAAGCTCTCCTTCTCGGCTTCCCCAAAGGCGGAGTCGAGCAAATTCCGAACTATCGGCTCGTCGCCGATCTCAATTCCGGTTCGTCTATTTCGCTGACGATTCCGGGCGCGAACGTTAAAGACGCCGTCGCCGCAAGTTGCGCCGTTAAACAAATTGGCGCCGTCCCAGCGACGGTCGTCTGGAGCCGCGCCGGAACCGACGTCAAATCAGCGGAAAACGCGGGACGCGTCGAAGCGTCGTTCGCCGCCGCCGATTCGGAACTTGTTTTGACGGTTTCCGCGCCGAAGTTCGACGCAGCTAACGGCGCCTGCGCCGTCGAAATTACCGACTTCCGGTACAGAACCGACGCGGCGTTTTCACTCGAACCGACACGCAAGCCGCAGGCGCTTGAAAAAGTCGAAACGTCGCCCGATTTCCGCCCGACGCTCGCCGACGCGCTTGTCGTTTGGGACTGGAAAATGCAGGACGGTATCGGGACGGAACGCGAGCCGCGCTCCTATCGCGAAGCGCTCGAACTTCGTCTTCCTCAAGGCCGCGCGCTTATCGACGATCTGACGGCGACGCTCGACGACGGTTCGTTCGAAAATCTCGCGCCTTACGACGAAAAGATCGTCGAAAATTTTGAAAAGCTCGGCGAAAAACTCGACGGCTATCGCGCCGCGTGGGACGAGTTCGAAAAACGGTTCGCCAATCTCGCGCAATCAAACGACGAAGCGGCCGCCGAGAAACTTTGGTTTGACGCGCGTACGTTCAAGCGTCAAATGCTTTTGGACGCACCATACTTCCAAATCGATTCGCTTGTGTTCCTCAAACACGCGCCAACCCTGATGAGCCACCAGCTGACGCAGGTTTACGGCTACTGCGCGCGCCCTGGCGGGGGAATTTTCCGCCTTGACGCGCCCGGCAAGTCGATGACTGCGCGCGACATAACGCCGAAGAATTTGCCTCAGGGCGCGTTCATGACGCCGGAACTTTCGTTCGACGGTTCCGACTTGTACTTCGCGTTTTGCGACGTCCCGACGTCGCCCGTCGCTTGGCGCGATCCCGCGACGATGGATCGTCGCTATCACCTGTATAAAACAAACGTCGACGGCGCCGACGCGATCCAATTGACCGACGGCGACTACGACGACTTCTCGCCCCTGCAGCTCCCAGACGGCGATTTGATCTTCTGCTCGACGCGACGCGGCGGGTTCCACCGTTGCGGCGCCGGACCTTGCTACGTCTACACGCTGGCGCGTTGCGGGGGCGACGGCTCGAACCCGCGTCCGATCTCGTTCCACGAGACGAACGAATGGTTCCCGACGCTCATGCACGACGGTCGCGTTTTGTACACGCGTTGGGATTACGTCGATCGCGACGCCGTTTATTATCAGCAGCTTTGGACGACGCGTCAGGACGGCACGGACGTTCAAGCGTTTTACGGAAACAACACGTTCAATCCGCCGGGGATGTGGGAGCCTAAATCAGTTCCAGGTTCCGGCAAAATAATCGCCGTCGGCGGCGCGCACCACGCGATGAGCGCAGGAAGCGTCGTTTTGATCGACGGGTCGAAAGACGTCGACGGCGTCGAGCCGGTAACGCGTCTGACCCCGGACGTTCGCTATCCGGAAGGGGAATCGCCGTTGACTAACGTTCCCATGCCGCCGTTCCAGGCTGACTTCGACTATGTTCCAGCCGGTTACTGGCAAGCGGGTCGCGAAGCCGAACGCGCGGAACAAACGCCGGAAGAGCGGCGTTGGCCGACTCATTGCTTCAAGTCGCCCTTCCCGCTCGCAGAAAAATACTTCGTCGCGTCTTATTCGTTCGACAAACTCATCGGCGAGGCGGGGCCGAACATTCCGAATCAATTCGGTATTTACTATTGCGACGCGTTCGGGAATCGCGAATTAATTTATCGCGATCCGAACATCTCGAGTATCTGGGCGATACCGATCCGACCGCGCCCAATTCCGCCGACGACCGCGTCGACGCTCGACGAATCGCTCGCGAACGCCGAAAAACCGACCGGAACGTTCTTCCTGCAAAACGTTTACGAGAGTTGGCCGTATAAGATTCCGGCTAAGATCAAATCGCTTCGGATCGTCCAAGTCTTGCCAAAAACGACTCCGAACGCAAACAATCCGACCGTAGGACTCGCGTTCGCGTCGCCGGGCAAACAGCTCTTGGGAACGGTTCCAGTCGAAGAAGACGGCTCGGCGTTCTTTGAAGCGCCCGCCAAGACGCCGATCCTGTTCCAGGCGCTCGACGAAAACGGGCGCATGGTTCAGGGAATGCGCTCGCTCGTCTACTTGCAGCCGGGCGAAACGGCAAGCTGCGTCGGGTGTCACGAAGACAGAACGACGGCCGTTCCGAGCGTTAAAACGATCGCGTCGACCAAAAAGCCGGCGAAAATCGTCCCCGGTCCGGACGGCTCGAAGCCTCTTTCGTTCCCGATTCTGGTTCAACCGATTCTCGACCGCGCGTGCGTCTCCTGCCACAACGCTGAAAAAACGGAAGGAGGAGTCGACTTAACCGGAGCGCCGACGGCGCGTTACACAAAGGCGTACGAAGCGCTTACCCCGCTCGTCCCGTACACCGCCTGGAGCAATCCGGAGGGGAACTACGAGCCGCGCACCGAGCCCGACCGATTCGGTTCGCGTCCAAGCAAGTTGACAAAGCTCATTGAAGACGGCCATTACGACGTTAAACTGACGCCGGAAGAATGGGAGCGTCTGAACGTCTGGCAAGACATGAACGCCCTGTTCTACGGCACGTTCAACCCGGAAAACCAAGCTCGTCAACAACGCGGCGAACGAATCGAAGGGCCTGACCTAGAATAAACGGCGTCTGTCCGGGGAAAAAATTCCCCGGATGGAAACGA
>CAMNJU010000237.1 GCA_946541595.1 uncultured Planctomycetales bacterium
CTTTTTTTATTTCTTGTTCTCTCCGTCGCATGCAGAATGCCGCGCATCAGAAACTTACAACGCAAAGCCCAAAACTAAGGCAAACCGGACCTGTCAGGATTCCTTCCAACGAAGCTGACGTCTCGCTTCGAAGGCGGCGACAGCAACGCTCACGGAAAGATTCAACGATCGAATTTGAGGACGAATAGGAATTCGAACGGCGCGTTCCTCATCTTCTATAAAGGAATTGGGCAGTCCCCGAGATTCCGAACCAAAAACCAAGACGTCCCCTAACCGATATTCAATCTCGTCGTAATCGCGTTTCGCACGTTTTGAAAAAAAGAAAAAACGTAATTCCGATTCCGCAATTTCGTTCGCTTCCGCAAGTCGACGCTTCAACCCCGCCCAGTTAGGAACAATCTCCCAATCGAGATTGGGCCAATAATCAAGCCCCGCGCGCTTGAGTTTTCGGTTGTCAATTTGGAATCCTAACGGTTCAATCAGCCACAACTTCACCCCAAGTCCAACGCACGTTCGCCCGATCGCTCCGGTATTTGCCGCAATCTCCGGTTCAAAAAGCGCAATATTCAGAGGCGGACGCCTGCCCGATAATTTATTTTGTTCGTCGTCACGTTCGTTCATAGTAAAAACTCACTTTTTCTTACAAAGACTCGACGTTCAGAAACCAACCGGGTTCTCAACTGAAAAAAGAAAGCCGCCCGAAATCTATTCGAGCGGCCCCTCGACGCTTATCGATTCGCGCCTAATCAGCGTCGGCGCTTCTTGCTTCTGTCTCTGGCGCGTCCGTCTTCGTACTCGGCTTTCGCCAGTTTCTGCTGTTCCTTAGCGCGTTCGAGGACTTCGTCCCACCAAGCGCGAAGTTTACTCTTGGGCTTCCCATTGCCGTCCGAAACAACCCGTCGGCCCTTCTTATCACGCTTGAGCTCATAGACCTCATAGCCGCGTCCGGTGTTCGCAAACGTCCGGCGTTTATCCTTCTTGGTGGCAAATCCGGCGACGGCGGGCTGCTGCGCCGCAGCGTCGTCGAGCATAACAGGCGTAAGTTCCAGTTGTTTCTTCGGGAGAAGTTTACGTTCTAAGAGCCCCCACAAACTGGAGACAATAAAGTAAACGCACAGGCCGCTTGGCACTTTGAAGAACATGAATCCCATGAAGATCATCATGAAGTTCATCATTTTACGCATGGAGCGCTGCTGGCGGGCCTGTTCGTCGTCTCCAACGACAGGCGGCATAAGAATCTTCTGCTGGATTAAGAAGAGCGCAATGGTAAGGATAGGCAAGATGTTCAAATAGGGGCCAAGGCTGAACATCGACAGGAAGCCGCGTCCGCCCATATTGAAACCGGACCAGCCAATGGAGTTCCAGAAACCGCTCCAATCAAACGCCATATCAGGCGCGGACAAGTTTGAGCACCAGCGTATCCCACGCGAAAACAGAGGCGCGCCATAGAGGCTCACGTCTGTCGAGAGCGCGCGATAAAGACCGATAAAGATCGGCATCTGAATAAAGATCGGCAAGCACCCGCTCAATGGATTGACGCCGTACTTCTTAAAGAGCGCCTGCTGAGCGACCATCATCTCTTGCGGACTGTCCTTATACTTTTCCTTCAATTTCGCAATTTCCGGCTGAAGCTGCTGCATGCGCATAGAGCTCATGACCTGCTTGCGGCTCAACGGGAACAGGCACATACGAACTAAAATCGTCAGCAGCATGATCGCGAGACCGTAGTTGAAGACGACATAGTCGTGGAAAAAGTGAAGAATGGAAATGAGCGGAATTGAAACGAACCAGAACCAACCGTAAACAATCGTCTTGCTCAGGCCGTAGTCCGCCATAACGTCGCGCTGCTTAGGCCCGACGAAAACCATAAATTCCTGAGAATAAGAATCGCCTTCTTTTCCATAAGGAGCAAGTCGGCGGTCCGCGCTCTTAAGTCGGTACGAAACGTCCGTATGATTGATATGCTCCGCGACGCGCGTACCGACGCGGATCGGCGCGTACGCAAATTTCTCCTCGGCAAGCGCTTCTGTTGGAATCGCGGTGCATTGGAAATACTGTCCGTCAACGCCAAGGAAGTCCAGTTTGATTTCGTCGCTCTGAGAGGTTTTGCCTTGAGAAATGTTCCAGCAGGAAATCACGTTGAACGACTTGCGATCGTTTATCGACACGACGACGTCGCGAAGCCCGTAAGATCCCATTTTCGGGCCCGTTTTGCGGCCGGCAGAGAACCATGCGCCTTCCATCGGCAGACCGGTTGGTCCGTCCATTAACGACGAAACGACACGGGAATTATTCGGATCAAAATTCCGCACCTGGAACGTCAGTTTTAAATGATAGGCGCGGCCGTTTCCGAAAGCGTTCGCGTTCTGGTCGTTACCGGCTCCGTCGGCGACTTTAACAAGCTCGTATTTTTTAACAACTTCCAACCTGCGCTCAAGGAGCGTTTTCTTGAAGACGGCGACGCTTTCGCTCGATTCCTCAGGAACGAAATCCCAGAATCCGTTGCGGAGTCCCACGCCGGCAAGCTCGCGATCAAGCGAGGGCGACCGCGGCGCGCTAAGGTTAAGCGCTTTCTTTCCGCCTACTTCCACAGGAGCCCAGTCGACAAGTTTATCTCCGTCGATATTCCCCAAAGTCGTTAGGAACGAAGCAGGCTCGCTGTTCACTTTACGAACGTGAGGAGCCTTCTTGTCGTAATTGCGCAGATAACTTTCCTCGTTCTCGCCAAAGTCGACATATCCGCCCTGAAGACCAACGAGATCAAGGTAATCTTCGTAATCACGAACCATTCCGCTCGGACGAAGAACGGAAAGCGGCGCGCGGATCAATTCGACCTGCAGCGTTTTGGGCTCGCCAAGTTCCGAGACCAAAGACGCCGTGTCGGCGGTTGCGGAGGCGCCGGCGTCGATCGGTACGTTTTTACTCTGTTCTGCGTCTGTCGATTCCGCAACCGAGTCTGCGACCGATTTTTCTACGCCGACGTCCGCGACTTTTGTCGCATCAGTTTCAGTATCAGCTTTCGGCGTTTCAATTTCCTCCGCGACTCCATAAGGAAGCGGCGGCTTAGACGCTATCTTTACAAAATACTTGGAAGTCGTCAGCTGTAAGAGTTTGAAGTTTTCATTCTCAGCCAAACGGTCGGCTTCATAAATTCCCAACGAAATCTTGTCGCCAGGTTTCGTTTGCAGAAGCGCGTTGCGCAAATCGGCAACTTCGTTTATTTTCGTTTCCTTACCAGACGGGTCGGAAAAAGAAACGATACGGTCGCCCGGCTTGAGCCCGGCTTTCGCGGCGGGCGTGCCGACTCCAACAACCTGCGCCGCTACGCCGGGAAGCCCGGCAAGCGTCTCCTGATTTGCCAGCGATTCGTCTGCGACAATCTGACCAAGGTAGCCGGTCGAATCGTTATTGTCGATGTACGCCGCTTCGTTCAACTCCACGCGAGAGAGCGCCGCGCCGCGGTTTGTAAGGGTTACCAGCATACGGTACGGACTTTGGGGATCAAGCGAACCCAAAGTAACAAAGTCCGGTTTTTCATTCGTCTGCGCTTCCTCAGCTTTTTCCACAAATTCCTTGGGCAACGCGGCGCGATCCGCCTCCGTCAATTCGACAGGCGCGGTCGAAGCGACTGGATTTTGCTCCTCGATAGGCACAATCGGTTCGTCGTCTTTGGCGCGAAAGAGCTGCAAGGTCCAAATAACAAGAAACGTCATCATCAGAATGAACAGGAAATTTGACTTCGGCGGCTCTTGCTGCGGAACTCCTTTCAACATAGAGGCAGGAATTTGCGGGGGATCCATTCGGGGAGGAAGTTTTGGAGAACTCATAACTCTACTGACGAATTTAAGATCGCCGTCGCGAAAAACGAGGCGAGAGTTTCACTTAATAATTACAGGCGTTCCGCGCTTTGAAATACTGTCGAGCGACGGCAGTACAGACGCGCGTCCACGCGGGACAAGTCTCGCTACGGCGCGGGCGCCGAACGCCCGCGTCTCAAACGGCCAAAATTACCGTCCTTCTCTAATACGCTGAGCCAAAAACGGATATTTCGCCAATTCGGGAATTTCCGCAAACGCGGCGACCGTTTTTTCGACGTCGTATTCGACTCGATGGAACTCGATGAAATTATCCGATCCCTTCGGCTCGTAATTCAGTATGACGTAGCACGAACGCCAATCGCCGTCGCGGGGCTGCCCGACAGAACCGACGTTGACAAGAGTTTCTTCGGGCCCTAAACTAAACACGCCGCCGTTCTCCTTTCGGATTTCGTCGTAGGAACGGTATTCATATCTCATACCGACCGTCTTATTGACGAAAACGCCCGGAACGTGGGTATGACCTACGAAACAGTATTTCGCGGAATACTGCTGAGAAATCGCGTTGAAAATCTTGGACATTTTATCCGGATCTTCAACGTCTTCCTCGAACACATACTCGTTAAGCCGATTGCGCGGAGAACCGTGAACAAAAAGAAGTTCGTCTTTACGATAATACTGCTGAATTTGCAATTCGCCCAGAAAATCAAGCCGATCGACCGCGCGGTTGCCGTGCGCCTTTTCAAGTTGCTCGCGGGTCCAGTTTACCGCCGCCTCTGCCATATAATTGAATCCCAGAGGTTCAAACATAGCGGCTTGATCGTGGTTGCCAGGCAGACAGACCTCCAGCTTGCCCTTGCGGCGCAAATCGAGCATTAAATCGACGCATTTAATCGGATCAGGGCCGTATCCTAACAAATCGCCCAAACAGCATATCTTATCGACTTTCTGACGCTCTATGTCGTCCAAGGTCGAGCGAAACGCTTCAAGATTATTATGAATGTCGCTAATAATGGCGAATCTCAAAGGATTCCTCCCTTCGTATGCGCTGGCGCCGTACGAGCGATAAGATCGCTCGGCGTTCGAACGATAAATAAAAACGTATTATCCCAATAATCCGAAAAGAGTCGAGCCCCCCCGCAACCTCTAACGGGCGGACATACGACTCTGTTTCACAAAAATCAGCGGCTATGAAACGCCGCTTGCAACCAAAAGGCTCTGTTGGCTGCCGCGTTAAACGCACCGCGTTTCATGCAAGATAAAAGAGAGTCAATCCCGGCAATTAACCTCTGTCGCGCTTCACCGACTTTTTCTTTTCGGGAACCTGTATCGGCGCGCAAGGCAGAGGTTTACCAGTGGAATCGCGCCAAACCGGTTTAAAGAACGAAACGCCCAACGGCGGCGCCAATATCTCGATCGACTGTTTCCGATCGTCCCAAGGAACGTCCTGAACGCGAACGAGCCCGTTGCCTACCCCGCTGCCCCCGTAAAAAGGCGCGTCGGAGCAATAAATCTCCTGATAATCGGTATGGACGGGAACTCCGACATATTTACGGCGCGGAATCGGTGTGAAATTCGCGACGACAAGGATATGATCGTTCGGATTCTCCGCCTTGCGTACGAAGGAAAAGAGACTTTCTTCCCATTCGTGGCAATTGATCCACTCAAA
>CAMNJU010000238.1 GCA_946541595.1 uncultured Planctomycetales bacterium
AAAGATCGCGACGCTGCGGAAAACCTCCTTGCGTCCCTTTGCAATAAAGACGCGACTCCCATTCTGGCTATGGTCGGTCAGGTTCCCGAAGCTTACAATGAAGTTCTCTATACCCTCGCGGCTCGTACGGGCGGCGACGCGGCCAAAGCTGCCGTTGAGAAACTCTTGGCTTCTTCAAACAACGCTGAGAAAGCGCTTGGACTTCGCGTCCTCAATGTTTGGGCGGACGGCTCGTTTGTCGCGAAAATGGAGGAATTGCTCGATTCTGGAACGTTGAACGACGCTCAGTTTACCGCGTTGTTGCGTTCTTTCATTCGTACGGTCTCTCTGCCGGACGACGAGATTGGAATCGAGATTTCCCGCGACGGAAAATTGGAAAAACTCCAAAAAGCCTATAAAATGGCGACTCGTTCCGATGAAAAGGCGTTAGTTCTTTCCCGTTTGGCGGCTAACCGGACCGAAAAATCTTTTGAATTTGCAATTCAGTGCGCTGATGAAAAAGATTCGAAAGTGGCCGAAGCCGCTCATAAAGCGATTGCCGATCACGTCCATGATACGATCCTTCGCAAACAGTTCCCCGAACTGGCTGCGAAAGGCGTTGAAAAGGTCCTGAGCGACAGTAAAGATCAAGCGCTGATCGATCGCGTTAAGGTCTACAAAGGTCGTATGGAACAGTGATTCCTTGTTCGTCCTTTTGTTGACGTGCCGCTAAACTGCGCAATGCGGTTTTTTATCGCGTTGCGCAGTTCTTAGCGCTTTAGTTACGGTTTAACGCTTGTTGAATTCTGTCTGAAATCGCTGAGAGATTCATGATGGATTGCAATTATAGAAAATTTTTACTTTGCTTTTTTCTCTTGTGCGCGTGGTTCTCTTTGAGTTCAGTTTCGTCGTTCGGGGAAGAAACGACGCGATATGGCGCCGTCGTGATCTGCTCCGAGGAACAATCGGCGGACCCTGCGTCTGTCCTTCCGGAACTTTCTTTTCTTGAAGGAGCGCAAAACGAGGGATGGCGGCTTCTCACGGGCGACGCTTTTTCCGGATTTGATTCGCACCGTTTCTTTTTTACCATTGAAGCGTCAAAGGCTAACTTGCCCGCCCCAAAAGTTAAGGTGAAATGGGAGGGCGTTAAGATTGCGCGAGTCCTTGGGGCAAAGGAAGCGTTCGAGTCGACCGACGACGGAGTAATTTTTACGCTAAATAGCCCCAAAGCTCCGACCGGTTCTTTTACCGAGGTTTCAATCGGAGCCGTTAAGCTCGGCGTCTTTCATAATTGGAACGTTCGCGTCGTTGGTCCCTATCGCGACGATCCCTATCCGGAAACGCAGGTTAAAGCGCAACTCAACTATATGCTCGCCGCCCTTGAAGTTTGCCGAGCGTACGGTTGGACGGAGTCTGCAGCGCCTGATTTTGTAGACCATATCAATCTCTACGGTTTTGAAACAAATTTTCCTAACGGACATCGCGACTATCCCCCGCACTTTCATATTATGCTTGCTTGGGACGGGTGGAAAGCGGCCAACGTTGGGCACTATCTGCTTGACGCCGACGGCAACATCATTAAGAACAATTTCTGGAGTCTGCATGAGGACGTGGAGAAATTCCATCAGCGCGATAAAATTACCCCATACGTCGATAAAACAGACCGTGTGGTTTTTGAAACGAAGATTCTTCCGGACGGTTCCGGATTAATCTTTTCCAAATTAGGCGCTTCTGACGAATTCCTGATGCGCGCCGGCGAAAAGGGCGCGGCTGATTCGGTTGAAGTAGTCTCTCGCGCTTCCAATTCCAATGGCGATTGGAAAAAAGTGTGCGACGTTAAAGCGAGCGACGACGCCGAGCATGGATTTTTCGTTTCAACTGCGACGTATCCGGACGGAACGGTTCAGAAAGTTGAATTTCGTTACGATCCCGATACTGGCGCTAAATTATGAAATATCGTCGCTTTATAACTTGGCGTATTTAGGCGTTATCAAAACAGGACGGTTTCAGTCTTGTTAGCGAGTGTTTGTTTAAAAGGTGCAAAACATGAAATTCCTAAAAGATCAACGTAAGTTTTTGTTTCATTTGGCGTCCTTCTGGATCCTGATTGGGGTCGCGTCGAGTGTTTTCGCGCAAACGCCTGTCGTAGAAACGATCAAATTTCAGTTTGACCGTGAGAGTCAATGTTACTCGGTCAACGACGAAGCGACGGTTACCGTTTCCGCGACGACGAAAGACGGCGAATTGGTTAAGGACGGTTCTTTGACCGTTCTTTTAACGAACGACGGACGCGATCCTGTCGGCGGACAGCAAACTTTTGATCTTGCGCAAGACAATCCTGTCACGGTCAAAGCGACGCTTGCCTTCCCCGGTTTCTTACAGATTAAAGCGATTGCTAAATCTTCCGAAGGCAAAGAGGTGCGTTCCGCGCTCGCTGGCGCCGCCTTCTCGCCGGAAAAAATTGAGGCTGGACTTTCGAAACCTGACGATTTCGATGAATTCTGGGCGAAAGGCAAGGCGGAAGTTAGAGCCGTGCCGATAGACCAAAAGCAAACGAAAATCGATTCTCTTTCGAACGAAAATCGCGACGTCTATGCCGTTAGTTTCGCGACCGTTAACGATCAGCGCGTTTACGGCTACCTGAGCGTTCCGACCAAAGGCGAAGGCCCTTATCCGACTCTCGTCAACGTGCCTGGCGCAGGACCTGGCGTCGGGCCGGAAGCTTGGCTTGCCGATCAAGGATTTGTCGTTCTGAACATGAACGTTTTCCCCTACGAATGCCCTGTTGACGCTAAGGAACGTCAAAAGCTTTACGACGAGTACAACGCGAGTCTTGGCATGAGATACTGCTATCTTAACGCGGCCGATCGCGATCATTATTTCTTCCGCGCAGTATACCTGGGCGTCGACCGTGCGATCGATTGGCTGGCGGAGCAAGATTATGTCGATACCTCTCGTATGGGCTATTACGGCACTAGTCAGGGCGGAGCGTCCGCTCTGATTTTGGGTGGATTAAACAAGCATTTTTGCGCGATTCTTTCTTCCGTTCCCGCTCTTTGCGATCACGCCGGATTATTGAAGGGGCGTTCTCCCGGTTGGCCGCGTCTGGTTGACTTTTATAACGGCGATGAAAAAACGCTTGAAGCGTCGCGTTACCTTGACGGAGTGAATTTCGCAAGCAATATCGATTCGGCAACGATTGACCTGACGGTCGGTTTTATCGACGTTACATGCAGTCCAAGTTCCGTCTATGCCGCGTTCAACGCGATTCCGTCCGAGAAAAAGGCTATTTATCATGAAACGCAACTTGGACATCAGAACGGCGCTCAGTATAAAGAAGCCTTCCAAAGACTTTTGGAACGTGTTCGCAATAACGGACGTTGACGCGTTGCGTTTTACGTTTATTGATTGTCTAACCCAAATCGTAACGTAACTCGTTGCGATTTACAGTTAATTATGGAAATTTCGATAATATGAAAAGACTTATTACCTCTGCGATTGCCGTCGTATTTGCGCTTGCGTCGGTTGGTTATGCCGCCGATACGATCACTTGTGTCGATCGTCCTGACGTCAACGCCGGAAACGCGCATTATCTCGCAAATCGCGCTCCTCTTGTTCCTTCTCCCTTTTTGAAGTTGCCCCTTGGCTCGGTCGAAGCAAACGGCTGGTTGGGACGCTACCTTGAACTCCAACGCGACGGACTTTCGGGGAAATTAGGCGAATTGAGCAAATGGCTCGAGAAAAAAGACAACGCTTGGCTTCGCGAAGGTGGAAAATATGGCTGGGAAGAACTGCCCTACTGGCTCCGCGGCTATGTAGACCTTGCCTACCTTCTGCGCGACGAAAAGATGATTGCGGAAGCGCAAATTTGGATTGAAGCCATCTTGGCCAGTCAGCGTGAAGACGGTTATTTCGGCCCTGCCAATCCTGACGGCGAAAAAGGGTGCGATCTTTGGCCGAATATGCTTGTTCTCTTCCTGATGCAGTCTTATTACGAATACACCCGCGACGAACGGGTTATCGATTTCATGTCGAAATATTTCGACTGGATCGCGATGTATCCGGAAAAGAAGTTCCTGAAAACATACTGGGAAAACAGCCGCGCCGGCGACCTGCTTTACAGCTGCTTCTGGCTCTATAACATAACGGGCGACGATACGCTGCTCGCCGTCGCCAAGAAGATTAACGACAATACCGCAAACTGGAAGCAGGAATCTACCCTGCCCAACTGGCACAACGTCAATATTGCCCAGTGTTTCCGACAGCCCGCCACTTGGTGGATGCTTTCTAAAAACGAAGCGGATAAATTTGCCACGTATAACGACTTCTGGCTTATTCGCGCATGCTATGGTCAAGTTCCCGGCGGTATGTGGGGCGGAGACGAGAATTCGCGTGTCGGTTACATCGATCCCCGACAGGGTGTTGAAACCTGCGGTATTTTCGAGCAAATGACGAGCGACATGATTCTCTTCCGCATTACGGGCGATCTCTCTTGGGTCGATCACTGCGAAGACGTCGCGTTCAATACGGCTCCTGCCGCCGTTATGGCCGATTTTAAAGCGTTGCGTTATATTACGTGCCCTAATCAGCCGATTTCCGACTCGAAGAACCACAGCCCCGGTATCGACAACGCCGGACCGTTCATGGCGATGAACCCGTTCAGCAGCCGTTGCTGCCAGCATAATCACACGCACGGTTGGCCTTATTACATTGAGAACCTTTGGACGGCGACTCCGGACGGAGGTCTCGCCGCTACCCTTTACGGCGCGTCTAAAGTGAACGCGCTCGTAGGCTCTGGCGAAGGCGCGAACGTTTCTTTGACCGAAACGACGAACTATCCGTTTGACGATCAAATTTCTTTCGCTGTTTCTGTTCCCAGCGGAACTAAGAGCGTCTCGTTCCCTCTGTACCTCCGCGTTCCCAAGTGGAGTTTGGCGCCGGCGTTATCCGTAAACGGAGCTAACGTTGCGTTTGACGCCGCGAACAAACCGCAGCCGCAAAAGTGGATCCGCATCGAACGCGAATGGAAAAACGGCGACAAAGTCGTCGTAACTTTCCCGTCGCAGGCTTCGTTCCGCAAATGGGATCAGAACAAAGGTTGCGTCAGTATTGATTACGGTCCGTTGACGTATTCTTTGAAGATCAAAGAGAATTACGTAGAAAAAGACGGCCGCAAGGTCGCTATGGGCGATTCCGGTTGGCAAGAAAGCGCCAGACAGGAAGATTGGCCTTCGTATGATATTCTTCCAGCGTCCGATTGGAATTTCGGATTGATCGATCCTGCGAAGCTTGATCTTTCTAAGGTGCAGTTAATTAAACGCGATTGGCCTAAGGACAACTTCCCTTGGACTCTCGACTCCGTTCCTTATTCGATCCAGCTTCCGGGCAAGCAGATTCCTGATTGGAAGATCGACGAATACGGACTTTGTGCTCCTGTTCCTTTTAGTCCTGCCAAAACCGATAAGCCTCAGGTCAATCTGGAACTTGTCCC
>CAMNJU010000239.1 GCA_946541595.1 uncultured Planctomycetales bacterium
TGATCGGGTCGCTGATTGGGGCGCTCGAAAAGCGGCTCGCGCGCCCGATCGACGCGGGCGTTCGGAATCCGCGCGCGGAGTTCGCGCGCGGCGCGGTTCTTTGGGCGCTTGTCGTACTTGCGGCCGCGCTCGCAACCGGGGCCCTGACCGTCGGCGCGTACGCGGTCGACTTGCGGCTCGGCGCGCTCGTCGAGGCGGTTCTCACGTGCTATATACTCGCGGCGAAATCGCTGCGCGACGAATGCATGAAGGTCTACGCGGCGCTTCGAAACGGAACGCTTGACGACGCACGGCGCGCCGTCGCCATGATCGTCGGCCGGGACGTCGACGCGCTCGACGCCGACGGAGTAACGCGCGCCGCCGTCGAGACGGCCGCTGAAAACGCGAGCGACGGTATTGTCGCGCCCATGCTCTATACGTGTCTGGGCGGCCCGATCCTCGGCATGATCTATAAGGCGGTCAATACGATGGATTCAATGCTCGGCTATCGCAACGACCGGTACGAATTTTTCGGAAAGTTTGCGGCCAAGGCGGACGACGCGGCCAACTTCCTGCCCTCGAGAATAACCGCGCTTGTTATGATCGCCGCAAGTTTCGTTCTCGGAAAGGATTACAGCGGGATAAACGCATGGCGCGTCTTTAAGCGCGACCGATTCAATCACAAGAGCCCCAATTCCGCGCAGACGGAAAGCGTATGCGCGGGCGCGCTCGGACTGCGGCTTGCGGGCGACGCGCGCTATTTCGGCAAGCTCGTTAAGAAACCGTTTATCGGAGACGAATTGCGCGCAATCGAGCCGCGCGATATTCCGCGCGCGTGCCGGCTCGTTTCGGCCTCGGAATTCTTCGCCATGACGCTCTGTCTGGCGGTTCTCGCGGCCCTCTATTTCGCACTCTAGCGAGCGCCGCGTTTTCCGCGCAAGTCCTTGAATTTTCCCGCGCGCTCTGGTACGATATACGCCTGCGGAAAGGCCGGCGCGAACCGTTCGGCCCGGCCGCGTCTCGAACGTCAGATTCCGAAGGAGAACGCATGCGAACCGATTCCCTGAATATCCCGACGCGAGCGTCTCACGGAGGCGCCGCAGCGCCCGGCGTCGAGCTGGATTTTTCTACGAATTTGAATCCGGTTCCGCGTCCAAAAGAACTTGACGCCGCGATACGCGCAAGTTTCGACGGCGTCGGCGTCTATCCCGACTACCGTCAGACGGCGGCTCGCGAGGCGATCGCTAGGTTCGAAGGGGTTGGACCGTCGCAAGTCTTTGGCGGGAACGGCGCTTCGGAGCTCTTTACGGCGCTCGCCAACGCGCTCGATCCTCGCAAATCGCTCGTCGTCGAGCCCTCCTTTATCGGGCTGCGGCGCGCGCTCGAAGCGTCGCCCGTCCGGCGCGTCGAACCGTTCTATCTTCTGGAAGAAGACGGCTTTGAGCTGACGGACGCGCTTCTGGCCGCGATTACGCCCGGCGTTGAGCTCGTCTCGCTTGCCGATCCCAATAATCCGACGGGCCGCAATATCGACGGCGCGCTCCTCGACGCGATTCTTGAACGGTGCGAAGCGACGGGCGCGGCGCTCGCGATTGACGAGTCCTTTTTGCGGCTCTCGAAGAAGCGCGCCGGACTTGCCAAACGCGCGGCAAACGCGTCGAATCTCTACGTCGTTTCTTCATTTACGAAGTCGTGCGTCATTCCCGGCTTGCGCGTCGGATATCTCGTGTCGAACGAAGAGAACGTCAAACGCGTCGCGGCCGCCGCGCCAGAATGGAATATGTCCGGGCCGGCTCAGCGCGCCGCCGTCGCGTGCGCCGAAGCGCTCGGCGCGACGGAGTTTGCGGAAGAGACGCGCTCGACCGTCGCGCGCGAATCGGCGTTCCTGTCGGACAGGCTGCGCGCGCTCGGAATCCGCGTCTATCCGTCCGATACGAATTTCCTTTTACTGCGCTGCGATAAAGATTTATATCGAATCGCGGCGGAAAATAAGATTCTCATACGCGACTGCTCGAATTTTCACGGCCTGCGGAAAGGGTATTACCGCGTCGCCGTTAGGGGCCGGCGCGAGAACGAGGCCCTTATCGCCGCGTTTGAGAAAGGGCTTGCGGAGCGTAACTCATGAAATTTGAACGCGTGTCCCCCGCGGAGATAGAGAGCCGCAGTTTTGAGATAATCGACGGGGAGCTTGCTCGCATGGGCGTTAAGCTTCCGGAGGACCGGGCGTTTGTCATTAAGCGCGCGATCCATACGACCGCCGATTTCGACTACGCGCGCACGCTCGTCTTCTCGGAGAACGCGGTCCCGAAGCTCGCCGCGCTTCTGCGCGCCGGCGCGACGGTCGTAACCGACACGAACATGGCGCTTGCGGGCGTCAATAAGAGCGAGCTTGCGAAATACGGCGGGGCGGCGCGATGCTTTATGGCGGATCCGGACGTCGCGAGCGAGGCGCAAAAGCGGGGCGTAACGCGCGCGGCGGTCAGTATGGAGCGCGCGGCGGCGCTCGAGCGACCCGTCGTCTTCGCGATCGGAAACGCGCCGACCGCGCTCGTCGCGCTGCGCGAACTGTACGATTCGCGTCTCTTTACGCCGAGCTTTATTATCGGCGCGCCCGTCGGGTTCGTGAACGTGGAAGCGGCCAAAGAGCTGATTCTCGAGACGCCGATTCCGCATATTGTCAATCGCGGGCGCAAGGGGGGAAGCGCCGTCGCGGCCGCTATTTGCAACGCGGTTCTTTACGAGATGCGAAAGGGCGCGCTGTGAGATTCGGTTTTACTACGGGCAGCTGCGCCGCGGCGGCGGCGAAAGCGGCCGCCTATATGCTCCTGACAGGCGAAGTTAAAGAGCGCGTCTCGATCGTCACGCCCAAAGGAATCGCGTTCGACGCGGAGATTCTCGATATTGTCCGAACGCGCGATTCCGTAACGTGCGGCGTGCGCAAAGACGCGGGCGACGATCCCGACGTAACGTCCGGGTGCGTCGTCCTTGCGACCGTAACGGCGCTCGAGCGCGGCCCGGCGCGGGTCGAGATCGACGGGGGCGAGGGCGTCGGGCGCGTAACGAAGCCTGGGCTCGACCAGCCGGTCGGCGCCGCCGCGATTAACTCAGGGCCGCGCGCCGCGATCGAGAAGGAAACGCTCGAAGTCGCCGACGCGCTCGATTTCGAGGGTACGCTGCGCGTTATTATCTCCGTGCCCGGCGGCAGGGAGCTCGCGGAAAAGACGTTCAATCCGCGGCTTGGAATTGTGGGCGGCGTCTCGATTCTCGGCACGTCCGGCGTCGTCGAGCCGATGAGCGTTCAGGCGTTAATCGACACGGTCGCGGTCGAACTCAATCAGCAGCGCGCGCTCGGGCGCCGCAGAATCGCGATCGCGCCCGGCAACTACGGGCTCGACTTTATGAAGGCAAGGTTCGGTTTCGATTTGGACCGCGCAGTCAAATGCTCGAACTTTTTCGGACAGGCGGTTGATCTTGCCGCGGAAAAAGGATTTAGCGCGCTGCTCGTTTGCGGGCATGTCGGCAAGCTCGTTAAGGTCGCCGGCGGAATTATGAACACGCACTCGCGTGAGTCGGACGCGCGTATGGAAATCATGGCGGCGTCGGCGCTCGCGCTCGGCGCGTCGCTTGAAACGGCGCGCGCCGTTCTCGGCGCCAATACGACCGACGCGGCGCTCGAGCTCGTCGAACCGGCCGAACTTCGGGCCGCCGTCATGGCGCGAATTGCCGAGCGCGCCGCGTTTTATCTTCGCAAACGCGCGGGCGGGTCGCTCCAGATCGAGACGGTCGTCTTTGCGAATAAGTCGGACGCGGTCGGCGCGACGGACGGCGCTCACGCGCTGCTCGAGGCGATTATGGAGGAGGCGGAATATGAATAACGACGCGGTTAAAGTGCATTTTATCGGGGCGGGACCGGGCGCGGAAGATCTCATAACGGTGCGCGGAGCCCGGCTGCTTGCGCGGTCGCAGGTCGTCGTCTACGCCGGTTCGCTCGTCAATCCGGCGCTCCTGAACTACGCGCCCGGCGCCGAGACGTACGACAGCGCGCTTATGACGCTCGACGAGATCGTCGCGACGATTAAGCGCGCCGTCGACGAAGGGAAAGAGGTCGCGCGGCTGCATACGGGCGATCCGAGTCTTTACGGCGCGATTCGCGAGCAGATGGACGCGCTTGCGGCGCTCGGCGTCGCGTTCGATTCGTGCCCTGGCGTGAGCGCGTGCTTTGGGGCCGCAGCCGCGCTCGATTTGGAATTTACGCTCCCCGGCGTCTCGCAGTCGCTCGTCGTTACGCGCATGGCCGGCAGAACGCCGGTTCCCGATCGCGAATGCGTTGAGAGTTTCGCCGCGCACGGCGCGTCTATGGCGATCTATCTGAGCGCCGGGGCGCTCGACGAGCTTGCGGCCCGGCTCGTTGCGGGCGGATACCGGCCCGAGACGCCCGCCGCGCTCGTCTATAAGGCGACGTGGCCCGACGAAAAGAAGTTCGTCTGCACAATCGCCGAGCTTGCGCAAGTCGCGCGCGACAATGGGATACGCAAAACGGCGGTCGTACTTGTCGGCGACGCGGTCGGGAAGCGGGGCTATGAGAAATCGAAGCTCTACGCGCCCGACTTCTCGACCGAATTTAGAAAGGCGAAAGAATGATCGTTCGCGTATGCGCCTTTACCGAACGCGGGGAAAAACTCGCCGCGCGCGTCGCGGCGCTCCTGCCCGACGATCTTGTCGAGATTCGCGGCCGCGCCGTTCCGCTCGCCGAATGGACGCGCGAATCGTTCGAACTTGCGGCGCCGTCGGTCTTTATCGGCGCGTGCGGAATCGCCGTTCGCGCGATCGCGCCCCTGCTGCGCGACAAGCTGACCGACCCGCCCGTGATTGTCGTCGACGAGGCGGCGCGGTTTGTAATTCCGCTAACGTCAGGGCATTACGGGGGCGGAATCGAACTTGCGGCCCGTCTGGCGCAGGCGCTCGGCGCGGAGTCCGTCGTTACGACGGCGACCGACGTCAACGGCCTTTTCGCCGTCGACGTCTTTGCGAAAAAGAACGGCCTGCATATCTGCAATCGCGAGGGAATCGCCGCGGTCTCGTCCAAAGTCCTTGCCGGAGAACGGATAACCGTGTCGGTCGATCCGCGCGTTGGGCTCGCGGACCGAAACGCGCCCGACTGCGTGACGCTCGTTCCGTTCCCGCCCGCGCCCGGCGCGAAAGTCGACGTCGCGATTACCCCGGAGCCGGAACGCGTTGAGAGCGCGGCGCTTCTGCTCGCGCCGAAAGAGTACGCCGTCGGGATCGGCTGCAAACGGGGCAAGAGCGCGGCGGAGCTCGACGCGGCCGCCGACGCCGCGCGCCTGACCGACTGCGCGCCCCGATTCTGGGACCGCGTCTGCGCGCTTGCGACGGTCGACGTCAAAAGGAAAGAGCGCGGCCTGCTCGCTTTTGC
>CAMNJU010000240.1 GCA_946541595.1 uncultured Planctomycetales bacterium
TCGCATCGCGGCGGCGTTCGACCGTTCGACATATTCCGCCGCGCGCGTTATTGCTTCGAGGCAGCTTTGGGGGGATTCGTCCCGGCATACGAAGCCCGTTTCTCCGTCGGTTAGACATTGCGCTAAGTCGCTTGTAATATTGGCGATAACGGGCGTTCCGCACGCCATGCTTTCGCCGACTTTCGTTGAGAATCCGGCGTTGGCGTTGCGTTTGTTTTCGCGCAGGAGCACGGTAAAGTCGGCGTCGGCGACTTCGCGTTTGATCTGACCGTACGGGAGCCTGCCGTGCAGAACGAGCGTCTCGCCCAGCTCGGCTTTTACGCCGTCGGAGAGCCCGATATTTCGGAGCTCCGTTTCGTCGGCGCCGAAGAAATGAAGCTCGACGCGGCCGCGGATTTTGGGATTTCTGATTGCTTCTACCGCGTTGAGAATACAGTCTTTGCGCCGCGGCGAACCGGCGTAGACTATTTTAACGCGGTCTCTCGGCGCGCGTTCGGTCTTCGCGTATTCTGAATATTCGTCCATATCGACGAGCGTCGGGAGAACGATTGTCTCGCATCCCTTTGCGCGGTAATACTTTTCTAAGTAGCTGCTAATGGCGATAATATTCTTTCGGCGGGGCGCGACGAAACGCATATAGAATTCGTGCAGAACGCAGTTCTTGTATTTCGACGTGCGCAAATAATCGTGTTTTCCGGGGCCGCTGAAATGTTTAAGACTGAACCATTCGACGAGACTGACCGCAAACGGAATTCTCTTGCGCCGCGCGTAGTTTGCGAGATAACTTCCGACGCGAAACGACTGCGTTTCACTTACGGCGGATATGATGAGATCGGGCTCCGGATATTGCGCCAGAACCGCGTCGATTCGCGCTTTCCAGTTTCGGAATCGGTTCTTTCGGGCCGCGCGTCCTCTGCCCAGTTTCCAATCCTCGCAGCGAAACCCTTTAAGCTCCCCTTGCGCTTCCAGGTCGGGGTCGGCGCCGTATAACCGCGCGTCATATCCTAATTCGCGTAAAATGAGCGCGATATTGACGAGCCGCAGCGCGTTCGGATGCGCAAACGCGCTCAGACGGTGACTGGCGAAGATCAACGCGGTTTTCATGAGAATTATTCGTAATCTTTCTTTTTGGCCGCGGCAAGTTTTTGAAATTTCCGAGTCGCCTTTGCCGCCTGAATCGCTATTTGGCCGACGTTTGCGTAATTCTTAACCGAGGGCGCCGTTTTGATCGACGTGTGAAACGCGGCGTCGAATTCCCGCTTGCGCACGTAGTATTCAAACGAAACCGGGTGATAGAGCCGGCGTTTTTCGTTGGCCTCGAGCAGGCGCTCCGCCCAGTCGACGATCGCGTCGACCGATTGCGCCGCCTTGCCGTGGCAGAACTGCACGTGGAGGACTCTTTCTTCTTTCGTCGGTTCGACTCCGAGCGCGCGCAGCGCGTTAAAGAGAACGCGATTGCGGTATTTTATCTGCTGGTCGCGCTTGGCGACGCTCACCTGCGCGTCGCTGATTCGATAGTCGACGAGATATTGCGGGAGTACGTAGATATTATACTTGAGCCCGATCCGGCTCCACAGCTCGAAATCCTGCGCTATGCGGAACTTGCCGTCGTACCGCACGCCGCGCTTTTTAAAGAGCTCGGCGCGAAACATAACGCTCGGATGGAGAATTCCCTGACAGCCAAAAAGGAGCCGCCCCTGAATTTGCCACGGCTGATTCGGACGCTTGCGCGGCCGGACGCGTTTTCCTCCTTTGAGCAAATAGTATTCCGTTCCAAGGACGTCGATTTCCGGTTTGCGTTCCAAGTATTTAATCTGCTCTTCAAACCGATTGTTTGCGGACACGTCGTCGGCGTCCATGCGCGCGACGTAGTCTCCCTTCGCCTGGTCGATCGCGCGGTTGAGGCTCTTGGTGAGCCCGAGATTCTCCAGATTCGTGAGAATGCGTATGCGCCGATCTTTTAACGCCAGCTCGCGCAAGACGTTTTGCGTCGCGGGCTTGGAGCAGTCGTCGACAATGAGAAATTCCAAATTCTTATGAGTCTGGTTCAGAATTGAAGCGACAGACTCCCGCAGGAATTCCTCCGGCGTATTGTATACGCTCATGACAACGGAGACGAGTGGCGAATTCATGGCTTCCTTTCAGTCGTGCAGAAAGATTCGTGCAACTACCGTAAATTGAAATGCTTGCGAAATTCCCGGCGCCATTTTCTGCGGAAAAGGAAAAAGCAGAGGAAATTGTACCCCGTTCGCTTGAGGGCGCGTTTGATTTTATAACCGGTCCCCTGCATTGGCAGCCGGCCGTACGGCGTCTGCGCCGCGTAGCCGTAGAGGATATCCAAGTGCGGGCAGCGATGGCGGCTGCCCATGAAATGCAGAATTTTACTTTCGCCTTTAACGTAAAAGCGCGGATGGCAGTTCCAGCGCCGATCGAGCTCGCGGTACGCCGTTCGGTTCGCGTAGACGTTCAGGACGTCCTGATCGGGGAAGTCGATCGCCTGTCGGACTTCGACCGCAATATCAAGGAGCTTTTCGAGTATGGCGTCGTCGCGCCAGCGCTTCAAATTGAAGAGGAGTACGCCGGAATTGAAGTAGGGATAGTCGTCGGGGAGCCCAAGATCGCGCCGATGCGACAGACGCATATTGCGGTCGGCGACGGCTGCGAGAAAGACGTCGTCGACGGGCGTTTCCCAGAGCTCGCGCAGACTGCCGAGCGCGACGACGTCGACGTCCATATAGATAATCTTGTCGAGGGTATCAGGGAGGAATTTCGCCAGAAAGAGCCGATAGTTTACAACGACGGGAAACGTTTTAATGTCGTCGCGGAACGAGTCGAGATAATTCTGCAGATTGGGCTTATACCAAACGAGTTCGAAGTTGCGATCGAGCTGCATCTGTTCGATTTTCGAGCGGTCTTCTTCGGTCAGTCCGCCGTCGACAATGTGGAATCTCAACGCGTCGTCGGGCTCGGCGTTGGCGAGTATGGACGCGATCGTCGTCGCGAGAAACGGGCTGTAGTTCGTGTCGGAAATGAGAAGAATCTCAATTGCAGAGCGCTTGTCGTCGGGCATCGTGTTCTCCTTTTTACGTCGTCGGCGCGAAGTCCTACCGAGAAACCGGGGCGCTTAACGTTAACAAAAATGAAGAATTGATTCAATATCGCTTTCGTGATTCGCGCGCGCCGTTCGCGCTTTCAGCGGTCTTGGCGAGAAGAGGGCCGGAGCGTCTCAGGGCAAAAAGAGCGGCGTCTAACTCAAAAGAGAACAAGACGTTCGTAAGCCGCGTCGGCGCGGACGCGGCCCGCGAACTTTGAAATTAGGGCGAAAAGGCGTTATTCCGCTTCGGCGTCTTTTTTCGTTTCTTCTCCGAACGTCGGTTCGTCGTCGAAATCGGAGTACGGATCGACTTCCTCTTTTTCCTCCGTCGCGTCGAGAAGCGCCTGCAGCTCAAGCGCGGCGTTCCGTTTCGGGAAATTCGCTTTCTGGGAGATCGCGAGTTTGAGAAGAGTCCGGGCTAAGTCGCGGTCCCCGCGCACGTTGGCAATTTCCGCAATGTAATACGCGACGGTCGCCGTCATTTTACCCGAAGAGAGCATGGGGCCGAAAATCTCGTTCGCCTCTTTTTGATTGCCCGACAGGAAGAGCGTCCACGCGTACGTTACCGCCGCCTCGTTCGAGTCTGGATACGCGTGGTAGTTCTTAGCCGCGATAACCTTAGCGCGCGCGAGCTTTTCTTTATTGCTCTGATCGAGGAGCGCGAGCGCGAGCCCGTTTGACGCTTCGAAATTTTCCGGATCGACGATTGTCGCGCGAAGGAAATTCTCTTCCGCGGCGGCGAATTTGTTCGCGTACATGTCGAGCCAGCCGGTTAGAATCCAGCGGTCAATGTTTTTCTCGTTGTTCTCTTTAACGAACCCTTCGATAATTTCCGCCGCTTCTTGGAGCATATTCCAGCGAAGATAGAGCCTTGCTACCTGCGCGCGCTGGTCGTTGGGCGCCTTCTCGACGTCGTCCTTGTGCTTTGCCATTCTCGCGGCGGCCTCTTCAACGAGGTCTTCCCGATCGAGCGAGGAGGCGACCTGAAGCCAGCCGGGCCAAAGTTCCGTATTTCGTTTTGCCGCTTCGTCAAAGGCGAGTTCGGCGGCGTCGTAATCTCGGAGCTTCATCGAGAGGTATCCGGCGTTCCAGCGCGCCTGCGCGTTTTCCGGATTGAGCTCGACGACCTTCTTAACGAGATCGAGCGCTTCGTCGTACCGTTCCCGTTTTTCCGCGAGATTAGCGCGCGCGGAGAGCGCTTCTTCTTTCAGGTACTGGAGGCGCGTTACGGTTTCCGGATGAGCCTCTTTGTATCCGTCGACAAGTTTTTCGGCGCGTTCAATGAGCAGCTGCGCTTCTAAGAACCGGCCTTCCTGCACGTCGACGCCCGCGAGCTGAAGGTACGCTTCCGGATCGGAAGGATAATCCTCCGCGGTCTGTTCGAGAGCGCGACGCATATCGAGAAAACGGCCCGCATGCGAGTGGAGGAGCGCGAGGAGAACGCCGGGGGGATCGGAGTCCGGATTTGCGTCGTACGCCTTTTTAAGCGACTGATACGCGCCGTCGACGTCCCCTTTGGTATAGAGATCGATCGCGGCGAGCGCGTTGGGATCCGCCTGCGATTCGAGTTCGGCAATTTCCGAATCGAGCGAAGCGGCTTTCTGCGGCTGTTCGCCGCTCGTTTCGGGCGCCGGCGGGGCGTCGGAAGGAGCGCTCGCGTTTGTTTCCTGCGCGGAGGGCGCGTTCGGCGCGGCGTCCTGCGCGAACGCTCGCGCGGAAACCGCGAGCGCCGGAACGAGGATCGCGACGGCGATTCGAAGCGTATTGTTTGTCATAAGATTATTCCTGTTTAAGGTTAAGCGTTCTCGACGTTGAGCGCGGGAGACGCGTTATTTGTGAAATCGAGCTTCGGCGTCGGCGCGAATTTGCCGCGCGGCGTCGTGTTTTTTTAGACGTTCAAACGCGTCGGCCGCCTCTTTTGCGGCAACTTCGGCGAGCGAGAACTGACGCGAGCCGAGCGCGTAAACGCGCAGAAAATCCTCCGCCGCCTGTTCGTCCTGTCCCAGGCTCTTTTCGCCGATAGCGACGAGCTCCAGCGGCCCGAGTTTCGTTTCGGATGGGAGCAGTTCGAGCGTCTGCTTCCAGCGCGCGACTTCCCGTTCGGTCGGCTTGCGAAGTACGGCGTCGCGCCACAGCTGCGCGGACGCGAGGAGCGAGATCGTTTTACACGCGTCCGCGAGGTCGTCGGAGGCGCCGTCCGGCGGCTCGAGAACGACGAGCCCGCGTATCGCGTCGAGCGCATCCTTACCGTAATTCGAC
>CAMNJU010000241.1 GCA_946541595.1 uncultured Planctomycetales bacterium
CGCGCACGCGCCCGTCAGGGCGCCCAGCCGGACGAACGTCCGGTTCGCCGTAACCAACGCAGCTCAAAGCGTTAACGAAAAACCAAAACAAAAACCTCCGCGAACCGCCGCCGCAACGCAAAAGGAGTCTGATAAAAATGGCGTCCGACACGCTCTTCGTTCACACGGGAAACACAGCGCCGATCAAGCGGCGCATTCTCGTTTTTTGCGAAACGAACACGTCGTACGGACGCGGCATTATCGAAGGTCTTTCTCAATACGCGCGTGAAAAGAACTGGATACTGAGTTTTGAGCAAGTGGGACGCGACGCGCGTCAATTCGAACGCTATAAGCCGTGGCGGGCGGACGGCGTCGTTATAAGATCATATTACCGTTCAACCTACGCTAAAATTCAGCAAAGCGGAATCCCGTTTGTCGAATTGCTAGGCTACGCGGAAACGAACACGCCGCCAGACGTTACGATGGACGAACGGCGTGTCGCGGAATTAGTCGTCGACCATTTTGTCGAGCGCGGACTGCGGACCTTCGCCTATTACTGCATGGAAGATTCGCCCATCTTTTACGGCCGAAGACATTTCTTTCTTGAACGCCTCCTAAAACTCGGCTATCCCTGCGACGTCTATCCGGTCCGCTGGCGCGAGCGCGACTATACGTTCCCGCGATGGAGCGAGAAATACCGTGCCAAACTCGCGAAATGGCTCAAAGGACTTCCAAAGCCAATCGCGCTCTTCGCATCGCTCGATCAATGCGGACAAGTCGTTCTGGAACTGTGTCAGGAACTCGGGATCCGAGCGCCTCAGGAAATCTCAGTCGTCGCCGTGGGCAACGACGACTGGATCTGCAATCTCCTCCGTCCCACGCTCTCAAGCGTCGACGGCAACAGCTTTGCGGTCGGCTGGCGCGCCGCTAATATTCTCGAACGCAAAATGAACGGCGAATCGGTTGAAAAAAAGACAATCTTTGTGCCGGCGGGTTTCTTAGCGACGAGGCAGTCGAGCGATTTTTACGCCGTGGGGGATCCCGACGTCGAGACCGCGTTGACGTTCATTCGGGAAAACGCCTGTCAGCGGATTACCGTTCAGGATATCTTAGACGAAATCAACGTTTCTCAGCGTACGCTCTACCGTTTGTTCGCAAAATATCTCGGCCGCACCCCGCAGGACGAAATCATGAACGTACAAATAGAACGCGCTAAAACGCTGCTCCGCGAGACAAACGATTCCGTCGCGGCGGTGGCCTTTCAATGCGGGTTCGCCAGCGACGTCTATTTCATTAGAGCGTTTCGACGGGAAGTGGGAACGACGCCAAATATGTTTCGGCTTCAATACCGATTTGATTCTGATTCTTACAAAAAATCATTTCTGAAAACAGACTCAAAATAATAAAACTTTCTAACTGTCTGTTATCTATTGATTTAAAAAAACGAACGCCCATAGAGAATGGCAGGATATGTATATAGAATGACAGGATTTTGTCATTCACACGCGTCTTGAGCGAGAGTACAATCGTTGACGTTAAGCGCCGAAGTTCTCCAAAATTCAAAGAGTCTTCGCTTGCGCCGGTTGTGTAGTTTTTATTACTCATTTTACTCTCGTGAGGAGATCTCGACATGAACGCCATAAAAAAGTCGAATCGACGGGGATTTACGCTCGTCGAGCTGCTGGTCGTTATCGCGATCATCGGTATTTTGATCGGTCTGCTGCTCCCTGCGGTCCAAGCCGCCCGAGAAGCCGCAAGACGTATGCAATGCTCGAACAATATGAAGCAATTCGGTCTTGCCTTGCATAATTACGCCGACGCCAACGGCACGTTTCCTTCCTTAGGGACAAACTGTTACGGTTACGCATACGTTGGCGGGATCGTTTCGATGCTCCCGTTCATGGAACAAAACGCGCTTTACGACGCCATGCTCTCCTCTTGGAAGAACTCGAACGGCCTTCCGCCCGACGAAACGCTCGTCGCAAGTCTTGGCACGACGCCGATTTCTACTTTATGTTGCCCGTCCGATCCCTATTCCAAACAGATCATGGGTATTTCCGGTCACCTTGCCCCCGGTTCGAGTATTATGTTCTCGTTAGCCGACGTCGCCTGCGAAAATCACATCGGCGGTCTGACAGGCCCGTACGGCGACAACGCGACTCTTGGCACGTCGGGCAGCCAAATGACGAGCCGCGGCATGTTCTTTGTAAACGTTTGGCGTCCCATGTCGGCAATGGTCGACGGGACCTCGAACACGGTCGTGGGAAGCGAATCCGGCACGTCTTCAAGCGTCTCGAAGGGGTCCGGATTCCCGACTGAATTGCGCGGCGGCGTTACGAACAGACCGCCGGGAGGAATGGTCAACGGCGCCTGGCAACTTTTGGCGGCAGACTGTCTGAATATGCGCGATCCTCTCAGCCCGAACCACATTCAGAATCCGACGCGCAGTCTTCGCGGACGTCTTTTCGGCGCGGGCGGCGCTCAAATCACCGGATTCTGCACGATCCTCCCGCCCAATTCGCCCTCGTGCGCGCGGGTCGGCGGCGATTCGTCTTGGTATTATTGGGGTATTTACTCGGCCAGTTCGTATCATTCGGGCGGCGCAAACGCTGTCATGGCCGACGGTTCCGTTCGTTTTATTCCCGACACGATCGATTGCGGGGCTATTAACGAATACCAAACGATTAAGCTCTATCTGAGCGGAAAAAGCCCGTTCGGAGTTTGGGGCGCGATGGGATCGACTAACGGGGGCGAAAACGTCTCGTTATAATCCGGCCCGCTGTCATACGAAGAGGAAAAATGAAAACGAACGTTTTATTTGAGTTGTTGTTGTTCACGCTATGCGCGGCGCTTTCCGCGTTCGCGCAGGAGCGGGAAACCGTTGACCTTTGGCCAGACCTCGCGCCCAACGAAACGGTTCGCGAACCTAGCGTCGAAGCTTCGCCAGGCGCGGCTGTCCGCGTAACGACTCCCTATCTGATTATCTGTAGGCCTGAAAAGCAGACGTCAGATTCTTGCGTTATCATTTTTCCGGGCGGAGGATTTGTTTCGTGCAGCTACGACGACGGCGGAATCGCTCATGCGAAATTCTGGAATTCGACAGGGCGATTTTCTGCCGTTCTCGTCTATCGAACGCCGCGGCCGAAGTCAGGACCGATCTATCTTCCGGCGCTTCAGGACGCTCAGCGCGCGATTCGATATCTGCGCGCGAACGCCGACAAGTACGGAATCGATCCGGATAAGATTGGCGCGCAAGGATTTTCAGCGGGCGGGTGTTTGGCGCTCTTGGCGGCGGTCAATTCAGAAACGAACTCGTACGAACCAATCGACAAACTTGACGAAACGTCGGCGAAACTGGCGTTTTCGATTCCCGTCTATCCCGCGTACGTCCTCGACGACGGCGCGAAAGACGCCAATACGAATCGCGGCGAAGGCGCGAACGTTCTCCCCGACTTCCACTTTGACGCGCAAACGCCGCCAATGTGCTTCCTGCACGGAGACGCAGACGTTTATGCGCCGCTTGGCTCCGTCGAAGCGTATAAACGGCTGCGCAAGATGAATATCCCCGCCGAAATTCATATCTTTGCCAAAGCGCCGCACGGATTTCCCCATTGGGTCGATTATCCCAATACGACGGGATGGCGGGATCGGTGCGCGGCGTGGTTAGACAAAATGGGATTTTAAAGCGTGGATTACGCACGCGCGGCTGCGCTTGAAGATGAAGAAAAGGAATGATAAAATGCACGCTATACGCAACGCCGCCATGTTCTGTCTCGCAGTTCTGTTCCTAATCCCTTCGGGCTGTTCCAAACCGCGCCCTGACGGAATGCCGGAACTCGTTCAGTGCACGGTTGTTCTGAAATATTCAGACGGGAAGCCGGCGGAAGGAGTAACCGTCGTGTTGAATTCCGACTCCCCCGCTTTGCAGAAATGGCCCAGCGCGGGTGTAACCGACAGTTCGGGCAAAGCGAAAATCGTTACCTACGGACAGTATCCCGGCGCGCCGGAAGGCGAATTCAAAGTCGTTCTGAAGAAGATCGAAATTGTCGGCGAAACGAACAGCGACGACGGATCGGAAGGGCAAAAAGAACCGATCGAGTATTATTCGCTCGTCGGAACCGACTTCACGAAACCAGAAACGACGCCGCTGACTCTTACCGTCGGAAAGAAATCCGTTTCCGAAACATTTGATATCGGAGAAGAAAAGCGCGAGCTCGTCGATCGCTTCGTACCCGGCGCAAGTTTGTAAGGACAGAAGAGATGAAAAGAATATTTGCCGTTTGCTTAATTCTTTTGTCGACCGTCGGCGCGGCGCCCCTTACGTCGGCGTTCGCGGCGGAACCGGAACCGGCGTTTCCCGTCGAACGCATGCAGCGCGACTGGCTCTATCAGGACGCAGGGACGCTCAAAGTCGACGGATTCTTTACAGGCGCCGAATCCTGCGCTGAGGAAAAGAAGCTCGTCGATAAAGTTCTCGAAGAGCTCGACGGCTCCGACGCCGAAGAGATCCGGCGCCGCGCGGACGAACTTGCTTCCGCGCCGGGAAACGATCCACGCTGGAAAGAGTTGTATTTCGACGCATGCCGGCTTCGCCGCGCCGCGCGTCTGGCGTACTTCGACGACGCGCCCAGGGAATACGTCTACGCGAAACATTTCGTTTTTGGCGACTGTCAGGCGATGTTCGCTATGACCGATCACCTTACCGACGCGATCTTTCGAGAAAAGGGCGACGACTACCGTATGGGTTCGCAACTGCGAATCTTACGAATCGGAACGAACGGCGACACGTCGAGCGAACTGCTGCTCGACTGCCCCGAGGGAATCGTTCGCGATCCGGCGGTCTCCTGGGACGGCAAAACGCTCGCGTTTTCCATGCGCCGCAACGACGCCGACGATGATTTCCATCTCTATAAAATGAATTTGGAAACGCGGGAAATCACGCAAATTACGTTTGGACTGGGCGTCGCGGATATGGATCCCGATTGGCTCCCGAACGGGGACCTGATCTTTACGTCGACGCGGTGCAACTTCTCCGCGCCGTGCTGGTGGTCGAGCGTCTGCAATCTCTATACGTGCGACGCGGAAGGCAGGTTTATCCGCCGTCTGGGCGTCGATCACGGTCATACCGTCTTTCCGCACATAACCAACGACGGCCGCGTTATTTATACGCGGTGGGAATATTCCGACCGGCACGCCGGATATCTGCACAGTCTGTTCGTTATGAACGCCGACGGAACGAATCAGACGGAATATTACGGGAATAACTCGCAGTATCCTTCGGCGATTCTTCACGCCAGAGCCGTGCCCGACTCGACGAAAGTTTTTGCGATTTCCGGAGCGCATCATATCGACCAGCG
>CAMNJU010000242.1 GCA_946541595.1 uncultured Planctomycetales bacterium
ACGTGGCGCGACGGCCAGACGAAACTCGTTTGCGAAGCGGCGGTTGAGGAATACGCCGATTTCCCCGCGTTTCAGCTGACCGTTCGGCTGCGCAACGAGGGCGCGGAGAACACGGCCCCGATTCATGACTTCAACGCGCTGGATTTCCGCTGGAACCGCGCCGACACGACGCTCCCGATTCTCTATCGGACGCAGGGCTCCGACAGCCGCAACGACGATTTTATGTTCGTCGGAGAAGATATGCGCAAGTCGATGTGGGTTCACAATCGCGACGTGCGCATGGATTCGGCGTCCAATTCGGCGTTCCGTAAGGCGCTCAATTCCTCGCTTTTCGACTCCGACGACCGTCCGAGCGCGACGTGGCTTCCGTTCTTCAACTACAAGACGGGCCCCGACGGGCTCATCGTCGCGCTCGGTTGGAACGGCGGCTGGTTTGCCGAGTTCAATCATCACGGGAACGGGGATACCGATATAACGGCGGGTCAGGAGCGGCTCAATACCGTCCTTTATCCGGGCGAAGAGATTCGCTCGCCCCTCGTCATGCTCATGTACTGGCAGGGCGAAGTCGGGCACGCGCAGAATATGTTCCGGCGGTTCATGCTCGCGCACAATCATCCTCAGGAGAACGGAAAGCCGGCGCTCGCGCCCATATGCCGCAACTCGTGGGGCGGAACCCCGACCGAAGAGCATTTGCGCGCAATTAAAGAGATTGTCGACGCCAATTTTGAATTCGACTGCTATTGGATCGACGCCGGATGGTACGGGCAGGGAACCGAGCCTTGTCCGAGCGTCTTTCAGGGCGACTGGGGCTCGACCGTCGGCGACTGGCGCGTGAATCCGACCCGGCATCCGAAGACGCTCAAGCCGATCGCCGACGCGCTGACCGACGCTAAGATGAAGTTTCTGCTCTGGTTCGAAACGGAACGCGCCGTTAAAGGCGTGCCCGCGACGCTCGAACATCCGGAATGGTATCTCCGTTCCGGCGGCGGCGACGCCAGTCAGGCGCCCGACGGCGAATCGCTCCTCTTCAATCTTGGCGATCCGGAAGCGCGCGCCTGGCTTACGAAAACGATTGGCGATATCCTAGCGGAGAATCATATTTCATGGTATCGCGAAGACTTCAATATGGTTCCCAATCCGTACTGGAACGCCGCCGACGCGCCCGACCGAATCGGCATGACCGAGATGCGGTTTGTGGAGGGGCTCTATCAGTTCTGGGACGATTTACGCGCGCGCGTTCCGGGCCTCATGATCGACAATTGCGCGAGCGGCGGGCGCCGGCTGGAGCTTGAAACGCTCAAGCGCAGTATTGTCCTGTGGCGGTCCGACTACAACTGTTTTCCGTATCTGACTACCGAAGTAACGCAGTCGCATACGTTTGGAATCGCGCATTGGATTCCCGCCAACGCGACTTCCCCGTTCGTTACGAAGATTGACGACTATCAGTGCCGGAGCGCGCTTTCGAGCGGCGCCGTGCTCGGAACCGACGATTTCGGCGACCGGCGCGCGGAGCCCGACGTCGTCGAGTGGATGAAAAAACGCGTCTCCGAAGCGAAACGCGCCCAGCCGTATTTTTACGGCGATTTCTATCCGCTCACGCAGGGGAATTGGTCCGAAGACGCGTGGCTCGCGTATATGATGTGGCGCCCGGAAGTGGAAAAGGGGCTTGTCGTCGCGTTCCGACGCGCCAAGAGCCCGATCGCCGCGCTTACCGTCGACCTCCAGCCGATCGATCCGGAGAAGAGCTATCGAATTGAGGACGTCGATTCCCAAGAGACCGTCGTTCTTTCGGGCAAAGAGATACGCGAGAACGGATTTACGATTCGCGCCGATAAGCCGCGTTCGAGCAAGCTCCTCTATATCGAGGCGGTTCGGTAAGTTACGTCTGTAAGGCAACAGACGCGCTGAAAAAGACCTGCCCCGACGCCGCCTCCTTTTGAGGCGGTCGGGCGCGGGCCGATCCGTACTACGGTAGATTCCGCGCCGCCCTGGCAGAAACGGGCGGCGCTGTTTTTATTTCCCGCGATATTGGCGGTATGCGGTTAACTGTACGAAGAAGGCGTCCGTTAACGTTCTAGCGCGCGTTCAACGAAGCCGAAGAAATGAACAATGATTATAAACTTGACTTACGCGGAACTTGAGATAGTCAAAGGGTTCGATATGACCTTCGTCTGCGGACCTGTCGGCTATGTGAAGAAAGCGGGAATACCCAAAAAAAGCCGGAAGGAGATTGGCAAGATAATCGGCTGGTTTCTCGATAATTTCTTTGCGCCCGTTCGAGAAGAACACAAAGCCCTGTTAAAAGGCGAAACCAGACGCGCGGCGCTCCTTGCAATCTCAAAAGACTTTGATTTGCCCTTTCGTTGGATACAAAGAATATACGAACTGTTGGACGCAGGGCTTCTTACGCTCGCTCAGGACGAAGGCGTCTACTACGAACTGAAACTTTTCTGTAATGATCACGAGCTTCCTGAAATGCGGGAATGTCACGCAAAGTTTAAAAAAGCGATCGAGTCGGTAAAACGGAACTAAATCCTGACGGCGCCCGCGTCTCCGCTTGATTGAAAAGCGGTTTGGTTGTTTAATAACGACGCCTTTAGCGGCGCGGAGTTTAGTCTATCGAATCAGGGGCGTTTTTACGCCCTCGCAGCCTCAAACAGGGGGAATTATGATTCAAAAGTATGAACCTTTTGACGTTGAGAATCATTATCGGGCGACAGACGAAGACATTCTTGCTTTCGAGCAAGATATTGGTTATTCTTTGCCGCAGGAATACAAAGAGTTTGTCAAAATTGCCGGCAATACTTTTCCTGAACCTGAGTGTTATCCTATTAGAGGGGAACTTCCAGACGGGTCAACTTTTATGGACTGCTACGGTTTTTATGGATTCTACGCAGATTCCAGACCGACGAAGGGATCAGTTTTGAATAGTGTTTTTTCAGAGGATAATGCTCGGCAACATAAAAGCAATGATTTATACGAGATCAGAGACTGCTACAGGGGAAGAATGCCAGATAATTTACTTCCAATAGGTTGGTCTTCATTTGGTGATGCAATTTGCCTGATGTTAGACGGACAGCAAAAGGGCAGCATATGGTTCTGGGATCACGAAGACGAACGCGACGCTTCTTCCTATGAAAACTGCTATTTCCTCGCCAGTTCTATCGGAGAGTTTATTAAGGGATTTGAATCGGAAGATTTTTTTGAAGAGGCCGAGTGAATCCGAAGCGGTTGCCGCCGGTTCAAATCAGGGGCGTTTTTACGTTCGCACAGCCTCAAACGGGGAATAATGACGATTCAAAAGCAGCATGTTGATTATTTCTAACGTACTACGTATTTATACATCATATACGAGGTTAAAATGACTCCCAAGTTTTATCAAAAGGATTATCAAAAGGCGCTGGACTTATTGGGCCAGCTTATAACCGAACGGGTTCGCGACGCCGCCGTCGGTAAGATTCTCGGCGAGCTCAACGGCTCCGCTCCCACTGAACGGTATATTCAGAAGGGGTTGGAAAAGATGAGCGCGGCCGAACGGGAGTTTGTCAAGGAGACGGTTCTTCCGTACGTCGCCGACGCCGTAATCTTTTATTTTCTCGATCTTTTGGAGACGGTCGACGCGCGTCCTTTTTCGCCCGACGGGGTGGAGGAGGTAATCGACGGTTCCGAATCTCCGGACGAGGCTGTCCGCTTCAACTTCTTGCTTAAGAAGGGGGACGACGACGCTTGTTCTGTCGCCGACTTGGCGCCCGTCGCGCTGAGCGTTGCGCCCGCGCGTCTGCCCGACTGCCTTTTAGAAGGTTGGAACGAGCGGTTCGGACATTTTCCCAGTTCCAGTATTTACCGTCCGGACGGCGGTCAAGAGGAACAGGAACGTTAGCAAGGTTTTTAACGGAGGAGAAACGAATGGCGACTCTTAAAGAAGTTGTGCCGGAACTTTGGGGAAAAGAAATCTTTAATACGTCGAAAGCGGGCAGTTTCATGACGGTACGGGGCGTTTTTCCAATGGCAAAGAACGCCTTTCTTGCGACCTCTTTTGAACATCGGGAGGGGTTTACGGTCAGTCTTGACACTTTGGAGGAACTGGGAATCAAACCGGACGAGCTTTTAATTGCGCAATGCCGCCGTTTCTCAGAATTGGCGGCGGAGGCGCTTTCGAAGCCGAAGAAGAAACAGGGCGAGTACAACAGTATGGAACGCCATGTCAAGGTCGGCTTGCAGTCGCTTGTCGACGCCGGTCTGCCGTTAGAAGACGCCAAAGTCCTCGTTTCCGTTTCGCTTCAGGATTTGCACGGTCAGGGCGTGCGCGAGCCGTCCTGTATTCCCTGCAGCTACGCCTGTTATCGCAGAGAGACGAGCCCTCTGACTTGGCTCCGATCGCTTCTAAGCGGCGTTGTGAAATGATTTATCTCTGAATGAACGAAAATATGAGCCCGTTGTGGGAGAAAGATTATGGAAAAAGATTCCTCTTGGGACGATCTTGGATTGGGAATGACGCCGGAAGAATGCCGAGAACTGCTCTACGGCAAGGGCGTGACGCCGGAACAGAAAAAACGCATTATGGAAATGCTGGGGAAACGGTTAGCGGACGGTTTCCGCGCAAAACTCCGCGCACGAAAGGAAACGGAGCCGGATAAGGAACGCATTTTAGATCTGTTGGGTGCGCTCGTAACTCAAAACGTCCGCGATCGGGCTATTTCCCGAACCGTTCGGGAGATTAACGGCGAATACGTTCATCCGGACGAACGCGTCCTGAACGGATATCGTAAGATGAGTCCTGAAAGTCAGGCGTTTTTGAAAGAGAGATTACTGCCCTATTTCGTCGACGCGGCGGTAAAGGAATTTCTCAACTTTTTGGGCGAGCTCGGAAAGGAGTCTTATTCGTTTAAAGGGGGCAAGCCGGTCCGCGCCGACGTGACGGCGTTTTCCAGCAATTCCATATGCTATGCGCTCGTCTACCGTCAAGGGAATTCAGAAATGTATTCCGTAGACGAACTTACCGCTGATAAAAAAATAGATTTGGGAGACGCGCCGGCGTGTCAAAATCCGGGCGCGCCCGGCTGGAACGAGAGATTCAGCCGATATCCGAGCTCCGGGGTCTATAATAAGGGCCTTGCGGAGGAGTACGGCAAAGAAGCCTGATTTTCAGAGGGATGTTCAGAGCGGCTCGTTTTGTCCCGCCTCTTGGGGAGACCGACTCCAGAAGAAAATCGGCGCCGTCCGCGAATATCGGGACGGCGCCGATTTTTATGTTCACGCGTCGCGCTAGATCGTTCGGTCACACGAATTTGAGGAGCGCGTAGCGTTTCTTTCCGCTTCGGA
>CAMNJU010000243.1 GCA_946541595.1 uncultured Planctomycetales bacterium
GACCGGTCTTGCGATCGCGCGTATGCTAGGGCACATTACCTATCTTTCGCAAGAGTCGATGAACCGCAAGTTTAACGCGAATCGGAACGTCGGCCGCAAGATTGACACGTCGTTTGAGACGAAATTTTCCGTCGGTTCGTATCTCGCATATCAAGGTGGAAAATTTGTCGAGCGCTTCGACGCGAACAGTTATCTTGCCTTGACTCTTGCTCTCGACGCGTTTGATTTGGGCGAAGATCGCGACCGGCTCGTTGCGGCGATGCGCCGTTCGATGTGTCGCTGGCTCTTTGTGAGTTTTAGCTCCGACTGGCTCTTTCCCGCTTTTCAGGCGCGTGAACTTATTGACGCGGCGGTCGCCAGCGATAAGCGCGTGAGCTACTGTAATATTGAGAGCTACAGCGGGCACGACGCGTTTTTGCTCGAGAACGAAGCGCCGGTTTACGGCGGTCTAACGTCGTCGTTCCTTCATAATTTGAGTTTGGATTGGCGCCCGGAAGACGAAGAACGGCGGCAGGCTCTTACCGAGAGTTACGGCAAGCCGGCGAGTCCGAAGAAGACGCGCGTTGATTATGACCGAATCTTAGAGCTCATACCGCCAAAGACGAAAATTTTAGACTTGGGATGCGGAAAAGGTGAACTCCTCGCCCGACTCAAGGACCGCGGGCATGAACGGCTCGTGGGCGTGGAGATTGAGGAACGGCTCGTACTCAAGTGCGTTGAGAAAGGACTTGACGTACTTCAGCTCGACGTGAACGACGGTTTGAAATCCTTCTCAGATCACCAGTTTGACTTTGTCGTTCTTTCCAAGACGATGCAGACGATTAAGAACGTCGAAGTAGTGCTCGAAGAAATGCTTCGCGTCGGAACGCGAGCCATCGTCAGTTTTCCGAATCTCGGGTACAAGGCGTATCGCAAGCAGCTTGAACAGGGCCGCGCGCCGCAAACGGATCCCCGCAAGAACCGGAAGTGGTACAATTCGAGCGACGTACGTTTTCTTACCATTGCCGACTTCGAAGAGTTTTGCAAGGAGAAGGGATACCGAATTTTCAAAGAGGTGGCGCTCGAATCGGAGACTGGCGTTATTATCGAAGAAAACGCGGCGATTAATAGCGACGTCTTTATTGCCGTCATAGGGCGCTGAACGCCGTCGCGGGGTAGGATAAAGCTGAAAAAGGACGCGCTTTTCCTAAAAATCGGTATAAAACTTCCCCTTTTTGCCGACTCCCCTTGACGAAAACCCCATTTTGACCTTATATTATACGAATCGAATTTTATTCGAACGTTTACTATCAGCCCGGCCCAAGGCCGGCGCGTTCCGTTTAGAGGACAGTTTAATATGGCAAGAGCGAAAAAAACAGACGAAAAAAATAGCCTCGAACAACTTTTACTCCGATGGAAGAAGGCTTTCGAAGAGAATAAGAAGCAGGCGTATCAGTATATTCTTCTCGCTGTTCTGCTCATTCTCGTCGTCGTCGTTGTTCGCATGAAATTTAACAGCGCGTCCGGCAAATTGGATCCGGCCGACACTGCGTACTATACCGCAACTTCTCCTACTTTTTCCGGCATTGGGCTTCCTGACGGCCAGATGCTTGCGAGCGCTGCGGCGTCCTATAAGAACACAGTTGCGGGCGGCGTCTTGAATGCGGAAGCGGGCGACGCGTATCTCATTTCGGGTCAGAGCGACGTCTCTGCGGCGGAATCTTATAGCCGCGGCGTTAAGCCGGCCGAAGGCGAAGAGCCTGTGAAGCCTGCCGATCCGAGCGTTAACTTTACCGCCGCGTTCGACGCGTACCAAGCCGCGACGGCTTGCACGGATCCTGAAGTTCGCGCGCGAGCCTTCTACGGCATGGGCGTCGCTCAGGAACTCCTTGCGTCCGTAGCTGCCGACGACGCTGCAGTCGACGCCGCTCTTGCGAAAGCGAAAGAAGCGTACTCGAAAGTTGCTGAAGCTTCCTCGACGTCCCCCTATTGCGGTCCGGCGTCGCGCGCGCTTGGCAAGCTTGACAGCGCGCTTACCGTAGATTACTACAAGAGCGCCGCGAACGCGTTCGTCAATCTTCCGGAACCGTCGAAAGAATCGATTCTTTCCGAAGGCGCCGATTCCCTGACTCCGGGTGAAAAGGTCGACGTTAAAGATTTCGAAACGAACGACGATTCCGAAGAAGACGCGCTGCCGGTTGACGCGCCGATTTCCGCCGACTCAGCCGAGGCCGCTCCTGCCGAAGAAGCCGCTGCGCCTGCCGACTCAGCCGAGGCCGCTCCGGCTGAAGAAGCCGCCGCGCCTGCCGAAGGCGAATGATTGACAACTTGCTTCGCCTCAGTTGGGGCAATTTGCTTTTAAGGTTTACGCCGTCGAATTTTCCAAGAAATTCGGCGGTTTTTTTATGAACGTTCGTTTCCGTCCAGGGAAGTGAGATTCGGTCGATGGAAGAGGCGTCTGATTTTCCGCGCAACGCCAGTTGCTTAAAGCGATTCGCGCTTGCCCTGTTCGGCATTTCTGTCATGGGCTCCGGCGTGGCGCTCACGGCCGCGTCTAATATGGGCGTTTCGCCTATATCTTCCGTACCGTACGTTCTTTCTGTCATTACCGGAGAACGCCTGACGTTTGGAACGGCAACGTTTCTTTTAAACGTCGTTTTCTTTCTTTTTCAGCTTTGCGTTTACCGCAAACGTTTTCCTCTTACGCAATGGCTGCAATTGCCCGCGGTCGCTTGGTTCGGTTTTTGCATCGATATGACGGGACTTCTTCTTCGGAACGCGCCGGACGGTCCGTATTGGTTTCTTATTTTGGATGTTGTTATCGGTTCTGCGATTATTGCGTTGGGAATTGTGTTTGAACTCGCGGCCGACGTCGTGTATTTGCCCGGCGACGGAATGGTTTCAACGATCAATCTCTTCCTCAAACGGAATTTTGGCGTCGTTAAGGTCCTATTTGATTTCTCGCTGACGTCGATCGCGGTCGTTCTTTCGTTGGCAATTCTCTTGCGCGTAGAAGGGGTAAGAGAAGGGACGCTTATCGCCGCGTTTGCCGTCGGTTATTTCGTTCGGCGTTTGAAATGCGTTCAGGCTTTTGCGCGCAAAACGACCCTTTCGAAAGGTTTGATTAAAGAATAGACGGAGACGCTTGTCCGCTGTTGGAAGATATTCTAACCGAAGACGACGCGCTGTGTTAGAATGAGAATCCCGCGGCAGAGTATGCGTTCCGGTTTAGCCGCGCGGATGAAAGCGGCGGTAGACTTCTTTGAGGCGCGACGTGTCCACGTGCGTGTAAATCTGAGTCGTTGCGATACTTTCGTGCCCGAGCATCTCTTGGACTTGACGAAGATCTGCGCCCCCTTGGAGGAGATGAGAAGCGAAACTGTGCCGGAGCGTATGAGGGCTAATCGTTTTGGGCGCGCCAATTCGCAACGCGTATTTCTTAACGAGTTCCCAGAGCGCCTCCCGACGCATCTTCTTGCCGCTTCGCGTAACAAACGCGTAGGAAGGGTTCTGCGGTCTATTTTTTTTGACAAGCGCCGGATTGGGCTCGACTCCGACGCTTCTCATTTGCCGTTCGTGTTTCAGGGCGCGCTGTTCCGCTTTGGCCAGAATAATCGGGCGCGATTCCGTCAGCCAAGTTCGAAACGCCTCGATTGCCGAGTCGCCCAAGTGGACGATTCGTTCTTTTGATCCTTTGCCGACGCAACGGCAGCAAGCGCGATCAAGCCATACGTCGTCCAGACGGAGATTGACGACTTCCGAGGCGCGGCATCCGGTAGCGTAGCAGAATTCCAAAATTGCGCGGTCCCTAATCCAGAACGGGTCAACTTCCTCTTGCGGTTCGACGAGGAGCCGCGTTACCTGACCCGGCGAAAGTACGGCAGGGAGCCGTTCCCACAGTTTTTGACTGCCGACAAGCTCCGCTTGGTTCTTCTGTAAGACGCCCTGACCTTGCAGGAAACGGAAGAAGACGCGCAGAGACGTCAGCTTTCGCGCGATCGACGCAGACGACAGTTTGTCGTCGTGCAGAACGCCGACGTAGTCGGCGAGATCCTGTACCGTGAGCTCCGGTATCGATCTCGAGCCAAGCCATTTATAGAAGGCGACGAGATCGTTGCGATACGCGAAGCACGTATTCGGGGAGAGCAGGCGTTCGCGCGCGATGTACTCGAGGAAATTGCGCAACCACAACCGTTGCGAACCCGCGAGATTGGCGGAATGCGGCGTTAGCTGTCTTCTAGGGGGCAAAGCGGCGCTCCTGTGTTTTTAACGCGTCGGACGCGTTACTCAAAATCAAACTGAAAAGACGGCTGCGCGTCCCGCCCTTCCACTTCTATCGAGTTCGGGGACAGTTTGACGAAGGCGTACGTATTGGGGCTCGCTTCCACGATTCCTTTGAAGGTAACGTGCATGACGTTCTTGCGTATGCCGTAGGATCCTTCATGCAGATGCCCCGCAAAGTAGGCTTTGACGCAGTCATACTTGTCGAGAACGTCGAGAATTTCCTGCCCGTTCCAAGTGGAAACGCCCATCTGAGAATAATAGATTCCCATGGAAACGAGAGACGCCAACCGCGTTCGTTTGCTATCAAGCGACTTGGAATTAGCGAATAGCGGAAAGTGCGAGCAGACTATCGCTTTTTCCTTGTTTTGGGTCGCCGATTGCAAACGTTCGTCGAGCCAGTGAAGCTGCCGCTGAGAGACGGAACCGTTGTAATTGTGAGGGAGTTCGCCGTTGGCTAACTTTCTTCGTTTGCGTTCCTCTTTGGCGCGTTTGCGCTCTTCGTCTGTCTGCGCGGCGTATTCGCTGATTTCATTTCCGTTAAGGACAATGAAACGCCATGCGTTTTCAGGATCGTCCGGGTCTGTGACGGGGAAATCGTAGTAGCCCGGCTTTTCGAGCCCAAAGTCGGCGTACAGCTGATCTTTCTTGTCGTCGGGAACGAGGAAATCGTGATTTCCGAGCACGTGCCGCCATATAATTCCGGCTTTTTCTCCGACTTTAAAGAGTTCGCATACCGCGGCGTGATTAGCCCAAGCGGTTTGCGACGCGTCGCCCAGCTGCAAAACAAAGGCGGCCTTTTCGGCGGCGATTTCACCGGCCGCGAGTAGGTATTTAGAGAGCGACGCGCGATAAAAACGACCGATTGAGTCGTCAAGATCGCCATACTGAACGTCGGCAATAACGGCAAAACGAATCATGGCATAAGCTTTCTATTGTGTCGTCTAAATACTCAAAGAGCCGACGCCGTGTTTGCGACGTCGACTCTTTGAGTTTAATGGGGCCCATTGCGGCGTCAACTGTCTGTCGACGTCAGGTCCGCGAACGAGGCTCG
>CAMNJU010000244.1 GCA_946541595.1 uncultured Planctomycetales bacterium
ATTGCAAAAACGAATGGCTCGAGCCGGTCGACGCGGCAGAGTACGACAAGTTGAAATAATCGCGCGGACGGCGTGCAATCTAAGCAAACGCCAAAAGAAACGCCGCTCTTTCAGCGGAGCGGCGGACAGAACAGAGGCCCGCGCCGACTTAGCCCCGTCGGCGCGGGCTTTTTTTCGCAGATGAATCTCGTCAGCGAATAAAGTTCGTGGGCGTCCACTCTTCCCGCTCGGGAATTCCGAACGCTTCTTTTCCGAGCGCGATCGACTTCATGAGGAACGTCATATTTCTAGCGAGCGAGCGCATCGTCTGGAGCCCTTCCGCGTCCTGCTCGGCCTCGCCCTTTTCCCGACCGTGTACGGAGTTCCAGTAGTAGCTCGAAACGACCGGCATGCCGGAGATCGTAAAGTATTTATTGATTTGATCGAACGTCGCGGACGCGCCCCCGCGGCGGCAGCAGACGACGCTCGCGCCGACTTTCATGGTCTTGTCGAAATGCGAGCTGAAGAAGAGCCGGTCGAGACAGGACGAGAGCGTTCCGTTCATTGACGCGTAATAGACCGGGCTGGCGACGACAAGCCCGTCGGCCGCCTCGAATTTAGCCGCCAGTTCGTTCACGCCGTCGTCGAAAACGCACTTGCCCTTACTGAAGCACGTCCCGCACGCGACGCAGCCGCGAATCGGCTTATTCCCAATCTGCACGGTCTCCGTCTCGACGCCAAGTTCGCCGAAAATCTTTTCCATCTCGGCAAGCGCCCGGCTCGTATTGCCATTGACGCGGGGACTTCCGTTAATAATAAGAACTTTCATTCGGTTCTCCTTTCTTCTCTCTTGCGCGGCGCGAGATCACGTCCCGCGCCAGCCGCTATTGTATCCCAACGGCAGGACCGACGCAAGAGATTAAAGAGAGAACTACGGCCGCAGCTCGGCGAGCCGCGCCTGAAGCCGTGCCGAAAGCGCGTCGAGCCTCGCGCGGTCCATGGGCGGAGTATCGGCGAGCGGATTCGGGAGCTGGAGATTCTCGTACTTAAAGAACGCCATCGTATGGAACGGGAGCAGCTCGTAACGCTCGAATTTAAACTCCTTAACGAGTTCGGCGCAGCGGTCGGCGTTCTCTTCCGTATCGTTTATCCCGGGCACAATCACGGTGCGCAGCCACAGGCGTTTGTTCTTCTGAGTACAATACCGTCCGACGGCCATGAAATAATCGAAATTCCCGCCGGTATATTTTTTATAAGAATCGGGATCGCAGAATTTTATATCAAGAATAACCATCTCGGCGCCGTCGATCGCGGTCTTAACGGCGTCGGTCAGAGGCACGCTCCCGGACGTGTCGAGGCAGTATCCGATCCCTTCGGCTCTGAGCATGGGCGCGAGCTCGTTAATGAACGCGGCGTTGAGGAGCGGCTCGCCCCCGGAAAAGGTTACGCCGCCGCCGTTTTTGAAGTACGGCTTAAAGCGCTTCGCCTTCCGAAAGACGTCTTCGGCGCTCATGTCGGTCTTAGAGCGAAACCACGCGTCCGGATTATGGCAGTAGACGCAGCGGAGCGGACAGCCGGTAAAGAAGACGTCGAATCGGATTCCTTCCCCGTCGAGCGCGGCGAGCGATTCAAACGAATGGATATTCGCGTTCATTTCAATCCTTCTCCGTTAGTTCTAAAGCAAAGACGAGGCGGAGCCTAACCGCCGGTTCCGTCTCGTCTTAATCTACCGACGTCAATCGTTTACCGCAATCACATTCTCTGATGGAACGTGCGCGCGACGACCTCTTCCTGCTTGTCGCGCGTGAGCTTATTGAAGTTCACGGCGTACCCGGAAACGCGTATCGTCAGGGACGGATAGAGCGTCGGGTCGTTCATAGCGGCAATGAGCTTCTCGCGATTGAGGACGTTCACGTTGAGGTGATGCGCGTCCTGCTGGAAGTAGCCGTCGAGCATCGTAACGAGATTGTCGACGCGATTTGCGTCGTCGCGTCCGAGCGCTTCGGGCGTAATCGAGAACGTATTGGAGATCCCGTCCTGGCAGCAGGCGTAGTTGAGCTTGGCGACCGAATTGAGGGACGCGAGCGCGCCTTCGCAGTCGCGGCCGTGCATCGGATTGGCGCCCGGCGCGAACGGCTCCCCCGCTTTGCGGCCGTACATAACGTTCGAGGTAATCGTCAGAATGGAGAGCGTATGGCGTGCGCCGCGATAGCACGGCGTCTTGCACAGCTCTTTATAGAAGTACTCGACGAGCTCTTTGCCGATGAGGTCGACGCGGTCGTCGTCGTTGCCGTACTTCGGGAAATCCCCTTTGACGTCGAATTCCGTAATGACGCCGCGTTCGTCTTTAATCGGCTTGACTTTCGCGTATTTAATCGCGGAGAGCGAATCGACGGCGACGGAAAACCCGGAGACGCCAAACGCCATGAGCCGCTCGACGTCGGTGTCGTGCAGGGACATCATGAGGCGTTCGTAGGCGTACTTGTCGTGCATATAGTGGATAATGTTCATCGTATTGACGTAGAGCTTCGCCATCCACTTAAGATAGACTTTGTACGCGTCGACAACTTTTTCGTAATCGAGGACGTCCTCGTCGAAGACGGGTCCTTCGGGCGCGATCTGCACGCCTTCTTTTTCGTCTTTTCCGCCGTTGAGGGCCATGAGAAGGACCTTGGCGAGATTGCAGCGCGCGCCGAAGAACTGCATCTGTTTGCCGGTCTTCATGGCGGAGACGCAGCATGCGATGGAGTAGTCGTCGCCGTACATGCGGCGCATGACGTCGTCGTTCTCGTATTGGATCGAGTCGGTGTCGATACTGACTTTAGCGCAGAAATCCTTGAACGGCTGCGGGAGATGCTCCGACCAGAGCACGGTAATATTCGGTTCGGCGGAAGAGCCGAGATTATAGAGCGTCTGCAGGACGCGATAGCTCGTCTTGGAGACCATGTGCTTTCCTTCGCCGCTCACGCCCGAAAGGGAGAGCGTGACCCAAACGGGGTCGCCGGCGAACAGGTCGTTGTATTCGGGCGTGCGCAAATGTCGGACGAGCCTTAGTTTAATCACGAGGTCGTCGATAAGTTCCTGAGCCTGCGATTCGGTCAGAACGCCTTCTTTGAGATCGCGCTCAATATAGACGTCGAGGAATTCGGCGATGCGTCCGATCGAGTTGGCGGCGCCGTTCTGCTCTTTGACCGCGCCGAGATAGCCGAAATAGAGCCACTGAATCGCTTCGCGCGCGTTCGACGCCGGCTTGGAGATATCGTAGCCGTACGAGAGCGCGAGCGTCTTGAGCTGAGCCATGAATTCGAGCTGCTTGGCGAGATCTTCCAGAAGGCGGATCGTCTCTTCGTCGAGAACGTCTTTTTCGCCGAGCTTCGCTTTGTCGTACTTCTTCTGCTCGATGAGGTAATCCATGCCGTAGAGCGCGATGCGGCGGTAGTCGCCGATAATGCGCCCGCGCGCGTACGCGTCGGGAAGGCCCGTAAGAATGCCCGCGTGACGCGCTTTCTTCATCGTGTCGTTATACGCGCGGAAAACGCCCGTATTGTGCGTCGTACGGTACGTGAATTCATTTTTGATCTTTTCGGACATCTCGTACCCGTACGCGTTGCACGCCTGAACCGCGTTGCGGAAGCCCGCGAAAGGCGAAACGCCGCGCTTGAGCGGAGCGTCCGTCTGAAGCCCGACGATAATATCGGTATCCTTGTCGACAACGTAGCCGGGCTCGTGCGACAGGATCGTGAGGACTTTCGACGTGTCGACGTCGAGAACGCCGCCCTTCTCGTTTTCCGCGATAAGGAGCTCTTTAACGCGCTTCATTTCCTTATTCGTGCGCTCGGTCGGGCCGGCGAGGAACGACGAGTCGCCGTTGTACTGCGTATAGTTCAGTTTAATGAAGTTCGAGACGTTGATTCCGTCGCACCAAACCCCCTCGCGAAATCCGCGCCAAGCCGTTTCGTTTTTCATGTTCGTACTCCCCTGAGCCAAATAAGTTATTGAAGCCGTTTCCCTTTGCCGCATTTTCCGCACGCGGCGCAGTCGCGCTGACCGCACCGGCCGCAGCATTCCGAATGGAACTTGCACAGTTCCACGTCGCCGCCGTGAAAATTGAGCGTCTTGCCATAAAAGAGCGCGTCCGCAATTTTAGCGCGCGCGCTCTGATAGATCGCGGCGACGGTCGAACGCGCGACGTTCATCTGACGCGCGCATTCCTCTTGCGTAAAATGAAGCTTGTCGATAAGCCGACACGCTTCATATTCGTCGAACCGAAGTTCGACGCTTTCTCCGGAATCGCCTATCGGCCGAAATCCCAAAACGCCGGGATACTCGCAAAGGCGCCTGCGTTTTCGTGGTCGAACCATAACACGTCTCCTGTGAAAGCGCTTATGCGTTCCGTTTGCGCGATATCATAGCCCGTTTTTTCGCGGCGTCAATAGTTATTGACATATGTCAAAAACTGCATTTTCTCCCATTCCGTTCGTTAAAACGCGAGCTTTTGGCGTGACGCGCGGCGAAAAAACGACCTCGGACGGATACCTTTTTCCTAAAAAAAGTCTATAATTTCGGCGTGGAACCGCTTGCGGTTTCTATGCAGCATTCGACGGCGCGCGCGTTTTCGCGCTTGCGCCGGCCTTTTTTTGGGAGACTGAGATGAGCCGTACTGATTTTGGAGCGAAGACGTGGCTGTTCCCCATGCCCGCGCTCGTCGTTGGAACGTATAACGAAGACGGAACCGTCGACGCGATGGTAGCCGCATGGGGCGGCATATGTCAGGAAACGCCCGCCGGCGTAATGATCGACCTCGACGCGGCGCACCGCACGACGGAAAATATTTTGCGAACGGGCGCGTTCACGGTCGCGATTCCGTCGGTCGACAATATCGCGGCGACCGACTATTTCGGAATCGTATCGGCAAAAAAGGAGCCGCGCAAATTCGAAAAGAGCGGTCTGCACGCGCATAAGAGCGCCCTTGTCAACGCGCCGATTATCGAAGAATACAAGATGATTCTCGAATGCAAGCTGTTCGACAAGTTCGTGATTAAAGAGGACGTTCGCGTCGTGGGCGAAATCGTTAACGTTTCTGTCGACGACTCGGTTCTCACCGACGGCAAGATCGACGCGAAAAAGCTCCAGCCGGTCGTGTGGAATCCGATTACGCGCGAATACGTTACGCTCGGCGAGCCTGTCGGGCTGGCGTGGAATATCGGAAAAGCGTTTCTCAATAACGACTGAACTTAACGCGCCGCGAGGAGAACGCCATGTCCAACGCCGAACAAACCGCCGTTCCGGAACCGCCCGTCTCTAAGGGGCGCGGGCGACTCG
>CAMNJU010000245.1 GCA_946541595.1 uncultured Planctomycetales bacterium
GGGGCCCATTGCGGCGTCAACTGTCTGTCGACGTCAGGTCCGCGAACGAGGCTCGGACCTAGGTCAGTTCATAGCGAGATCGCCAACCTGCTGATCCGGATCGGAAACACTACTGTAATGGTCTACTGCGCTGACGTCAGGTTGTTCGCCAGATTTCGTTTTGCGTACAATCCCGATGCCATCTTTTCCGTCACCATCCCAGTCGCCAACCACCGGTTCATTGCCAGCTTGACCAAATTTAACGACAGCGCTTGCCGTACCGGTGCCGTTTTCATCAATGAGCCAAATACCGTCTTGGAAGAAGCTTACCGTGTCGATTCCGTTGCCATTGAAGTCCCCAACTACCGGGGTACACTTCGCAGGATCAACGCCGTCGTCAAACTTGAACGAATACTCTTCGCCTGAGTCGTATTGGCCGTTTCCGTTGAGATCCAGATAAATTCGGTCTCCGCGGACGCGACCGATCTTTGCGATTCCTTCACCTGTCCAATCACCTGAGATTGGGACGTCAAGACTGCCGCCATATTGGAAAACGTGGTCAACCAAGTCAACTCGGACATCCTCCGTGACGTTTACGTTACGGAGCTGTAATTTTCGATCAATCATCCTACTAGGCAAGCCCAACTTGCTTTCGTCGAAAGCGGCGTTTTCCGATACCTTTGCAGAGTTTTTACGAGCGACGGTTTCGTAAATTTTCATATCGGCAGGTAAACCTCTTTCGTCATCAAGGAAGTTTTGATCCGAATCAAGCTTTACGCCATAGACTCCGATGTCAGTTTTACCATCGCCGTCCCAGTCTCCTGCCACTGGCAAAACTTCAGCGTCGCCAAGTTGTGCCAGAATATCAGAACTGTCCCAATGACCGTCGCCATCTCGGTCAAGATACCATTTTCCCTGATCGAAAACCCCAAGCTTGTCTTTCCCGTCGCCAAGCCAATCTCCAGCAATGGGAGAGCCAGTCTTTCCGAAACCTTGCCAAACAAGATTGCTCGGTATATTGTTAATGTCATCACAGAGTTTCCACTCGACTTCACTATTGGCAGTAGCTGTTGAACTGCTAACAGTGTACAATATACTTGCATTTATAGCTTTAACGGAAGGATCGTCACGGAAACCTATTATCCAATTATTAGTAGCGCTACTTTTGACAGAAGCGGAGTCGAGCGAACTGAGTCGCCAGACATACGGATCGGCAAATCCGCCCCCGCCGCCGTACAGAGTCGTCATACTGCCGGGGTTATAGGGCTGATTGAAGACGTACGAGAAGTACGTCGGCGCTGCAGACCACGTATTAAGCGGAACTTTCGCAGGCGTAGGCGGTATGTACGGAGGGGGATTGAGGTCGCGAATTTCGCCAAAGTTGTATTCTTCCCCGACGTCGCCCGGAGCGACGTTGATGTTGTAGAACTCGTCGGCGCCAACGTTTCCGCCAAGGGTGCCCAAGGACTCGGCTCCGTCTTTGTAGTCTTTCGGCTGCGTCTCGACGATCCGATAGACTTGACTCGGCTGTAAGTTGTCGAAGATGTAATGGCCCGCGCCGTCGGTCTTGACGACGCGTCCCGTCTCCTTGTAGGTTCCCGTTTCAGCGTCGAGTTTCCAGAGCGTGACTGTCGTGTTCGGGATACCCGGTTCGCCGAGGTCTTTAAGGCCGTTCTTGTTCTGGTCGTAGTAAACAAAACCGCTGAGCGACGCGGGCTTGAGTTCGCCAAAGTTGTAATTGACGCCGTCCCCGTTATTGGGCAGATAAATCTGTTCAATTTCGTCGTTTCTGACCTGTTCGCCGACAACGGTTCCGAAGATGGTTCCAACGGCGTCTTTTCCGTCGTAGTATTCAGTCGGCTGGATTTCGCGGACAAGGTAGGTAAGACGCGGTTCCAAGTCGCTGAACTTGTAGTAGCCGTTGCTGTCGGTCGTTTGCGTTCCAACCAGGATCGCTAAGCCGGTCTCCGGGTCGACTTTGTAGAGTTGAACCGTAACGTCTTTAATTCCGGCTTCTCCCACTTCCTTAAGACCGTTGTCGTTGTTGTCTTCATAGACGTAACCGCTCAACGACCCGACGGGCGCGAGTTCGCCGAAGTTGTACTCTTCACCTTTGTCTCCCCACTCGGCGTAGATATCGTTCATTTCGTCGATGTTATTGACAGGATCGAACGGCAGAACGGTTCCGCCCAGAGTTCCGATACTGTCTTTACCGTCGTTCCAATCGACCGGCTGATGTTCTTTAACGGCGTAAGTCTTGTTAATATCGAGCCCGTCAAAGCTGTAGAAGCCCACGCCGTTCGTCTTAGTCGAGCGGACATACTTGTACTCGCCGTCTTCAAGAGCGTACAGATCGACGGTTACGTCGGCGATAGGATTCTCGTCGTCGTCGTAGTTTCCGTTGTCGTTCCTGTCATGATAGACGTAACCCGAGATAGAAGCCAGCTTTAACTCGCCAAAGTCGTACTTTTCGCCCTTGTCGTCCCATTGAACGTAAATATCCCGCATTTCGTCAATTTTGTTGACGCTGTCGTACGCAAGTACATTCCCGCCAAGGGTTCCGACGTGATCTTTGCCGTCGTCATATTCGTCGGGCTGATGTTCTTTAACGGCATACTCCTCGTTAATGTCGAGCTCTGTGAAGAGATAGGCGCCCTTCGAATCCGTCTTCGTCGACTTGACGTATTCGTAACTGGAACCGTTCCATCGGTACAGATCGATATCGACGCCGGCAATACCCGCTTCTCCACTGTCAAAGACGCCGTTGTCGTTGCGGTCTTCGAAAACGTTTCCAGCGATCTGACCAAGCTTCAATTCGCCAAAGTTGTAGTCGTAGCCGTGCTCGTTCCAGCCAACTTCGACTTCGGAGAAGTAATCGCGGTCGGCCTTTCCGCCAAGGGAGCCGACGGCGTTGATTTTGCCTTGAGAGTATCCGTCCGGCTGAACTTCTTCAACTGCGTACTTGCAGGAAATGTCAAGATCGCCGAAGTAATAATAGCCCTCCTGGTTGGTCACGGTTGAGGCGATACGCTCGTACGTCGAACCGTTCCACTGATACAGATTGACGGTAACGCCTGCAATCGCGGGTTCCCCACTGTCGAGAGCGGCGTTATCGTTGCGGTCTTCGTAGACGTTTCCGGAGATTGAGCCGAGTTTGAGCTCGCCAAAGTCGTAGTTTACGCCCTCTTGACCGTATCCGACAAAAATCTCGCTAACGACGTCAACGTCGCCTTTCTGCGTCTGTACGCCGCCGAGCGAACCGATGTGATCCTTGCCGTCCGTATAGGCGGAAGGCTGGTATTCCCTGACTTCATAAGTTCTGCCGGGCAGTTTGCGATACTCCCCGTCCGGCCCGTAAGTGCAGTCAAAATCGAACTGATAATATCCGTCCGCGCCTACTTGCTGAGATTCCATGAAGACGTATTTTTTACTTCCGTCTTCATTTGTAACGATTCGATAAAGTTCGACAGTTACTGGATTAACGACTTCATCCCAACTTTCGCCGGCGTCTTTGACTCCATTGTCGTTGAAGTCTTCAAAAACGTGTCCTGAAATCGTCGCGGGGAGTACTTTGGCGAAGTTGTTGTTGTCCGCGACGTCGCCGCCTTCCATTCCGTCGACGTCGATTTCCAACGGATTGATCTTTGTGCCGAAGGTTCCGCCTTTAGCGCAGAAATCGACATAGTGATCCCCTGACGGAGAAACAACGTCAGATTGCGAAATAATCTGATACTTGCCCGGCATGAGCGAGCTGTCGCTGAACTCGTAGTAGCCGTTAACGTCTGTTTTCGTTACGCCTACTTTAGCGCCGTCGACGTTGTAAAGAGTAACTTCGACGTTAGAGAGCGGAACGTCCTGATCTTGGGGTTCGTAATTGCAGTCTACGTCAAGGTCGGCGTAGACATATCCGGAGATAACGATCGGTTTGGGCGTGAGATCGTACTTGGCCAACACGCCGGCTCTCGCGATCCCTTCGTCGCCAATCTTGTCAGACGCGCCTTTATATACGACGTCGGTAGGAAACTGGACGTCGTCGTACGCGTTGTCAAGTTCAGGGAAATTATCGCGTTCATATTCGTTGTCAAACTGATCGACAAACATGGCTGTTTCCGCCGACGTCTGATAATGAGTCGACGTGAACGTCGTGGTCATGTAGGAACCTGCCAAATTGCCGTAGTTCTCGAGCGAACCGCCCATTTCGGCGCCTTCGACCTGAGCGCTGTTCGTCGACGTTTTCGGATCCGAATTCGAGGCGGACGGCTGATATTCGTCGAGGTCTATCTTAAAGATAAACGAGTCGCCTTCATGGAAATTGGTAAAGGTGATGGTAAGGACTTGACCGCCGTCTTCGACTTGATAGTCGTAGCCGATTTCGTCGCTCTTGCTTACAAGCTGGAACGGGACGTACGAATAGACGCCGTCAGCGCCTTCGGTGTCAAAGATGGCCTCGCCCGTGTCGAGCCGCCCGTTTTGATTCTTATCGAGGTTAATGATAAGAGAGTCAAGCGTCGTAGCGCCGCCGTCTTCGCCTCCGACCCATGCGACGGTAAAGATATCCCCCTCGGTCTCCATGTACTGTTCGGTGTACACGACGCCAACCGAGATAGGATCCGCGGCTAAGTATTCGCGTTTTTCCAGTTCCTCAACGCGGCATCGCCGTTTGGGCGAGGGATTGTAATCTGCCTTAGAACGTCTGCTGCGCTTCCGTTTCGAGCCCACCGACGGTTTCGTTTCGATCGCTTGTTTAGGAATGAAATGCGACATGCTTCCGACCTTTCGCGCGCTTGCTTTCGAAAAAGAGCGCAAATCTATGAAATCCCTAAATCGTTTAGAGAAAACGTTGAGCTCCTTGCTCTTCGGCGAGCTAAGCCCGCCGTTTTTTCCTTAACGATTTGCCGCGCTTCGAGAATGCGCGAACGAATTCGTAAAAAACACGACAAACGTAACCGCATTTCGCGTCGCAAAACGCCCTATTTTGAACGTTCTCCTTAAGGCGCGGATTCCCCAAAATCCTTTTTAGCCCATTTGGGCTTTCGCCTCAGGCGCATTCATGAATTGTCGTGTGTAAAAAAACTCACGAAGCAGCCGTTACAGTATTCAACTCTGCAACACTCACGCTTCATGAGGAAAAAAAGAGCCGACGACAGCAAAAACACGCCTTTTCCGGCTTCTTCTGCTGTTATCGGCTATTTTCCTCAGTTACTTTAAATAACGTTTTATTCGAATTTCCAAAGCCGCACGGTGGTGTCGTAACTCCCACTCAAAACACAAGGCGCTC
>CAMNJU010000246.1 GCA_946541595.1 uncultured Planctomycetales bacterium
GGATCTTTAGCATGACCTTTCCCCTTGAAGTTACAATTGGGCGTTCGACGGTTTTGTACTCTATATCGAGGTTTAAATCGTTAAAATCGAAAGCCTTTTTAAGCTCAGAAGTACTAGCCGGAACGCGAGGCGCGATCCATAAAATAATTCTGCCCGGTTCCGGCTGTTCTACCTGCACACTCCTTGCAACGGCCCATGTCGACTTGCGACACGAGAGGTTCAAGTGGGTTATAGAAAATTTCTTTCCGCTCTTATCAATAAGATAATCGCCAATACGCCCGTCGGAAATCTCAAAAGAACGAAGTATTCCATTCTTCGATTCTATTACTCTGACTCCGTCGTCAACTCGATAACGAATAAAAGGTTCGGCATAATTCCAGTACGCGGTTCCTACGAGTGATGTAAAACCGTCGCTATCAGTTACGGTCTCGCAATAACCGTAAGCCTGCTCTGTTTCGTAAAGATACGGATTGGATTTTTCCCATGCAAGTATCGCGCGTTCGGAATGTCCGTACCACGAGATTGTCGGACGGTCCGTCGCACGTTCTATTGTTTGACGGAAAACAGGAAGCGGAAACTCGGAAGCTAAAAAGGAACCGCGTAGGTTTTTTTTAATCTCTACGAGAACTTCAGGAAACTTCGTTTCACAAAAGCAAAGAAACTCGGACCATGCGCTTGGATACCCTCTAAAAAAAACAACCCGTCTTTTTGTCTCCGGAACGTTCAAAAAAGCTTTCACGAGCGTTTCATACGGATAGTGGATATTTAAAACAAGAGAATGGCGTAACGCGTCGTAAAATACAGGCGATTTCTTAGGTTCTAAAGCTAAGCTAAGGAGTAAATCGTCTTGTCGAAATCCAAGTTTTCGCCATATGTGAAACATATAGGCCCATTCGTGGCCGATTTGTTGATGATCGGAATAAAAGACGAACGGTTCGCCAGTAGAGCCGCCCGTAAACGCGACTGATTTTCTAAGTTTTCCAGAAGAACGTTCTCGCAGAGGATAATTCTGCAAAAGTTTTTTGGAAACGATTGGAATCTTTCTGATATCTTCAAAAGATCTCAATTCGCGCAAGTCAAAATGATTCTCCGCATAATACTGACGGTAAAACTCGACGTTTTCCAACGCAAAGGCGACAAGATTATATACTCGTTTGAAAATATAATCCTTCTCTTGCTCAGGGGTAAAACGACTAAATTGATTCATTTCGTCATTGGCGCGTCGAAAAGAAAAACCGCAGCCGGGCCGAATATTAAAAGGTATTTTAGCAAGTATTTCGCCAAACGCTCGCGGCATATTAGGCGCTATTCTTTTTATTAAGGCCAACGTCATTTTTTACTCGTTATAAAATCGTAAATAGCATGTAATTCTCGATAATTCCGTTCGGGCGTGTAGAGAGTCTCATACTGTTTTCGAGCGGCTCGTCCAAATTCTGCGCGCATTTCGGGATTGGCAATAAAGCGACGCGCAACGTCTGCCAGAGCTGAACAACTTCCCGATTCAAAAAGCGAGCCTGTACAGCCGTCTTTAATAATCTCGCGTCTGCCTCCAAGATCAGACGCTATCACAGGGACGCCAAGAACGCAAGCTTCTATCAGCGTCATTCCCAAACCTTCATGACAAACGGAAGGAAATACCAAAAAATCCGCTTTACTGAGTAATTCCAACGTTTCATGATGCGACTTAGAGCCTAAAAAACGGACAGATCTAGGCGCATGTCGACGCGCCCAATCCTCTTCTGGCCCCGAACCGATAACCGTCAAAGGAAAATCTATTTCTTTCCATGCGTTAATCAACACCCGAATTCCCTTTTCCTCTGAAAGGCGCCCTATAAAAATAGCGCCCAATTTCTCTTGTGAACGACTTGAATTTTTGGGGAAATCAAAGAGAAAATAAGGCTTAACAAAAATCTTTTCCGGCGGAAATCCCGCTTCTAGAAATCTCTGTTTGCCGAAATCGGTGGGAATAACGAATGCGTCGACATTATTCAAAATTGAATCATGTGTTTGGCAATAAAAAAGATATTGAAGAACTCGCGCTCCGTAAGAAGAAGCGCACCCAGAACGCCACAACGACCGAATTGGATTCTTGCGCAGACACTCTTCGCAAATTCTCTCTCCACGTCGTAACTGACCGCCAGGACATATCAGGCGATAGTTATGAACCGATAAGACAACTGGAACGCCTTGATCGTGAGCGGCTTCAAAAATTGACGACGTAAAGACGTATTTGTAGTTGTGCACATGAAGCACGTCTGGACGAAATAATTTGATTACATTGGTCGTCTCTTCATAAATATCTTTTGCCCTACCTAAACTAACCAATGAAAACTTATAAAAAAATGAACGAGACTTTAAATCGTCGTTTGTCTTTTCAAACGTTTCCACTTCGTTTCCATAAGCGCGTAATAAATCGCGTTCCTGATTAAAAACGGTTGCTTCACCCCCTTGTGCATATGCGCCATAGTGATTATGAGCAAGCAAAATCTTCATTATTGGCCCTCCTGAAATCCCCAAAGTATTTATTAAAAATCTTCTGCGCTTTCAAAGAAGTCGTCTATATATTTATCACGTCCAAGCATATTCTTTCCGCCGTCTTGCGAATCTGTATCCTTTTTTCTTCCCTTTTCTCTCCATATTTCGTCAATAATGCGCGCTTTTTGATCCACACGTTTGTTCTCATTCTTCTCTAACTTGTCAAAATCAATATCCCTAAAAGCGGCGTCAATCTTCGCGACGTCATTTAATCCGTCAGACCTTTTGAGAAGACTCTGCGAATGCAAATTTTCATTCGCGCCTTTCTCTTCTTCAGTGAGAGAACCTTGCCTTTCTTCGTCAGATTCGTCTTCGTACACAATTTCGTCGATTACTTCTACAATATCTGTTTCAACTAACGACGTTTTGTCACGGGATAAGAGGTAATATTGAAGGACGACAAGCATGAAAAAAGTGTATGTCGCCTGAAAAAGGCCGGTAAATAAGCCTGTCAAAAGGATAAACAGAGTTGCGGCTCGTAAAAAAAGGTTCTCAATTGAGTTGTTATGAATTGTTTTAAAGTTTACAAAGAACAAGCGTGCCGCAATCACGAGGTAAAAGACGCCTCCAACGACGCCGTATACGGTTAGAAAGTCAAACAAATCGCTGTGTGTGCCAATGTAAGCGCCGCAAGCCTCGTACATAAGCGCTTCCATTTTAAAAAAACCTAAACCAATCAAAAGAGACTCAAAAGAATTTGGCTCGAAGAGATTCTTTATCGCCGCCGCTATTAGCGTCACTCGGCCGCTTCCGTGGTCATAGGCTATTTCGTTCCACCGCGATAAAAAAACTTCCCCTAAGGGAGAACAGAAAAAGGCGACTGTGAAACACCCTAGTATTACGAAGATTCCAGCGGCCTTCATACGCTCTTTATGAACAAACCAAAAGAAGGCGCCAAAACAAACAAAAGCCAACGCCAACTGACTGGCTCTATTGTAACTAAAAAGAACAACTGCAAGACCTAAAAGCGCTGTAAAAAGAAAGACAGGACGTAATTTCTTTCCAACGATTAACCAGTAAATTGAGAGAAAAAGATTCAAAACAATGAAAGACACAACCGTCTTTCCTGAGACGTTGGCAGAACCAGTACTCGCGTATACGTCCGAATAGGTCGAACCTGCTCCGTGGGTAAAAAACGTCCATACGGCAATCAATCCTTGAATTGAAGAGCCTATCCAAAAAGAAATAGCAAGATTTCTAATTTGCCGTTTAGGAAAGACGCCCCTTGCCATGCTCGCGGCAAAGAGAAACCAAGCAAGGAATCGCGCCCCGCCCAGCAACTCTAATCGGGGATTTGAACTCGTTCTAATAAATGCTATATAAAAAGTTATTACAGAAAAATAACCAAGGGCTAAAACCCAAATATCGAGAATATCCCGTTCAGAGGCTCTGCCAAAACGCCACAAGCCAAGAAGCGTAACAACTACCGTTGCTTGAAAAATTTGAATAGGGAGCGCCCCTACGCCCTCGTCTCCATTTCCTATCATAAGAAGATGAGTCGCTAGTGGGTAAATAATCGCGTAAAAGCAAAGGTAAGCAAACGCGATCTTTCTGAAGGACGGAGCTCCTGAATTCACTTATTGTTTCCAAGGTTACATATGGAAAGTTTATAACGCAACTCCTTTTCTCAAAGGCGTCCACAAATTCGCCAAATCTTCCGCAAGCGTTTTTTGAGAAAATCGGTTCGATATTTCTACTGAAATCGGTAAAGGGCTCAACTGTGAGTCGACCAAAGACAAAGCCTTTTCAATAGCGTTAGCAAATGCCGCCGGTTCGCGTTCAGAGACGACCAATCCGTTCACGCCGTCGACAACCATGTCTCGAGTCCCGCTAACTTCTGTTGAAACAACTACTTTTCCGCAAGCAAGCGCCTCAACAAGCGCAACAGACCACCCTTCCCGAATTGAAGCGACAAGGTACAAGTCAGACGCTACCAGTCGCTCACAAACTTCCTCCGGTTTTAAAAAGCCTTCAATACGAACGTTCTCGCTCAGACCAAATTCACCTACTTTCGATTCGAGTTTCGCGCGATCTTCTCCGTCCCCGACAAACGATAATAAAACTCGCGGAAAACGTTTCTTAATGATTTTCAAAGCCTCTAACGCCAACAACCATCCCTTAATCCAACATAAGCGTCCCACTATACTTAGACGTGGATACCTATTTTCCCATCCTAAATTCCTTAGCGCCGTTTGAGCGTTGCCGGGAAAAAACACGTTGTTATCGTATCGCGTAGGAAAAAATTTCAGTCTCCCTTTGGGTATAACCGCGGCGTTTTCTTCTTCAAACTTCGCAATTGTCATACGGTCGGCTGAAGCCAAGCATACTTCAGGCGATAAAATAGACAAGTATTTCATGGTCCGACGGTGGAACCAATCGGCTAAAAAACGCAAATGGCGATAACGGGAAAAGGTAATCGGATTGTTCAACCCGGCAAAGCGGTAGCATGTCGACTCCCAAGAGTACTGGCATAAGACGTCTAAAATTTCAGGCGAGTCGCAAAACAAATTACGCGTTTTTATCGTTCGAATTGCGGGTAAATATTTCTTTATTAACCAGCGAAAAACGACACGTCTAGGGATGATCGGCAATTTGCTTTTATTGGTCGGCGCATAGGAACCAATATTGAATCTCCAAATCCGTTCGCCTCGCCAGTCGTCGACAATCCATCGACCGATGGGAATCGAACCTGCTTCACA
>CAMNJU010000247.1 GCA_946541595.1 uncultured Planctomycetales bacterium
GTAAACTTGAATGGCAGGATTTCTAACGCCAAAACTTTTCTCAAGAGCTATAAAGAACGTAAACCCGGAGACCTTAAGTCAATTACAGATTTGTGCGACGAAATTGTAAAAGCTCAGGAAGACTCCGAATTTTTAGCCAAGAGTTTCGATCTTGAATTCTATCAGAAAGAATGTGAGTTTGCTTCTGAGGGAATGGAGTTGATAATAAAGCTATATAAAGACGCGTGGTTCGATGAAAAATTAGAACATAAAAGTTCTTCTATTGGAGGGATGAACGACGTTTTAGCGCAGAGTTTTTTTCCCCAGGAAGACAATATTCGTTTCAGCGACGGTTCTGACGACGCTAAAAGAGACGAAGATATCAAAAAGCTTGCAGAGGGATTGAAGCCGATTAAGAAAATGGTCAATGATTCTTTTCAGCAAAGTAAGGGAAACGAATTTAGTGAAGAACTGAGTAAGATTGGCGACAAAGTTTCTGTGTTTTCTGAAATGAGACTGGAACTTGAGAAGGAGATTCTGAGATTTATCGTTCAGACAGTCGATTCTGAGAACAGTTTTTCTGTTTTTACAAAGAATCCTAAAAACCAAGATCCTAAACCCGTCAAGATTGATGGGAAAAAACAAGATGTTTATTCTTGGTATACTGTTGGCGACAATAAGGAAACTGCTTTTGGTAAGGGAATGGCAGCTTATGTGAATTACTGTATGAATTCACAGAATAGATGGGCTTGCAGTTTAACGTTTTCTTTCAACAAGACAAGAGATATAGACGCCTTAGACAAAGGGGATCCAGTCGTTTTCCTTCCAAGTGAGACAGACGGGAAGTCTTTTTCTGTTAACATAAATGGAGTGCCGGTATTGTTAGGAATCAAGAGGATGATTGAAAAGGGACATGAAGGTAGTCTTGCATTTTACATTGATGATCAAAATAGTATTCCGGCGATTCTGCATTCCGCTCGAGTTTGTATTTCATTTACCTCTAAAGGCAATCCAGAACCGCAGAATTTTGAGAGTAAATTTTGCCAGCTTTTTAAACCTGTTGATATGACGAAGACTGCAGTTATTGCTGCGGACGAATTTTTGACGAGCTGTGAATACATAACGGAAGCTGATTATGAAAAAATAGAAAGTATTTCTAAAAAAACAGAGTTAGAAGAAAGCGATAAACTCTTTTGCATTGTGACTTGTGATAAAGAGGGCAAGGTCAGAGACAAATCAGACGCTTTTTCATTAAAGATGGAACTTGCATATAGTTCGGAAAAAATTTCTGACGTAGAATCAGAAGTCTTCAAGGGGAGGAGAATCCACTTAGAGTTTTCACGAACGGGTGAGATAAATCAGAATAACGAAGTTTTTACCATCGTCTATAAAAAAGTATATGCTCACAGCATATTTAATACTTTGAGGAAGTTTTCGTCTGATTATGAGAACGGTTGGTCTCTTGAAGACGAAAAGACAACATCTCCCGATACTTCTGACGTTGTTGTAGACGGCGCTTATGTTAACGAAACTCTTGCTCGGTGGCAAAAAGAGTTTGGAACAGGCAACCTGCTCTTCTATCTCGTGCGTCCTGACGAAGAGACGTCCCGTGAGGATTGGATTCTTTATGGCAAAGCTCCTTATGGAGTAATGATTTTGAGTGACAGCAATAACGACCAAAATCAAACAGACGACCAAACAAACAGCAAATAACCCTCGCATACGTGCGTCGTTTAGTGAAACGGAACGATAATGACGTCAAGCGCTAAGATAGTAGAACAGATTCGCAAGGCTCTTGCCGATCCAGAAAGTCTGGAGTATGAAAAGCTCAAGACGGTCGCGCAAGAGTACGGGAAGGCCTGCGATCGGCTGAATCTTGGATTGACGAAGGCGGTAGTCTATTACTCCACCGGGAATTATAACGAAGCGGCGCGTATCCTTAAAGAAGGTAATCTTCTTAACGAGTATCAGACGCTCCTCTTTCCGGAACTTGAAGCGTGGCGTGATGTATGTCAGATGTTTGGTTGGGAGTACACGGCGTATGTTTCGACGGTCAACGGCGAGAAATTGAAGAAGTTTCTTATGACGCAAAGGCCGAACGCTGATATTTCTGTCCAGAATCATCGTTTGGGCCCGTCTCCCTTCAATCCGAGCGACACTGTATTTTACGTAGATGCTTCCGCAAGGAATACGATGGAAGACAACCGCATTTCAGATGCGTCTTCCTCCCATTCTTCCATTCAGTTTGATTCGTTCGATCCAGATGACGACGTATTCTTTTCAGACGCTGCCGTCATTGGCGCAGAGAGTGAAAGTCACATTCCAGAAGAGGTTTCCCCCCATTTCTACCTTCCGCCCATTCATAACAAACCATGGTTTATATGGAGCGTTCTTTGGATTGTGATCGGAATTGTTGTCCTAGCGTTCTTTGCCCTAGTGTTTCGGCTTCTAACCGGTAACAAAGACGCTGAGAATACTGACCTAATTTCTTCCCAAACGGTAGTTGCGAAGAATGTGTATCCAAGCGGAAAGGACACTGAAAAAGAAGAGAACGCAGATATTTCGGAGAATCCCGTAAGCAACGTTATTGTTCCTCCTGAAAAAGGCTCCGAGAAAGTCGTGAACTCTGAGTTAGCGGCGAACGAGGAAGTTAAAGACAGGGGCGAGCAGGCTCTTGGTGACGAAGTCGAGGTTGAAACTAAGGAAGAAGATATTTTACCCGAAGAGGAACCGATACAGAGCAGCACGAATCCAAATGTTGTGAAACTGGAAAATCAGTGGAAGCAGTTGAAAGAGGAACGTGATTTTGACAACATTGTGTCATTTATAGTTGCTTTACGTGACGAAGTCGAATATTTAAATAGTAAACTTTTTATTTGTAAAACGTTTCTCCTGAATTGTAAAGAACACAGATCCGAAGAATTAAATTCAATAATGAGACTGTACGACGATTTTTCAAAAGCGCTGGAGAACGCCGAAGAGTTAGTTAGTGGTTTTGATATTGAATCCTATCAGAAGAAGTGTGAAATTGTTATTGAAGGGATCGACTGCATAGATACGCTGTATCATGACGACAGGCACAGCGAGAATTTTGAATATAAAAGAATAATGAGCAACGTATTATTGCGGAAGCTTTTTAAAGGGGACGGCGATAGCTCTGGTTTAGTAGGCGAAAATAGTCTTTCTGACAGGTTCGAGTCAGTTAGAGATTCGATCAGTTCTTTTCTCCTACACAGCAGAACGAAAGAGTTCAGTGAAGATTTAGGCGAAATTGAGGTATTTGTTTCTAAGTCTTCCGAAATAGAATTGAAACTTGAAAGGGAAATACTTGGTTTTGTCGTTCAAACCGTCAATTCAGAGAACAGTTTTTCAACGTTCCCAAAGAGTTATAAACCCAAGATTTTCGTCAATTTTGACGGGGAGCTTCTAGACGTTTACCCGTGGCATACCCTAGGCGACAATAAAACAACTGATTTCGGAAAAGGAATGGAAGCTTACGTGAATTACTGCATGAATTCACAGAGTAAATGGGGTTGCAATTTGTATTTTGCTTTCAATAAGACTGAGGAGATTGATGCGCAAGAAAGAATAATTGAGATTGTTCCCAGAGAAAAAGGCGCCGGTTCTTTTTCAATTACTGTAGGTGGAACTCCTGTATTATTGGGCGTAAATATGAGGACTGATAAGGGGCACGAAGGAAGTTTGGTCTTTTATATTTCCGATCCTAGTTGCATACCGGCGATTCTTCGTTCCGCTCGAGTACGCCTTTCATTCACGCCCATGGCCGCTCCAGAAGAGGAAAGTGTTAGAAGTAATTTCTACCAGCTTCACAAACCCATTGATATGACGAAAATTTCCAATGTTGAATCGGATGAATTTTTAACAAGCGGTTCTTTTATATCAGAGTCCGATTTTAAGATTTTGGATAATTCTGACAAAAACGCTAACGTCAACAACCAAACAACTTCCGCAAGCCACAACGTTTTGTTCGTTGTAGCTTGCGATAAAGAAGTTAAAGTAAAGGACGAGAACGGATCATATTTGTTAAAATTAGGTGTGATAGATTCTTTGGAAATGAATTCGGCCGGAGAGACTGAGACAGACGCAGGAAGGAGAATCCTATTTCAGTTTTCTCGACAGACAGATAATTTGTTAGGCAACGAGGGCGTCACAGTTGTTTATAAAAGATTATATGCTCATAGTTTATTTAATACGCTGAGGAGACTTTCATCGTATTACGAGGGAGGTTGGTCCCTCGTAGATGAAAAAGCATCGTCGCCCGATACTTTTGACGTTGTTGTAGATAGAGATTTTGTTAACGAAACACTTGATCGGTGGCAAAAAGAGTTTGGAACAGGCAACTTGCTGTTTTATCTTGTACGTCCCGGCGAAGAAACTCCTCGTGAGAATTGGATCCTATACGGCAAGGCTCCGTATAAAGTATTCGAGGAACCCTAATAACGACTTGAATTAGGCCAATAACAAAACAAACAAAAGTTAACCCCACGCAAACGCATGACGTTTAGGGAACGGAACTATAATGATATCAAACGCTAAGATAGTAGAACAGATACGCAAAGCTCTTGCCGATCCGGAAGGCATGGAGTACGACAAACTTTCGGAGATCGCGAAAGATTACGGGGCGGCGTGCGACCGTCTGAACGGTCTTCTTTCGACGGCGATCGCGTATTACACGACCGGCTTCTATTGCGAGGCGGCGCGCATCGCGAAAGAAGAGAATCTCCTTCAGGAGTATCAGACGCTTCTGTTTCCGGACGTCGACAGTTGGCGCGACGTCTGCCGCGGACTCGGCTGGGAGATTAAGGCGAATATTTCGACCGTCAACGGGACGGAATTGCAGACGTTCCTCATGTCGTACGAGGCGCACGCCGATCTTTTTGCTCGGAACCGTCGCCTTGCGCTTGCGGACGCGCCCGCGGAAGAGCGGCTCGAAGTCCTCTATCAGCTTGTCGCGCTTTTTCCGGAGAATCCGGGCTTGATCCGTTCCATTAACGCGTTGGAAGGGCGGCGGGACAGGGAGATCGGCGAGTTCGCGAGCTCTCTTACGCCGTCGAACGCTACCCGCGAGGCCGTGCGCGCATGTCTGGACGAGCTGGAATCGCCTTCCCGCCGAACGCCGCCCTCTCAGGAGACCGTCGAACGTCTTCGGACCGCCGAGACGTATCTCGTCGACGTCGAACGTAAAGAGGAACTGCGTTTTTCGATCGCCGAATGGAGCGACGCGCT
>CAMNJU010000248.1 GCA_946541595.1 uncultured Planctomycetales bacterium
GAAGAACAGCTTAAGCAGATTCATACGACCGACGGATATATCCAAAAGATTTACGACGCCGCTAAGAAGAGCGGCATGCTCGATTCGACGCTCTTTATCGTAACGGCGGATCACGGCGGCTTCGAAAAGAGCCACGGCGGGTGGACCGACGGCGAAAAGTACGTTATGTTCGCCGCGGCGGGACCGGGCGTTGAAAAGAGCGAAATCGGCGAAATGGCTGTTCGCGATACGGCGTCGGTTATTCTCTATGCGCTCGGACTGGCCGACAAACAGCCCGAAACGTGGACGGGCCGCGTTCCCGACGGACTCTTTAAAGGCGTCGAGGCAAAAGAACGGCCGGTATACAACGCCAAGTTTTTCTACCGCCATCGCGATCGCGCTGCGTCCCCTACGCCAAAGGACGGTTCCGACGCGCCTTCGCTCCTCGGCAAGGACCGCGTTCGCGTCTATCTGCCGTTCGACGGCGACGTTAAAGACGTTATGGGCAAAGTGGAAACGTCTCAAATCGGAAAGCTCTACTTCGTCGACGGCTATTTTGGTCAAGGGGCGAGATTCAAAGACGGCTGCGTAACGGTTCAGAACTGCCAGCCGGGCAAAGAGTCCTTCTCCGCCGCGTTCTGGATGAAGGCGAAAGGCCCGGACGAAATGACGGATCCGCCCATTTTCGCCAATAAGGACTGGGAAGTCGGCAATATGCCCGGCTTCATTCTCGCGATCCGCCCCCGCGACGTCAGATTCAACTACGGCGACGGCGAAGACAGAATGGATTTCGACGGGCCGCTTCCCTTTGACTATCGCGACGGGTGGATTTACGTCGTTCTTGTCGTCGACCGCCAGGCGGGCGAAGTCAAATTATCCTTCGATTTCCGGCCCTTCTACGAGTGGAAAATCAAAGACGAGTTCTTAACCGTAAGCTTCGATTCCTTCCCGGATATTACGGTCGGTCAAGACGCCACAGGCGAATACGAGAAAAAACTCGACGCCGTTCTGGACGAGTTCATGTTGATCGACGGAACTCTCGACGACGCCGACGTCGCCAAGCTCAAAACGCTGTATTTGGGCAAGTAACGGCACGTCGAAGCCGGAATCGCCCCAATTCAGCAATAAAAACAAACACTCGAAAAAGCCGCCGATAGGAGCCGTTTCCCTATCGGCGGCGTTTTTTATTTCTTGCGGAGCTCTAACCGACGTCAAAAGAATTCGCGCCGTCGGTTGCGTTCGAGCGGCTTATTCGGTTTAATTGAAGGCGCCTATGCAAAAAATTTTATTGCCGAAAAAACAACCCGCCGGCATAACGCCAAAAACGTTTAATTTTTTTGAGAAACTTTGCGCGAAGACCGCGGTTTAATTCCCTATCGAAAGCATGAACGCTTGACGGCTCAATCGGTCGCAAGACTGAAACGCCGCGTTAAGAGATAAGGAGAACAGCTATGAGAACGAATCGAATCGCGCTTATTTCTGCGATTATTGTCGCGCTTGCCTCGCAAAACGCTTCTTTCGCAGCCCCGCCGCAAAGGGGCGGACCCGGCGGAGGGCCCGGCAGAGAGACGCGCAGTATTGAATATCGGGGCGCCGCGACCTACGACGCCGACGCCGCGACCCAAAATCAAACGTACTCGAGCGAAGAGTCCGAAGTCATCGCGCTGCTCGTCAAAGGTGGCGTCGCAACCGTTACGAATCCGACGGTTATAAAAAAAGGCGAGCCGTCCGGACGCAGCGACTCTTACGACTTCTACGGCGTCAACGCGGCGGCGCTCGCGACCGACGGCGGCGTCCTGGATATTTCCGGCGGCTCGATTACGACAGAATCCGCGTATTCCAGCGGTCTGTTCGCGTACGGAACCGGCGTCATTAAGGCGCGCGGCGTCGCCGTTGCAACCAAAGAGCATAATTCCGGCGGCGTTATGGTAACCGGAGGCGGAACGCTCGAAGGCGTTAATCTCAATATCGTTACGGAAGGCGGCTCTTCGGCGGCGATCCGTTCCGATCGCGGCGGCGGCAAACTCAATATCGACGGCGGAAGCTATACGACAAACGGCCCCGGTTCGCCGGCAATTTATTCAACCGCCGAGATATCCGTTAAGAACGCCGAACTTACGGCGACGAAATCGGAAGGCGCCATTATTGAGGGCCGCAATTCAATCGCGCTGGAAAAGACCAAACTCGTCGACGACAATACGACGCTGCACGGCAAGTCGACGACGCGCAAAAATATCTTTATCTACCAGTCCTTCTCCGGAGACGCCGCGGTTGGAACCGCCCGTTTCTCCGCAAAAGACTGCGAGATCGTTACGAAAAAGGGCGATTCCATTTACGTTACCAATACGTCGTGCGTCGTTTCGCTCACAGGAAACACGTTCGTCAACGAAGACAAAGACGGCTGGTTCCTGCGCGTTCAGCGCGAGGGCTGGGGACGTAAAGGGAGCAACGGCGGAAACGTCGAGATGACGCTGGAAAAGCAAGACGTCGAAGGAAACGTCTATCTCGACAATATCTCAACGCTAAAGCTCGCCGTTACCAAGGGTTCGCACTACGTCGGCGCGATTAACGCCGCCAATACGGCGAAGGAACTCGCGATAACGCTCGACGCCGAATCGACCCTTGAACTCACCGCCGATTCCTACGTCTCGTCGATTGTCAACGCCGATCCGACAGGCGCCAATATTAAACTCAACGGACACGTTCTCCACGTCGGAGAGGAGTTCGCTCCCGACAACCTTCCGGAAACCGGCTCCGACAACGAGTTTGGCCCCGGCGCGCCCCCGCCGGACGGCGGTCAGCCCGGCGAGTTCGGACCGCCAGAACCGCCCGAGGGAGGATTTGGCGAAATGGGCCCGCCGCCGCGTCCAAACGGCGGCGGACGGCCGGGCGGAGACGCCGGAAGACCTCCAAGACGACCGGACGGAACAACGGGAAGACCACCCAGGCGACCGAACGGAGACGCCGGAAGACCTCCAAGACGACCGGATGGGGACGCGGGAAGACCGCCAAGACGGCCGGACGGGGACGCGGGAAGACCGCCCAGGCGACCGGACGGAGACGGCGCTGGCGAACGCCCGGAACAACCAGAAGGCGTCACGGCGGGCGCCAACGACCGCGCGCTCGGTCAAGAGGAAACGCCCCCAAACAATCTCGTCCACATTCCAAGCGCGCCCAACTTCCGTTTCGTCAATGCGCTCAACGGGGCGTCGACTCTTCAGAATCCTGGCGCACCGCCCCGCCGTTCGCCGCGAGGCGTCGGGATATCCGCGGAACCGGCCGGAGAAGCCGCGCCTGTTGCAAATGATTATTATCTATCCGCTTATCCTGTTACGAACGAAGAATACGCACAATTCCTCAAAGAAACAAACGCCGCCGGAACGCCCTCGACTTGGAAAAACGGATCCTATCCGAAGGAGAAAGGACGTCATCCCGTTCTCGGCGTCTCTCTGGAGGACGCTCAAGCCTACTGCGACTGGCTCTCTTCGCGCAACGCGGGCTGGATCTTTCGCATTCCAACAGAAGCGGAATGGGAACGCGCCGCGCTCGCCGATAAGACGACGCGGTTTCCCTGGGGCGACGATCCGGAAGTGCGCTACGACGGCGAAAAAGTTGAATCTCGTTTCAATTGCAACGCGGTCGTAGCCGGCGAATATCTCGCGCGCGATCCTGAGAAAACGGTCGTCTTCAATAATGAAAAGTCGTCTCGATACGGCGAAAGTCTGCCCCTTAGGGAACTCGTTTCAGTCGACGAAAGAGGTCGCGTTCAAGGGTGGATCGATCATAACGACTATCAGGGATTCGTCTACACCGACCTATTCAAAGAGATATCCGACGAAGGCGGTTACACAACCCCTGTCGACCGTTACGAAAACGGCCGCAACGCATACGGACTTTACGATATGTGCGGCAACTGCTGGGAGTGGACGAGCTCTGAGATTACGGCGACCAACGGCGCCGAACGGGGCAAAACCGTAAACGCCATACGCGGCGGGTCATGGTACGCCACAATTAATAGTTGCGCGGCGACGACGCGCGGAGAGGGACGGCGCGCTTCCGGGAGGTACAATACGGTCGGATTCCGAGTCGCCGCCGATAAAGAATCCGGCGCGGAAAAGTAACGCAAAAGCTTGCTCGCCCACGTTGAACACGGCGGCAAAACTTAACGCCCCAAAAGATCCACGTTTTCGTAAACCGTTCAACAAAAGACGCCGCCAATACGGCGAAAGAACTCGCCCTGACCCTCGACGTCGAATCGACCCTCGAACTCACCGCCTGAGGGTGTGTTCGGCGAAATGGGCCCGCAGCGTCCAAACGGCGGCGGACGGCCCGGTCTAGGCGACCGTCCAAGACGGCCCGGCGGAGACGCGGGAAGACCTCCAAGACGGCCGGGAGAAAATCGGCGTGGAGAAAGACGCGGGGCTTAGCGCGCCGCTCCGCCGTTAGATTCCGACGGCCGGCTTTTTCATTCAGAAAGCGCTTACGTTTATTAAACAGATACGATAGGAGTCTGCCCTATGCATACGCGCAAAAGCCGCGTCGCAACGCTGCTGTTGTCGTCGCTTCTTTTCATAAACTCTGCAAACGCGGACTCCCCTTTGTTTCCGCAGGACGGCTGCGACGACGGCTCTTGCCCCGTTCCAACGGTAAACGAAGAGAATCAACCGCTGTACGCCATTGTCTCGCCAGTCGGTTACCACGCCGTGGAAATGATTGCGCAGGCCCCCAGACTGGACTCGCTCGACGGAAAGAAAATCGCGCTCGTTGGCGGCAGCTTTATGGCGCAGATAACGCACGACGAGTTGAAAAAATCCATTCTTGAAACATATCCGACCGCACAGATCTTTATGTTCCAAGAGGTTGGCGCCGCCGGCCCCTACTCCGTTTTCGGCCAAAGCGCGCAAACCGTCGCGTTTCAAAATCGACTCAAAGAACTGGGAATTGACGCGGTCGTCGCCGGAAACTGCGGGTGCGGTCTATGCACGACCAAGGAAACGGGATCCGCTATCGCCGCCGAATACGTCGGCGTTCCCGCCGTCGCGGTAGGGGCGCCGACATTTATCGCTCAGATTCATTCGACGGGCGTCAACCGCGGCGTGCCCGTTATCAGAACGGCCGAGTATCCGGACGCGTTCGCTTCGCACACGGAAGAAGAACTGCGCCGCCATACCAGAGAAACCGTATGGCCGCAAATCGTTTC
>CAMNJU010000249.1 GCA_946541595.1 uncultured Planctomycetales bacterium
GACAAAAACCGCGATTACGAAGTTCTAATGTCACTCTCCGATAGCCGTATCTGCCTTTACTCGAACGGCCACGACGTTATAGGTAAAGAGCTTCAACTCCTTCTTCGAGGTAAATACGTTCCCAAAACGCCGCTCGGTTATGTGGAAGGTCATACAGGCGTTCAACCTCACGATGACTAAGCTTATCTCGTAGCATCCGTTCGACGACTTCTTGTTTGAATTCGCCTGTATACCTTTTGTTGGGTTTCCCTTTTGGCATAAACACACACCCCTTTCGTTGGCATTATACCATAATGTTCAACAAATGGGTGCAGTTCACGTTTATGGCTTTTGCGTTTTTACGCTTCCATATGCGGTATCCAGCGTTATGAAACGGTAACTTCGTAAATGTTAATTACGCTCAAAAGGACATAAAACCTCAACTGGTGACGTCGATATTCCTTAGTTCTAGTCGTTTTTCTTGCGGAAATTACAACTCTGGTTATTATCGTAATAAGACTTTTTCTTTCTTTAGATACCTTGCAGGAACATGTTTTGTCAGCCAGACGCCATTGACAGATTTATAAAAAAGCATTCCGGCCTCTACCATCTGTTCAGCCGATACTCGGTATACTACCGGCTTCCCATGGCGGGATCCAACTTTGACAGCAGTTTCAATATCTCCGGAGAGATGCACATAGAGTCTTGACTTTGGAATCAACCCTTGTATATCGATTGAAGGTACGTATTTTTCTCCGGTTCCGTGATACAAGTATTTCGGTGGATGAACCTCTTTCAGCTCCACATCTACCGGAATAGAATGCCCCTGATTAGCGCGGATAAGCGTTTTATCATCATTGAAGGAATACCGCTGTTTCTCATCTGTGCGGACTATCTCTTCCAGCTCCTCCATCGTAAGCGGATATGTCATGTTTACCCCTTCGATCAATTCATCAACATTAGCCCAGCCATGTTCATCCAATGTGATTCCGATAGTTTCCGGCTTATGACGCAATATAAGGGCAATGAATTTGCTGGTCTCTTTAATGACATATTATTTACCATCCCTCTTACCAAGTTGCACGTGATCTCTTTAATTCTGATACCGGACATGCCATGGTGATATATTTATCGATGAGAAACTTTCACATTGCTTTAATCCCTTCAAACATTTTCATGAAAATGGGAGAGAATCGCCATGGCGGATTCAATATACCACACAACTCTTTCATATACAAGGTTATTTCCTGTGTAGGTATATCACAAAAGCAAGATTCCCCTTGCATCTCAAACATGATTCTGGTATAACTCAGAAGGTTATCGACGCCCCGTGCGAACAGCGCGGGGCGTTTTTATTTGGGGCTGCGGCTCCTTTGAGTTTATCCTTCTTTGTTAAGGAATGGTTGAAGAGAGCCTGTTTCACGTGAAACGTCGACTAAACTTGTTAAAGTCTGCGTTTGACGCCCTGCTTTTTCAGTTTCATGTTTGATGTTTACTAAAGCAATCTTTCTATGAGGTCAAGTAATCTCTTTGCACATAATAGAGAGCTGTATAGGCGAATAATTTGACTTATTGTATGGGACGCAGAGAAGGTGAAGCGTTACTTAGAGAGAAGGGCGCAGGTCGGAAAGCGGCGGCGCCTATTTGTGCTTAAGAGGTTAAAGAGTATAAAAAAGCCTCGACTTGTTATGAGTCGAGGCCTTTTTTATTACGTTTCACGTGAAACGGGAGGCTAAGGGCCGAAAATCATTTCTTCGTAGGAGCGGTTTTCGGCTGAATCTTGGCGGCGGGTTCCGCTTTCTTTTCTTCCGCTTTGGGCGCGTCTGCAGATTTCGCGTCTTCCGCGGCGTCGGCTTTCGTTTTTTCCTCGTCGGCTTTCTTCTGAGCTTCTTCCGCCTGTTTGCGAGAGAGCTTCAAGTTCTCCATATACGTTTCGAGGCTTTGCGCCAACGTATTGAGCGCTTCGACGTCGGAGGCTTTGCAGTAGTTCATGACGTACTCGACCGTATCGTCGTACAGAGTCGGCTTCTTATTCGACTCGCCAATGACGTCGATCGCCTGCTTGGCCATCATGAGCGCGGTAATCGCGCGCGGCGCGGCGGCAAGATCTTTTTTGAACTGTTCGAGCGCGGCGTTGAAATCGTCGAGGCTTCCGGAATCTTCCGCGATCTTCGAGACGACGCTGGAGAAGCGCGCGCTGTAGACCTGAGCGACGAGCGCGGCGTATTTGTCGTCTTTAGCCGCTTCGTCAAGGAACGCTTGCTGCTTTTCCAGAACGGCGGGATCTTTAACGACCGCGTTGGTAATGAGGCGGAGTTTTACTTCAATGAGACTGGTTTTGAGTTCGTCTTCCGGATTTTTGGCAATTTCTTGTTCGACGTACGCAAAGAGCCCGTCGACGTCGTCCTGCAGACTGAACGATTGAATCTTGAGACCGATCGATTGCGTTTTAAGTTCCGGACGCGTTTTGGCTTCTTCGACGATCTGATCGGCGAACTCGGTCAACGCTTTTACAGCGTCAGGATTCTCTCTCGCGGCGGTCAGGAGGGTTTGGCCTTTAACGGCGACGCCAAGCGCGTAAAGTTCCGCTTCTTCTTCTTTGAAGAGGCGCGCGATTAAGTCGTCGATTTTTTCCTGTTCCGGCTTGGGGGAATCAAGCAGGGTTTGGACCCGGAGCTGATAGACGTTCTTTTTGAGTTCCGAAGAAAATTTTCCGTCGAGAAGGAGCATAAAGAGCTTTTCTTTCTGATCCTCATAGTCGGCAAGCGCTTTCTGATCGGCGTCGGCTTCTTTGCTCTTTTCGACTTCACAAGCGACGACCAAGGCGACGAGTTTCATCTCGTAAGCCTTTTCCTTAACTTTGTCGGAACGCTTTTCGTCTTTAATGACGCCGTCGACGAAATCGAGAATCGCCTTATCGAACGTGGAATCCGTTTCGACCTTTTTAATAAAGGCGTTCGCTTTTACTTCGATCGCGAAGAGCTGCAACTCTTCCTGTTCGCGCAGGAACGCTTCGTCGGCGAGCTCTTCAATCTTTTTGAGCTGTTCTTCCGGAGCTTCCGACGAGGACGCCAGGACCTGCAGCTTGAGCTGATACGCCTTAACGAGTTCTTCGTCGGTCTTGGCGTTTTTGAGATTGTCTTCAACAAAAACGTTGAGTTCAGCGGCTGCTTTTTCGTCGACGTTCGCGCGCGTCGTAAGAGATACGACTTTGAGCTGTACGGCGCGTTCGCGTTGTTCCGGAGTCAGATTGTCGAACGCCAGAATCTTATTCGCGACGTTTAAACTCGCCTGAGAAAACGCGTCGACGAGTTTGTACATATCTTCCTGAGACTGAGGCCGCGGAAGTTTGTCTTGCAGTGTTTCGACAAATTCAAACAGCTGTTCGACGTCGGCGTCTTCCGGCGGGGTAAGGAGCGCAGGATCAATTTTGATCGCGTCCGGCTTGGAGAGCTCTTCATCCATGAGTTGGTTCGTGGACAGGGACGCGGGCGCGGGCGCGGCGTCTTGACCGGCGGCGACGGTTCCGAACGCCAAGGACGCGGCAAGACCGAGCATACAGTAAAAGCAACGGTTCAACATTGAGAACTTTCTATATTCTAAGGTAAACGCCGAAAATAAAACGCGGCGTGGAAGCGGCGTTCTATTTTCGCAACAGCGCTAAAATGCGCGGGAAAGAAACGTTATTGATACGCAAGCGCGTAGGTATTCATTGTAGCTAAACGAAATAAAAATAACAGACGGGCGCATGGAATTTTATTTATTTTTATGCGTTCAACGCGCCTGATTTTTGTCGCCGAACGCGGAAATATATTCCGCCTTTCCACAGGTGGAATGTACGGTTCATTTCCTCAGCTTCTCTTGATTTGTAACGATAACTCTTGTTGGAGTAACGACCGCGTCTACTCTCGCGTCCCGTTCGTCAACTGGAATCGTGTCGACCAGCTGTTCGTCAAAACACAAGCCAATGAGCGCCGCGTTAGAACGGAGCAGGGGGACATAACGGTCATAGTATCCTGCGCCGCGACCCAATCTCCTGCCTTCCGCGTCAAAACCAAGCCCAGGCGTAACTAAAACGTCTATCATATCAGGCGCGATAAAAGAATCTGGATCGTCGCGCAGTTCCGGCCGCGGTTCAAGAATGCCAAACGGAGGCGCCTCCGCGAGATCGGCAAACTGCGGTCGTCCGGAGATTGGATCGAGCGTCGGACTCTTTAAGCGATAGAAACGCATCTCGTTTCCGACGCAATAAGGAACAGCGACGGCGTCGGCCCAATCAAACAGCGCGTGAAGAAAAGGCCGCGTCGGCGCTTCTATTTTGAAATCGACGTAAATGCCGACGACTTTCGCGTGTGTAAACGCGTCTATTTCACATAGGTTTTTGTAGAGCGCCGCCGCCGTTTTCTCCCAGTCAAAATTGAGCGCCGACAGACGCGCTTTGATAGCCGCGCGCGTTTTCTTTTTAAGGTCGGTTATTTCTTGCGGCGAACTGTATTTCATTGACGCCTCCCATTTTGTGTCGCGTACGATAGGAGTATAGCGCGACACGCCATTTTTTCAATCGGAGCTATTTTATTTAACCCCATTTATGTAACGCGGTTCTTTTACAAAGACGTCGCCCGAGTCGCAGAATGGAGTTGTTTTGACGCCGAGCATAACCTGTGTTTTCAGTTGCTTGTCGGCGGCGTTTCACGTGAAACGTGTTTTGTTCTTTTAGCGCGGCGCTATTTTACGGTTGCTTTGGCGTCGAATTTGCGTAAAATTACTCAAAAGAACCCGTGTTTTTAGCGCGAGATTTACAGGCTGACATAAAGAATAGGAGTTGACGATGAGCGAGGACGAAAAGAATACAAACGGCGCCGCCGACGAAAGTCAGCGCTGCTGCTGTGGTAAAAAGGAAGGCCATGAATGCTGCGGTCATGGAAAAGAAGGAGACCATGAATGCTGCGGTCATGGAAAAGAAGGAGACCATGAATGCTGCGGTCATGGAAAAGAAGAAGGGCACGAATGTTGCTGCGGCCATGATCACGATCACGAATGCGGTTGCGGCCATGACGGCGAGGGCCATGAAAGCGGCTGCGGACATGATGCAAAGACCGAGAAGGCGAACGCGAATTC
>CAMNJU010000250.1 GCA_946541595.1 uncultured Planctomycetales bacterium
GACGAAGAGTGTCAGCGCGTCTATATTGCAAATCATACGAGCCATATCGACGGCGTTATTATTTGGGCGTCGTTGCCTCATGAGGTTCGCATTAAGACCCGCTTGGTCGCCGCGCAGGATTATTGGTTGGGCGGGCCAATAAGGCGATTTTTGGCAGTAAAAGTATTAAACGTTATTCTTGTTGATCGCGAAAATGTTTCGAAACGGAATAACCCTCTGTATCACATGCTGGAGGAGATGGAGGACAAATATTCGATTATCATCTTTCCCGAGGGGGGGCGCTCAATTACGGGAAAGGTTGGCGAATTTAAAAGCGGCGTTTATTATCTTGTCAAAAAGAAGCCTGAATTAGAACTTATTCCCGTCTATCTTGACAATATGAACCGTATTTTGCCAAAGGGGGTTTTTCTCCCAGCTCCCCTGCTCTCCCGCGTTCTTTTTGGCGCCCCTATTTGGTACGAGCGAAACGAAAGTAAAGACGCGTTTCTTGAACGGGCAAGGAATAGCGTCCTTGCATTAAAAGATTTTAGAAATCGCGAGGAAAATAGACAAACTTCATCTTCTGGCGAGTAATTCCCCCTTGCTTGTTGGGGAGGAATTTCCCATTTTACGAGGGACAAACGTTATGGGTTTCACATTTAAGTCCGACCAGGCGCTATCTTCTTCCGCGTCCCCCGAGCAGGGTTTGTCTCAGAATTCAAACGGTTCGGGTCTAAGAGACGCGGACGTAGACAAGACGGCGTCCAACAAAAAAAAGTGGGTTAAACGTTGTGTTGCGGTTCTGAAACTTGTTGTTCTGGCGTTGATTTTCCTGTGGATTGGACGGCAGTTACAGAAGAGTTGGGCCGACATTGCTCAATACGAATGGCGTCCGCGTTATTCATGGATAGTTCTCTCGGGCATTTTTTACATTATTGCTTTCTTGCCTTCGGCGACGCTTTGGTACCTTTCTCTCCGTTGGTTTGGTCAGGAGCCCGGATATTGGGATTCTATTAAGGCTTTTTATTTGAGCCAGTTAGGGAAATATGTTCCCGGTAAGGCGATGGTGGTTATTATTCGCGCCGATTCTATTGCCGGTCCAAAAGTTCGTGCAAGTATTGCAGCAGTAAGCGTTTTTTACGAAACGCTTACCATGATGGGATCTGGCGCTTTCATTGCCGCTCTTATTGTTTTGTGTTTATTCCGGCAACATTGGTTTTTTTCATGCATGGCGCTGGGAGTGGCCGCTGCGTCTTGCGTTCCGTTACTTCCGCCCGTTTTTGTGAAAATTCTCAAATTATTGCGGATTGGCGCTAACGATCCGCAGGTTCAGGAGAGTCTTGGAAGTTTAAAATATAGCTGCCTTATTAAGGGGTTTGCGTTGACAAGCGTGCTTTGGCTGTTCTTTGGTTTGTCGCTTTGGGCGGCTATTTGCGGGATAGGAATTGTTCCGCAACCTTTATTGACGGCCTTGCCGCGTTACGTTTCTGTCGTCGCGCTTGCGATGGCTTTGGGATTCGCCGTTCCCATTTCGCCAGGCGGTTTGGGAATACGCGAGGCTGTTTTGTCGGCCCTTTTAATTCCCTATTTTGCCGTGATTCTTCAGCTTCCTGAAAATGAGAGCTTTTCTATTGCGCCGGAGGCTTTGGCTACGATAGTTTCGTTACTTCAGCGAATTGTTTCAATTCTTGCCGAAGTCGCCGCCGTGGCGCTTCTTTTTGCGGCAGTTCCCGCTATTAAAAAGACGTGGAATCTTTTATCTAAGAAAACTGAAAAATCCGAGGTCGAATCTTTCTAACTTTTTTCTAAGAGAAAAAAGAACCCGTTTGCAAAAAGTCCGGACGGAATGGTAGCAAACGGGCTCATTGTTCAAAAGCCTTTGCTTAAAAGGCGGCTTTTGAAGCGTCAGTCAAGTACCTTACGGAATGTAGGCTCGTCTTCTCCAGGGAAGTCGGCAGGCACTTCCTGAGTGACTTTTCCAGTAGCGGCCCATTCCGCGCACCGTTGAAGGAGAACAATGGTGTCAACGCTTTCAAGTTGCTTACCGGCATGTCCAAGCATATTGTTAACGCAACGACCTTTTCCGTATGGAACCGTAAGGATGAGAGGTTCGTTTCTATTCGTTCCGCGCTTTTCAGGAACCGCGAAAGCAGAGGCGAGGACGGTAACGTTGTGAGCCGGACCGCGCTGACGTTGGTAAAGTTCGTCTTCGCAGTGGCGGAACTTAAGAGGAAGCCCCTTCATAATCGGATGTTCAGGCGCGCGAACGTCGATTGGGTAAGCCCATTGCGGACCGTGGTCCCCTCCGACGCCGGGTTCAACCGCGTCAATAACCTGATTGCCGTCCGCGTCAAGATAAAGATAAGGACCGCTGTCCTCATTACGGCCTTCCCAGCCTCCCAGCGCGATCATTTCATTGTAGGCGGGCCAACCGGGAAAAGCGTTATTGCCGGCGTGGTAACTGAGTAATCCGCCGCCGTTAACGATGAATTCAACGAACGCCTTCTCCATTTTCGGGTTCCAACGGTCGCCGTTGTAATTCATAACAACCAAGTCGTATTTGCTGAAATCGACATTGAAGGCGTTCATGTCCTCGCCCTGCTTGGGCGAAGTGGCGACGTCTACGGTAAACAACCCCGTATCTTCGAGAATCTTAACGAGATAGGGCGTAGTTTCGACCCAATTGTGATTGTTTTGTCCGTCGATAATGACGGCGCGGATTTTGTCTTGAGCCGACGCCGACGACGTCGCGATGAAGGCGACCAAAGCTACGATCGCCGTGTACTTTACTAATTTTTGAAGCATTTTATGTCCTTTTCATTCATAAAACTGACACAACGAAAACGCGAACCGTTTTCACGATTCAGATTCTACACCAATCAGCTTCGAAATTCAAGTTGTGATTGAAAATAACTTAATTTCAAAGAATAATTACGATTTCGCCTTCTTTAATAAAACCTATTGGATGGTTACTCCCACCGAATATTGTTTTGAAGCCATTCGTGTAATTCAAAATGATTATTGACGTATACGTCGGCAATTTTTTGGATTTGCTCTTTACGCGTCCTTTCCGACGGATCTTCAATGGCGACAATAAAGAAACCTGCTTTTTTAGCTGTTTCTAAGGCGTAAAGAGCGTCCTCGACGACAATCGTTTCCCTGAGTGGCGAACCGAGAAATTTTCGCGCTAGATTATAGATTTTCGGAGACCTTTTGCTCTCTTTAATACGCGGATCCCGGCAAGAAAAGATTTCGCTAAAGAATTCGAGTCCGCCAACTAAACGCAGTCCATTAACGGCCAGTTCGCGCGTAGTCGCAGTAGCGACGGCCAGATCAACCCCCGAACGCTTCAAAAAACGAAGCGTTTCAATGGCTCCCGGCTTAGCTTTGGCTTCTTTTAAATACAAATTACGCAAACGGTCGACCAAATCCTCAATGATCTGGTCGACTTCCAGAGGAACGCCGTATTCGTCATGAAATAACTGAGCGCTTTCTCGCAGCGACATTGTTCCTATTCTATCCAAAAAATCTTGTTTAGGTTCTATGTTATTGTCTTGCAAATACCGGAGACCAAGAGTGTCCCACTGTTCCATGGTGTCAAGGATTGTGCCGTCGAGATCGAAAATTGCACCGGAAATTCTTAGGGGAATATTTTGATTATTTGAGATTGTCATTGTTCTAACCCCTGAATTGTTCAATTTGAGGAGAAGGAATAAAAAACTGTTATGTTGTTTGAAGAACGTTATTCAAAGAGTTGAGCGACACGGTTTTTTAAACGGAGCGTCGCAATTTCTATGTCCGGCTGGCCAAAAATTGCGGATACCACTGCAATTCCAGCGACGCCAGTATCGCGTAAAGCGTCCATATTTTCCTCTTTTATTCCGCCAATGGCAACTGCGGGGATACTGACCGCTTGGCAAATCTCCCGTATATAATCGATCGATAAAACGTTAGCGTCAAGTTTAGTTTGTGTGGTAAAAACAGAACCGACGCCGATGTAGTCGGCTCCACCCTGTTCCGCTTTGACCGCTTCTTCAACCGTGTGGGTAGAGACGCCGATAATTTTGTTAGAACCAAGCATTTTTCGCGCTTCTTGGAGCGGAAGATCGTCTTGCCCTAAATGCACGCCGTCAGCGCCGCTGTGAAGCGCGACGTTGACATTATCGTTAATTAAGAGCGGAACGCCGAAACGGTCGCACAATCTTTTGACGCTTATTGCTTCCTGAATAAACTCGCCGTCGCTAAGATCTTTTTCACGCAACTGAACGAGCGTCGTTCCTCCAAGTAAAGAAGATTCAATTTGTTCTAACAGTGTTTGGATTCCAACCCATGAACGATCAGTTACGGCGTATAGACGCAACAGAGCTCGCATTTTACCTTGGAATTCGTTAGGCGTCGCTTTGGTAGTCACTGTTTCCCCGCTGTAGAATTGCCTGTTACCACCTTGTTTGGTGGACGATGCTTATGCATTGTCGAGCTACGGCGTCCACTTCGTGCGCTCTTTGGCCCATTCTAACAGAGCTTCTTGCCTTTTTCAAGGCTTTTTTTTGCTCGCGGCGGATGTATAATGGATCCGACGGCTCGCTTTTTCGGCGACGACGTTGTCTAAATTAGAGTCAAGGAGACGCGGCGGTATGCTCATCACAATCGACGGTGGAGACGGTTCAGGAAAAGGAAAACAGATTGACTTTTTGCGATCATGGCTTGCGAATCGTCAACTTGAGTATGTCTTCCTACGCGATCCCGGAGACACGGATTTAGGCGAAGCTGTTCGAGACCTACTCCTTCATCGCAACGATCTCGCTATTTGTCCGAAAGCGGAATTGGCTCTTTTTATGGCTTCGCGTGCGCAACTTGTTCATGAGAAGATTAAGCCTGCTTTGGAAAACGGTAAGGTTGTGCTCGTTGATCGCTATCTCCTGTCGACCGTTGTCTATCAGGGGTATGCCGTCGGATCACCAGACGAAGAATTAGAGTGGATTTGGCGGATAGGCAAGTATCTTGCCGACGGGATTATGCCCGAAATCACTTTTGTTCTTGACTGTCCGTCTCAGATCGCTTTTGAAAGGATTAACAGGACGAAAGACCGAATGGAGTCGAAAGGTTCCGATTTTC
>CAMNJU010000251.1 GCA_946541595.1 uncultured Planctomycetales bacterium
GTTGGGTTCTTTACGGCGTGGATGAATATGTTCTACCGCCCGATCGATACGAATTTTAAACCGCTTATGGTTACGCCTGAGAAGACGGCGTCGGCGGCGGAGGCGAATCTTGCGGAGTCCGATCCTTCCGCGAAGCCCGTGCTTGATTATTCGGATCTCAACGAGGGCGGACCCGCGTACTGGGAACCCAGCGTCAGAGTGAACTGGCTCCTCTATGACGGCGAATATGACGAAGCTCTCGAGGAACTTAAAGAGCGGCTGCCGAAAGAAACGGCTATAATTAGCAGTCTTGAATCGGAGAAAGACGCTGGAACCGTTTGCGGTCGGGCTCGCAAAGTTCTTCAGGCAATGGCGGAGACGTACGAGCTCAAGGGCGATTGGGGCGCCGCGCGAAAGCTTTATTTTCTCATCTACGGCGGGAGCCTGGGGAATGAAGTTCAGTGGCTCGATATTCGTTCGGCATATTCCCACGGGAGTTACGCCTACGCTTTTGCGCTTACCGTCGAATGTCTTTCTATGCACTATTCGTCTCTTGACGTCGATAAGACGCTTCGCCGTGCGGAAGAGTCGAAAGCCAGGCCGAGCGCCTGTTTCCGTATTCCGGTCGCCCACGATCTTCTGGACGACGAAGACGTCCGCGTGTACGCGTTAAAAGATCAGCTCGCGCGCGTCGCCAATCCGAAACTCCATTATACGTATCGGGCCCAAATGGACGGCGGCGGAAACGAAGAGGCGCTCCGGCAGGCGGAGTTAAGCCACGAATCGTATCTCAAATTCCTTGAATCGATGGAAGACGTCTATCAGAAGATTGAATCCGGGGACGATTCGGTTAAAGTCGGAGGGCTTCCGGACCGCAAGACCTGCGCCAACGTTATGGTAATGCTGCGCAAGATCGGCGATCTCCCGTACTGACGGCGGGCTTCGTCCGGCTCCGGCTTTGCGTGCCGCGTATAGAGAACAGCCCCGACGGCGTTGTGTTTATCGCCGTCGGGGCTTTTTGGCAATTGCGCGTTCTATTCTTTTTCTTTCGCGCTCTTTTCTCGGAATTTTCCCCTCAGATATTTTCGGCATTCTGAGAAGAATTCCTGATTTTTGGAATCTTGGTAGTCGGCGTAGCTCCACGGGAGCGCCTGCCAGCGCTTCTGGGTATAGATGAGCGTCGTCTCGGCGTAAATACCGTCGCGGAGATAGATACGGTGCGCGTGATCTTTGGTCGAGGCCAAAATGAGTTTGCCCAGCTCGATGTATCCGGGATCAAGATTGAGCGGGCGCGGGGTAGGGCATTTCCCTTCGGCGTAGAGCTTTGCGCCGATCTCTTCTTCCCAGCGGTTCGTTAGGATTTTAATATCGGCGAGCGTCCCGGGATCGACGAGCCGCTCGAAGACCCAGAACTTTTTCGGGAGCTCGTTTCCCATTTCCTTCGCGTAATAGTTCGTAAAGGAATTAAAAGAGTATACGGGGCTCTCTTTCGCGATCGGGCCAAATTCCTTTTCAAGGAGCTCGCGCGCCGTTTGGACCGCCTCTTCCGAGACGCTGAAGACGGCGACGAGGAGTAAAACCGGCTTGTAGGGGTTGATAGCGCCCATATCGAGTTCCTTTAATTTGTTCGAAGTTCGGGTGATTTCGCGAGCTCTTCGCCCTCGGCGGCGAGGTCGGCCCGCGCGCTTCTCTCGCCGCGGAACAGGTCGACCGTAAAGAGGATCAGGGCGATCCAGACGAGCGCGAAACTGATCCACTGATAGGTCGTCGTCGATTCGTGAAAGACGCACACGCCGCAGAGAAACTGGCCCGTCGGACAGAGGTAGTCGAGCAGGCCGAGCGTCGACAGTTTGACGCGCGTTACCGCGGAGCCGAACAGGAGCAGGGGAATCGCGGTCAGAACGCCCGCGCCCACGAGCAGCGCGAGAAGATTCCGGTCGACCGCCCAGTCGGGCCGTTCGACCGGGGCGTACGCCGCGTAGAGAATATACGCCGCGCCTATGGGGAGCGCGAAGAGGGTTTCGACGCTCAGCGCGGTCGTCGAATCGACCTGCATAATCTTTCTCAACGCGGAATAGATCGCGAATACGAACGCGATCACGACGCTTTCCCACGGGAGCCGTCCGACGCCGCGCGCAAAGACGGCGACGGCGACGACGGCGAGCGCGACGGCGAGCCAAGTCAGCAGCCGCGGCCGATCGCGAAAGATAATCGCGCCGAACGCGACGCTTACGAGCGGGCACGCGTAATTGCCGAGACTCGCGTAGAGCGTGTGATTGACGGCGACGAGCCAGATAAAGAATCCCCAGCTTGCCGCGGTCGTCGCCATGGTAACGAAGAGGCCGAGTACGAACCACGGTCGGCGCAGCGTCTGGATAATGGCGCGCCCTTTTCCTCTCACGAGCACGATCGGCAAAAGGAGAACCGTCGTAAAGACCGCGCGAAAAGCGAGCGTAACGAGGGGCGGGACGTCGCGGAGAAGGTAGAAGTAGAGCGGGAAAAGGCCCCAGATCAGAAAGGCGGCGAACCCGAGCGCGGTTCCCAGCCGCTCCTGACGGTTCGAATCGTTGCCGACGGCGCGCGACGCGGTCATTGTGCTCCTTTACAAAAACGCCGAGGCGGACCGCCTCGGCGAAATCAATGCAACGCGCGTATTTTAAACGGCGTTTAGAACCTATCTTTTCTTCTGCGCGTGCACGCGCGCGTACCGTTCCGCCTGTCGGCGTTCTTTAATCCGGTTGGCGCGCGTCTGGCCGGCTTTTTTGACCTCTTCGTTGCTCAGCGCGGTTTCTTTTCTTCGCGAGAAGAAGAGGCTCAGAAAGATCGTAGCGGCGGCAAATCCCAAAAAACTGGCGTAACTGAGAACCCACACGGGCTCGGCCGCGGCTTCTCCTTCGTCTTCTGCGGCCATAACAAGAGGCGAAGCGGCGAGGTAAGCGGCCGCGGCGGTCAGCGTCGCCAGAAGACGAAGTTTCAATAAACGGCTCTTCATTTTATTCTCTCTTTACGGTTAGCGTAGGGCTGCGAATCGTTTGCGGCGCCGATAACCGACGCCACAAACCGCTATTATATCGGAATCGCGTTCTCGGACAAGGCGGTAGGAATCATTTTGCGTAATACGCGTCGATATAGTTCCAGGCCTCTTCCGCCGTCTTGGCGAACGAGAAGAGTTCGAGATCGCCTTTGCTGATAAGGCCAAGATCGACGAGGTTCTGGAAGTTGATCGTATCGCGCCAGAATTGTTCGCCGAAGAGCACCACGGGCAGATGCTGCATACGCCCGGTCTGGCGGAGCGTGAGCGCCTCGAAGAGTTCGTCGAAGGTTCCGAATCCGCCGGGAAACGCCACGAGCGCCTTGGCGCGCAGCAGGAAGTGCATTTTGCGCATGGCGAAATAATGGAAATTAAAGCACAGGTCGGGACTTACGAACGGATTCGGCTCCTGCTCGAACGGGAGCGAGATATTGAGCCCGATCGAAGACTCGCCCGCGTCGTAGGAGCCCCGGTTGGCCGCTTCCATAATGCCGGGGCCGCCGCCGGTGCAGACGACGAATTCGCGGTCGCGGTTGACGCGGATTTCACCTCGCGGGCCGCGTTCCTCGTTGAATCGGTCGTTCCGTTTGGCGGAGAGTTCGCCAAATTCGCGCGCGAGCTGATAGTATTGGCTCAGTTCGACTTTCAGTTTCGCATTCCGTACGTCCTCCTCTTTGGTCGGGGAGTCGGGATTGGCTGCCAATTCGCGCTCCGCGTCGTCGAGCCGCGCTTTTGCGACGTCGGGGGGGAGAATGCGCGCGCTTCCGAATACGATAATCGTCGAGCGGACGTTTTGGCGCCGGAGCGTGCGTTCCGTCTTGAGGAATTCCGAGAGGAGCCGTACTTCGCGGCCGTCGTATCCTTCGAGGAAGTCGACGTCGCGCGAGGAGACGCGGTAGCTCTGCGAATTCTTAATGCGCGCTTTATTTCTTTCGATATCGGCAAGGTCGGACTTTTTAGCCGTCATAACGTCTGTCCTTTCTATACGGACCTGATTTTATGGAAAAGTCTTGGCGGACAAGTTGCCCCGTTCGCTCGATCATAGTATAATGGAAGCGCGCCTGAAAAGCAAGCGCGCCGACCGTCCCCCGTGGGGTTCCCGATTTTTCGCACTTTTGAGCGCCGCGCGTGCGCGAAGCTAACGTTAAGGACCGAGTTCATGACCGTCGCCGAACTGATCGACGCGCGTAAGCCCGACTGGGACGCGCTCGACGCCATGACGCGCGCCGCCAGATGGACGCGCCGCGAAGAGCCGCAAGAGATAGCGCGGTTCGCGGCGCTCTATCGCGCCGTCTGCAGCGACCTTGCGCTCGCGGAGACGTATCAGCTGCCGCCCGATACGGTTCGCCGCCTCAACGATCTTGTCGGGAGGGCGCACAACCGTCTGTACCGCCGCCGGCGCGCGAATATAGGCGAACTGTGGCGCGTCTTTTGGGAATCGCCTCGCTGGCTCCTTTCCGACGTCATGTTCTGGATCGCGCTCTTTCTCTTCTGGGCGCCTTTTCTTACGTGCGACTACGTTTCGCGGTTCGATCCCGCGTTTGCGGAGCGTATTGTCGGCAAGAGTATGCTGACGAACGTTGAATTGATGTACGCGTTAGAGATGGACGAGACGCCGATCGACCGTCTCGATATGGTCGCGTACTATATTTTCAACAACGGCGGGATAGCGCTTCGCTGTTTTGCGGTAAGCGTGCTTGGCTGTTTCCCCGGGCTTTTTATTCTCATGGGGAACGCGGTCTTTCTCGGGTGCGTCTTTGGCTATATGCAGAGCGGGACCGTCGATCCAGACGCGGCGAGTCATTTTCTGGAGTTCACGACGGCTCACGGGCCGTTTGAACTTACGGGTATCGTCCTATCGGCCGCCGCGGGTATGCGGATCGGATTCGGCGCGATTTGCACTCGCGGCTATTCGCGGCTCGACTCGATTCGCCGTTCCGCGTTTCAGGCGTCGCCCGCTATGGTCGCGGCGTTCGTGCTGCTCTGTTTGGCGGCGACGATCGAGGCTTTTGTTTCGCCGTCCGGTCTTTCGTTTTTCAAAGACTTTGGGATCGAGGC
>CAMNJU010000252.1 GCA_946541595.1 uncultured Planctomycetales bacterium
CATTGTCATTTCTCATAAATTCGCTATAATCGTATCATGCGTCGCTCATTGAGACGCATAATTGATTGTGATTGCTGAAAAAGAAAACATAGGAAACTCAATGTACGCGTCGCTACTCCGAATCTCTTGGGTAAGATATCTGCTACTCCTACTCGCATTCTCCTTTTCATTTTCTTGTAAGATACAGGCAGACGAACCGGTTAGTTCTGTCTTTAAAAATCCTGAGAATCAGAAATCTATTGTTCCGGCAGACTCCCAAGATCTGAAGAATCCCAAAATGCGCTGGGCTCCAAAGGATTTTGCCAAAGACCCAACTGTCATCCGCTTCAAAGGGAAATACTTTATGTATTTCTCTATCCCACCGCAAGAAAAAGACGGAGGAAAATATGGTTGGACGACCGGAATTGCTCAAAGTGACGACTTGCACAGCTGGACGTATGTTAAGAACCTCCTTCCTGATCAGGAATGCGTTAAGAACGGATTCTGCGCTCCTTGCGCGCGTGTCTTTAACAACAAGGTTTATTTATTCTACCAATCATATGGGAACGGGGCCAAAGACGCAATCTGTATGGCAGTTTCCGAAGATGGGTTAAATTTTACTCCCAACCCCAGCAATCCTATCTTCAGACCTCATGGCGATTGGACGAACGGACGTGCAATCGACGCCGACGTTTATCGCTTCAACAATAAATTCTTTCTCTATGCGGCTACGCGCGACCCGGCGGGAAAGATTCAAAAAATAGTCGTCGCTACGTCAGACATTAACCCCGAAGACTTGGACACGACAACGCCAGACGACTGGAAACAGGCTTACGACGGTTCAATTTTGGAGCCGACGACTTCCTGGGAAACAAAATGTATTGAAGCTCCTACCACAATTGAGCGTAACGGCAAACTTTATATGTTCTATGCCGGAGGCTATAACAACGATCCGCAGCACATCGGCGTCGCTGTGAGCGAAGACGGTATTAAATGGACGCGGCTATGGGCAATCCCCTTCATCACAAACGGACCGAAAGGACAGTGGAACTCGTCCGAATCAGGACATCCCGGCGTTTTCTTAGACGACGACGGACAGACTTGGCTCTTCTTCCAAGGAAACGATTCACACGGCAAGAATTGGTTTCTTTCACGTGTAAAAATCAATTGGCGTCAAGATGGCGACCAACTCGTTCCAGAATTAGCTCACGAACAATAACTTCTAATTTAACGCGTTTTAGAAGGTGTTGTTCAAAAAAAACAAGGTAACAACTTTTTCCACCTCTTATGAGTCAAACTCAATTATGAATACGATCATTGTGATTCCAGCAAGATACAATTCTAGCAGATTTCCCGGAAAGCCGTTGGCTTCTTTAGAAGGTAAGGCAATTCTGGAACGAGTTTGGGAAATTGCATCTTTTGCAATTGCGCGCATTCCAAACTGCGACGCCGTCGTCGCAACCGAGACTCCGTCAGAAGACTGTCCAAGCGAGAAGATTATCTCGTTCTGCGAGTCGCATGGAATTAATGTCGTTACGACTTCTAACGCCTGCCGTTCCGGTTCCGATAGAGTTTGGGAAGTTGTTTCAAAGATGGACGAAAAACCTAATGTCGTCGTCAATCTTCAAGGCGATGTTCCCACTTGTCCGCCTGACTTTATTGAAAAGTTGGTCAAAAGTCTCGAAGCAAACCCAAACGCTTCCGCTGCGACAATTTATACAAAATTATCATGGGAAGCGCTTGACGCATTTCGCGCGGCAAAAAACGTAACCCCTTTCAGCGGCACGTCTGTTATCGTTTCCACAAAAGGTGAAGCGCTTTGGTTTTCTAAAAACATTATTCCGGCAATTCGGGATGAAAAGGTATTACGAGAGAATACTTCTATTAGTCCAATCTTGCGTCATATAGGCATTTATGCTTATCGCTACGAAGCTCTTCAGTTTTTCGCAGGCGCTGATAAGGGCGAATATGAGCGTTTAGAGCAATTAGAACAACTTCGGTTCTTAGAAAACGGTATGAAAATCATGGCAGTCGAAGGCTGTTATCCACAAGGTTATGACAAAACCACCTCCGGAGTCGATTCTCTGGACGATCTTGAACGAGTTGCAGAAATCATCCGTCAAAATGGCGAACTCCTCAGTTTTTACCGTTAGTGATCAACTTTGATTTAGAATTAGTATATAATAGTAAAATGCCTGAAATCAAATTAATTGTGGCGCGTCACGGAAACACTTTTAATAAAGGCGACGTTATTTTGAGAGTGGGCGCTCAAACAGATATTCCTTTAACAGATGAAGGCAAGGCGCAAGGTGTGCGACTGGGAGAAAATCTTCTGGCGTCAGGTCTCAAGCCAACAAGGTTCCTTTCCGCTCCTTTAAAACGAACGATCCAAACCTGTGAGGAAGCCGCAAAAGCTTTTGGGGACTCAATCCACCCTGAGATTCTTCCCTTTCTAACCGAACTTGACTACGGCGAATACGACGGTCGTCCAGAAATTGAAGTCGTTCAAAAATTAGGCGCGTTGGAAGCTAAAGCGCAAGGAAAACGTACAGAGAATTCTCAAGATTTTATTTCACTTGGCAACGAAGCGTTAAAGCGATGGGATAGAGAAAAAATACTACCCGTCGCTTGGAGTTTTCTCCAACCTCGCGTAAACGAACTGGAAAAACACTGGATGAGCTTAGCGCAACAGTTGCAAAACAGTACGACAAACGAAACTTGGTTGGCCGTAACAAGTAACGGAATTGCACGCTTCGCGCTGGCAATACTCCCGTCAAAAGCAATAATCCCTGAATCGCTTAAGCTGTCTACTGGAGCCTATGGCGTTTTCGCTTGGAATGGAAGTGTTTGGAACCTAGAAAATTGGAATATTCGATAAAGTCGTCAAACTCGGTATATTCCTATCGATTGTTCAAAAAATACCGTATTTCAGGTTTCTTCTTTTAAGAAAAGACTTCCTTCGCCTTTTTACTTCTGTAAGACGATTATAATTAACAGAGTTTTTAGTTTTCTGCACAAAGTGTGGATTACTGGCGCTGTTTGTCCCCATATCTATGATTGCAAGGCAATGTTGTCGTAGTCCGTGGCTATATCAAGAAAAGTCATTGGATTTTTACAATCGGCAAATAACGTTCGCGCTCGTTGGTCATAGGATACGATATTTCCTTCAACTCAAAAGATTTCCCTCTTGGTTCTACCATGTCGTCAGATTTACCGTCAGAAACAAAGCCTTTCCCTCCTTACGTTATTGAACGTCCATCCCACTCAACTTTAATCGTTCGCATGCTGTCTACGCCGTATAAAGGACGTAACCTCCCTGTTGCTTCTTTCACTTTTCGCGTCGGCGAGCCTCAATATGAACTTTGGGAACAGCGTTTTTTTGAGCAACAACGTCTCATGCAAATGGAAGACTAGGTCCTGAAGCGCAGCGCGAAGTTTTCACAAAAAAAACGTTAACTGTTTGTGAACAGTCAACGTTTTTTTGCGCTATCTTCTTAAAAGAGGCGTAGCTTCTCTTAACAACGGATCTATTTAACTGGATCCGCTTTGACGCCTTCAAAAGTCAATTTCACAGGAGCAATCGTACCGTCGTCATTGAACTTCATCTCGTCAATGCACGTTGCCCGGCTGTTTCCGTCTCTCTCCGTGAGCGGACGACGGTGATAGATCGCGTACCATTTTCCAGACGGCGCATGTAAAACGCTATGATGACCTGCGCCTTTTCCAACATTCGGATCGGGTTCGATAACCTTGCCAATGCGCTCGAATGGGCCGAAAAGCGAATCGGAAATGGCATACGCAACACAATAATTAGAAGTCGTCCAACCACCCTCTGACCACATGAAATAATACTTGCCGTCTTTCTTGAACATGAACGGTCCTTCGACGTAATTATCAGGCGTAACCTCTCGGAAATACGAACCGTCTTCAAAGGGAATCAAACCTGTAAAATCGTCCTTAAGCTTTACAACGTTGCAATGTCGCCAGCCGCCGTAAAACATGTAATAAGTTCCGTCGTCATCCCGAAAAACATACTGATCGATCGGTTGCGCGCCATTGACAATCTTGTTAATGAGCGGCTTACCTAACAAGTCGCGATAGGGCCCCTCGGGCTTATCGGCAACAGCAACTCCAATTCCCCCCACTTCACCTTCGTGAACGTCGTTGGCCGCAAAGAAAAAATAGTATTTTCCATCTTTTTCAACAACGGCAGGCGCCCACATCGCACGTCGAGCCCACTTCACTTCCTCGTTCGTGAGTACCCGTTCGTGTTTAGTCCAATTTACAAGATCGGGAGAGGAAAAACAGTCAAAATAAGTTTGTTCGTCGAATGGCAAAGACGACGTCGGAAAAATCCAATACTGCCCGTCGAAAAAAGCGACTTCCGGATCCGCATACCAACCGGGGAACAGGGGATTTCCTGAAGTCTGAACGTCCGCAGAAAATGCGCAACCGGCAAATAAATATATCGCCAAGGCAACAGATAAAAAAAACTTTCTATTCATGAGCAGTCTTTCTAATACTTTTGATTACTGATATGCCAAATGTAATGATTCACTGGAACCAGACGTCTAACATGCTGAAACTTATTCAACGTCAATTAGAATCGTCCGTTGAAACGTCGCAAATGAAAATATTACGGTAATACGCTCGAGCTGGCCCGCCGGCATGAATCTGCAGGCCAATTTTTCCTTGGAGAGAAACCGTTTCGTCGTCTTCCCAATAATCAACTGTCATTACGCCATTTAGGAATATTTTAATGTTCTTTCCCTGTGCAAGAATTTCGTAGGTATTCCAGTCGTTAGGAATCAGCAAGGCTTTCTGTAAAACGGGATCCGGAACCTGCAGCATGCGGTTACGTCGAGATTCGTCGTATAGACATCCCCAATATATGCCGTCAGAAGACATATCCGCTTGATAACCAATCATTT
>CAMNJU010000253.1 GCA_946541595.1 uncultured Planctomycetales bacterium
CAAACTGGAGGCGGGCCTGACCGATCCGCAGCCCCAGCCCGTCCCGACGCCCGAATCGGACGTCGCCGTTAAGGTCCGCCAAGCGAAAGAGAAACTCGCGCAAACGCTCGACGAGGTCGTCGCGAAGTCGAGCGTGAATCTGACGATCTTCGGCCCGGACCCGAACGACCCGGCCAAACGCGTGCGGACCGTCCGAAGAGCCGAAACGAATATGGGCGACTTCTGTACCGACGCGTTCCGATTTCGGACGGGCGCGGACGCCGCCTTTCTTAACGGGGGTACGATCCGCGCCGATCTGGCCGCAGGCGAAATTACGCGCGGGGAACTCAAAGTGGCGCATCCGTTCGGCAATAAAATCGTTACCGTCGAGGCGGCCGGGCGCCAGATTCTCGACGCGCTCGAATGGGGCGCGCGCGAATGGCCCGCCGAGTCCGGCGCCTTTCTGCAGACGTCCGGCCTGACCTACGCGATCGACCCGCGCGTTAAGAGCGGATGCGTTAAAGACGCCGTCGGCGCGTTCGCGCGCGTCGAAGGGGAGCGCCGCGTTAAGAACGTCAAGATCGGCGGCGAACCGCTCGACCCGGAAAAGACGTATAAGCTCGCGTGTACCGACTACGTCCTGCTCGACGAAGGGGACGGATTCGTTATGTTTCGCGGATGCAGAATTTTAGATCGCGGCGAATCGCTCGACGACCAACGCGCAATGCTCGATTACGCCGCTCAGGAGCTCGGCGGCGAGATCGGAGCCCGGTACGCCGATCCGTGCGGCGAGGGCCGCATAACCGTTCTGAAATAGCGCGCGCTTGTTTCCCGAATCTGTTTCTGATACAATGGCGTCGGCGGGGCCGTATTCGCGCCGCGCCGTTCCGTTTCACCGCATGTTACCTTTTGGAGAAAACGCCGTGTCCGTCAATCGAATGCTCTTTGCGTGGTTCGTTCTGCCCCTGCTCCTTCTGTCCTTTCATATTTCGCGCGGTCAGGGCGCCGAATGGGTTAAATCGCCCGACAATCCTGTGTTAGGGGGCGAGCTTGGCGTCTGTTTCGACGTAACGCTCCTGCAGGAAGACGGCGTCTACAAGATGTGGTTCTCATGGCGCACGAAAAAGTCGATGGGCTATACGGAGAGCAAAGACGGCGTCCACTGGAGCGAGCCGCAAATCGTACTCTCGCCGACCGATTCCGGCTGGGAGGAGCTCATTAACCGTTCGAGCGTCGTTCGCCGCAACGGGCGCTACTACATGTGGTATACGGGCCAAACGGCGAAGAATTCCCGCATTGGCTTAGCGACGAGCGACGACGGAATCCACTGGACGCGCGAATCGCAGGATCCGGTTCTCGTTCCGGAAGCCGACTGGGAAAAGGTCGCCGTGATGTGCCCCGACGTCGTCTGGAACGAAGAGAAACAGCTCTTTGAAATGCGGTATTCCGCAGGCGAGCAGTACGAGCCAAACGCGATCGGATACGCCACGAGCCCCGACGGCAAGACGTGGACGAAATACGCCGCCAATCCGATCTTTAAGCCGGATCCGAACTGCGAATGGGAACAGCACAAAGTAACGGCCGGTCAGGCGGTACGGCGCGGCGACTGGGTCTATCTGTTCTATATCGGATTCGAGAACGAGCATCTCGCGCGCATAGGAATCGCGCGGTCGAAAGACGGTATTACGAACTGGGAACGCATGCCGTCGAATCCGATTATCTCGCCCGACAAGGGCAAGTGGGACGGCGACGCGTGCTATAAGCCGTTCGCGATCTACGACGAAAAAGAAGATCTCTGGCGGCTCTGGTACAACGGGCGCAAGGGCGGCGTCGAGCAGATCGGCTTGGCGACGCTTAAAGGAAAAGAGCTCGGCTTCGATAAGAAATAAGACGCGGAATTCCCCGCCCCAAGAAACGGCGGAAGCCGCCCGAAACGCGCAAATGAAACGTTCCGGGCGGCTCCTTTTTCTTCAGCGCTTACGACGGTTCATTCGACCGTAACGAAGACGCCTTCCCCGGACGCGAGCTCGAACGTATAGAGCCCGTCCGCGTTCGGCTTAACCTCTTGCGGAACGCCGCGATACCACGCGACGGCCTTCGTTCCCGCGAGCTTCGCGCGAACGGTCGTTCCCCTGTTCTCTTCAAGCTCCGACATATTGACGAGCGTAAACGCGGCGCCCTTCGAGCCGTCCTTCTTCTCAAAGCATCCGACGAGCAGCGGTTCCTCGCACTCGAGAGCCTCGATCGCGGCGAAATCCTTGTACTCGTTCGACATTTTCAAATAGGGCGTTTTGTCCGTGCAGTTGTGCGTAAACGCGCCGACGTTGCGGTACTTAATGTATTCGTCGGACAGGCGCCGCAGCTCCCAGAAGACGGGCCGCGCGTCGTGCCACGCCGTCGTCTTGCGGCTCTTCGTATCGACGAGCGACGGGAAATCGTCGTGATAGCCCGCGTAAGTCCAGCAGAGAATGCACTTGCACCCGAACGAGAGCATCGAGTAGCACTGCCAGCGGTATTCCGCTTCCGTCGGCGTCCGTTTGCTCGGAATCCACGCGAACGTCTGGATATAGCACCAGAATTCGCGATCGTATTCGCGCGCGACCGACGCGATGACGTTAATCGACTCGACGTAGTCGGCGTACGTCAGTTTCTTATGGTCCGCCGTCCAGTTGAGCGGATAGATATCCGTGCAAATGTATTTCGTATCGAACTTTTCGCAGAACGCCGCGCAGTATTTTCTAAACAGATCGGGATCCGCGTCGTAATATTCGATCGCCGCCGCGCCCGCGCCGTACTTCAGCTGCGCCGCGTTGGCGTACATCGGGAGAAGATTCACGTACGCCTCGTACCCCGTCGCCTTTTTGTACGGATTGCAGACTGCCGCGAGCTTGTCGTAATCGTCGCTCCCCGGCTCGTCCGTTACGTACGCGCCCGTATAGCTCGGATGATCGCAGTATTCCGCGTCCCCGACGAGCGGCTCGCGGTACGATCCGTCGTTCACATAGACCTCGAATCCGAACTTGTCCCCGTACTTGAGCAGCTTCTGGCTCGGAATACCGCCCATTGCGAGTACGAAATCGAAGCCGCAGTCGGCGTAGGTTCGCGCGTACTCTTCGCCAAAGTCGTCGGGCCGGAAATTACCCCACGCGCCGACCCGGAGCCGGTCGCGCTGGAAATATTCGCGGCTGTACGGAGACTCGACGTTCGTCCCGAGCGCGGCCCGAACGCGCGTCATAACCGCCTGAGCGACGCGCCCGCGAGGAGCGTCTTGCGGAATCGACTTGGCGAGTTCGACGACCGATTCGCCCAGATCGTTATACCGCGAAAATTCGGCGAGCTTCCGCTGGAGCGCCGCGTGTTCTTCCGCAGTCAGCTTATCGCCGGGCCGGAACTTGCCCTCGGCCGCGGTCATGAGCTCGCGCGCGAGAACGAACCGCGCCGCGCGTTCGCACGGCTGGCCCGCGACGTCGGTCAGTCTCTGGGCGCGGTCTTCGAGCGCGAACGGGCCTTTTCCGCTCGCCGCGAAGGACGTAAATCCGCGCGACGACACGTCGCACAGCGGCTCGACGACCGACTTGCCGGACGCGTCTTTTCGAACCGCGACGACCTCTTCGCGCGTTCCCTTCGGCGTGAATTTGCCAAGCTCGGGCGCGTTCTCAATCAGGTAGTCGGCGCGCTTGAAACTGGCGTCGAGCGTTCCGCCCGGCGCGACGCAACGCTGCCATTTTTCGGCAATCTCCATGGGGAGCGCGTAGTTCGGCTCGTCGTTCGCCGCGGCGAGAAAGTCGTTCGCGGCCTTTTGCGAGTCGAAGAAGCCCAGACGGGAAATCGCGAACAGCGCGCCCGGTTCGCTCGGATTCGTCGGATCGAAACGGAACGAACTGATCTCCCCTTTCCACTGCTTATGCGCGAAAACGCGCATATCGACGACAAGATTATGCCACTCGCCGTCCGACGTTACGGGCAGCGGAGAATAGCTCTTGTCGCTCAGCGTCGGAAGCGTGTCGGTCGTAAAGAAGAGGCCGCCGAAAACAGCCTTCGTATTGTCGTACCTGTACCGCAGCGCGAAAAAGGGCCGTTCGTCGGCGGAAAACTTGATCGCGGGCAGCGTTACGGTGCAGTCGGTACCCATGGCGGATACGGTCGGAAGCCCGAACTCCGAAACGATTCGGCCCTGCCCCACGGACGCGGAGTCCGCCGCGTCCCCGTTGTTGAAGATCCAGACCGGCTCGGCGGCAAAAAGCGCGCCGCTCGCAAACGCCAGCGCGGAGAGAACGGCAACCGGCGTCAGACGAAATAATTTCATAGCGACCTCGTGAAAAAAGACGGTTGAAAAAATCGATAATCCCCGCCGACTCGTTGCGGAAAGGGAAAACCGGATTACAATTAACGGAGTTCATTGTAACGCGCTCCGGCGCCGATTTCAACGCGCGCCGGCTAATTATTTTTTTTTCGGGAGATAACAATGGCAGAGAAAAAAGTTCGCGTCGGAATCGTTATGGGAAGCGACAGCGACTGGGATAAAATCAACGGCGTCGCCAAAGCGCTCGACGAATTCAACGTCGGATATGAAATTCACGTCATGAGCGCGCACCGCACGCCCGACAAAGTCCTCGCGTACGCCTCGTCCGCGAAAGAGCGCGGCCTGGGCGTTATTATCGCGGCGGCGGGCGGCGCGGCCCATCTCGCCGGCGTGATCGCCTCCCATACGATTCTGCCGGTGATCGGAATTCCCGTCAAGACCGACATGATGGGCGGCCTCGACTCGCTCCTCTCGACCGTTCAGATGCCCGGCGACGTGCCCGTGGCGACCGTCGGAACCGGCTCGGGCGGCGCCCGCAACGCCGGAATTCTCGCGGTCCAGATTCTCGCCGGCTCCGACCCGGAACTCTCGCGTCAGCTCGTCTCGTTCAAGCATAAGCTCG
>CAMNJU010000254.1 GCA_946541595.1 uncultured Planctomycetales bacterium
GACTCTGAAAAGACGGACGAACCGGCTCCAGAAGAAACTCCCGCCGAGGAACCGGTAATCGAGGAACAGATCGCGAAAGAGTCGCTCATCGAGGCTGACTCTGAAAAGACGGAAGAACCGGCTGCTGAGACGCCGGCGCTTGAGACGGCGGCAGAAGAGCCGAAGGCGGAAGAACCCGCCGCGGACGCTTCCGCCGAAACGCAGGACGGCGTCGCCGTTTCTGGCGAACCGCAGGCTCCGCAAATAGCGACGTCGGAATGGACTGCGGCGCAGTCGTCGGTCGGCGATCAAGTTTGGATTGTTATGGCGACTGCGGACGGATTCTACTGTCAGACGTTGGAGAACAACGCGTGGCGCGTCGCGGACGTCAAAGAGTTTTACGCGGGCGATTCCGCGGACCGTTCGACCGTTATCTGGGCGCACGGCTTTAAAACGGACATGACGGGCGCGGCTGAATCCGGCTGTTCGTTCCGGAACACAATCGACGCGGCGCGCGCCGCGGCCGGTTCGACGCGCGCGTATCGGCTCGTGATTTGGAAGTGGAGTTCCGAACGCGGCGCCGGACGGCTTCGAATTGACGCGCAAATGAAAGGAAGAATCGCCGACGCCGAAGGCCGGCGCCTCGCGAACTTCATTGGCGGTATGAACGCGTCGAACAACGTGTCGCTTGTGGGATTCAGTTTTGGCGCGCGCGTCGTTGGATCTGCGCTTCAGTGTCTTGCGACGGCTCCGTCGACCTATATGACGAACCGCACGGGCCGCGTTTCGCTTGTCCTTGCGAGTTCGGCGTGCGATTACGGCGCGTTCGATTGGAACTACGCCAACGGCGCGGCGATTCCGGCTTACGTGCTGAATATCTATAATCCGGCAGATTTCGCGCTGCGGTACTATCCTTTCATTTCGGATACGGGTTCGCAGGCGCAGGGCGTCTATCCGATAACGGGGTCCGCTTTTACGGGCGCCGTCGGATCCGCGTTTAACATCAATGTGAGCGGCGCCGTCGGTAAAGAACACTCCTTTACCGACGAAATTCAGGCGGTCCCCTGCTCCGTTTTGATTGACGCGCTCTTCTAAACGCGCGAAGAGCTTCAGCCCCAACCCGAAAACGCCGACGCGGCTCGCGATGAGCCGTCGCCGGCGTTTTTTGTGTTTACGCGCGTTACGCGATCGACATGCACAGGAGCAAGAAGCTCGTCGCGTTGAGCCCCATGTGCATACCGAGAACGGTCGGGAAGCTGTGCGACTTATAATAGACCGCGCCTTCTGCAAGCGCAAAGATCAAAATAGGCGCCGGATCGACGATAACGCTTGGATAGAGATTCTGGAGCGTTATTTTGACGAGGTAAACGACCGGCGCGACAAACGCGTAAAGAACCAGTCCTTGCGAGAATTCGCGGATAAGCCGCGCCAGAACCGGAGTTTGGACGCCGCCGTCGCCTTCTCCTCGCGCGGCGCAGCCAAGATCGCCGGCGTTCGCGCGCGATACGATAACGAGAAAAGATACGCAAATAAGTATCGTCAAAACATTTGCGACGGATCCGCACAGCGTCGCGTAGAGGAGCTCCGCCGCCGACTGGGGCGCGCTGGGATCTTCGGGCGCGGACGCGTGCAGGAGCGCAAAGAGAAGCGCGGGCGGGACAATCGCGGTGAGCGCGACGAGTGCGTTGGGCCGGTTTGACGCGCCGGGCGATTCTTCGTCGGTCGGGTCCGGAACCGCGTTCGGGGCGCCGAACCGCATGCGCGCCGCGCGTTCAAACGCCCCTTGCAGAACGACGCGAAAGACGAGTTCCTCCGTTGCCGGCGCGACGACGACTACCGCCGCGATAAAGACCAGTATGATCGGGACAAAGTAGGGCGTTCCCTTTGCGCGAACGAGCATGCGCGCGACGGGATGCTGCGTCGAGAGATCGCGTTCGTCCTTTGGCGTCGACGTTTCCTCAGTCTGCGTTTCTGGGGTTCCGCCGTCAGACAGAGCATCGCCAGTCTCTTTATTTTCAACAGTTTGCGCCGCCTCTTGCGCAGGTATGAACCGTTCTTTGACCGAAACCTTTCCGAGTAGCTGTATAAACGCCGGCGCGACAATGAGATAAACGATAAACAGCGAGAGAGCGACGTCGAGCCCCCACGGAACAGAGCTTGCGTTCACGGCGCCTTGCCGCTTGCGAAAGACGCTGAAACCGAACCGCCAGGAAGCAAGACTGATAAAGAGATACGCGCAAATAAGCCCAAGCGAAAGCTGAAACCAAAACGACGACGTATTATAGGATAGACCGTTTTCGTTGGCTCCAAAAAGAGAAAATGCGCCGTATAATTCCGCCATAGTTCAGTACTTAAAAAAGAACCGGCGCGTTGTTTAACCGCGCCGGGGCTGCGTTGGAAAACTCCGTCCGCGCTTTACGCGTTCGTCTTATTCTTGTGCATATTAATCGCGGCGCGGATATAAACCCATCCGGAATAAAGCGTCAGATAAACAACGACGTATAAAAGCAAGATGAACGCGAGCTTAATAAAACACGGAACTTCAATTCCGCGTTCGATCAGTACGAGAATAAGAAAACCGATCGGGAGATCGACGCACTGCAGGCCCGTCTTCCATTTGCCGATCCATTTGGCGGAAAAATCGCCGCCGCTCGATTCGATCATCGAACGCAGCATCGTGACGAACAGTTCGCGCATGATAATGGCGACGACCATCCACGTCGCGAGTCCAAACGGTATCTTACCGAGCGCGCAGTCGCAGCTAAAGAGATTGTGCAGTTCGGGAATCGCGGCGAAGTATATAAACGTGCCGCAGACGAGCGTTTTATCCGCGAACGGATCCATAATGCGCCCGAATTGCGTCTGTTGATTGAACTTTCGAGCCCACCATCCGTCGACGTAGTCGGTAACGGCCGCAATGACGAAGAGGACAAGAGACGTAATATAGAACTTAAACGGAATGAGAACGAAGATAACGATCGACAGGACGATACGCGCGATCGTCAATACGTTCGGAACGTTCCAAAGCGTCTTTTGAGAACTCTGATGCGTTGCGTCGGACATGTTTCGTTTCCTCAGGAATCAATATAACGAACGCCGCCGGAGCGGCGCAAAGTACGGTTATCTCTCCGCCTCTTCGCAGTCGCGGAAGGCGTCGATTTGGGAGATCGCCGCGAGCGCCTGAACGAGCGCCTGCGTTCCTTTTCGCGCGCCGCCTTGCGCCATGAGCGCGACGTAAAGCTGATGAACGAGCGCGAGACCGGGGAGCGCGAGGTTCATTTTTCGCGCGTCGTCGAGCGCGATTCCCATGTCTTTAACGAAGTGTTCGACGTAGAAGCCGGGTTTGAAGTCGCCGCGTAAAATGCGCGGCGCGTAATTTGACAGCGACCAGCTTCCTGCCGCGCCCGTCGAAACGGACGCCAAAACGCCTTCGAGATCCAGCCCTGCGCGATATGCGTACAAGAGGGCCTCGCACACGCCGATCATTGTTCCGGCAATGAGAATCTGGTTTGCCATTTTAGTGCGCTGACCTGACCCAGACTCGCCGGAGAAACGGATATTCGTTCCGAGATTCTGGAGAATGGGCTCGACGCGTTTGAGCGTCGTTTCGTCGCCGCCGACCATAATCGAGAGCGTTCCGTTTTTCGCGCCGACGTCCCCTCCGGAGACGGGCGCGTCGAGCGAATCGAATCCTGCCGCAGCCGACGCCTGACTAATCTTCCGCGCGAGTTCGGGCGAGCTGGTCGTCATGTCGACGTAAACGCGCCGTGCGCCGTCCTGACCGAGCGGAGCGTCGCGCCACGCCGCGAGGACGCCGTCGTCGCCAAAGAAAATTTCTCGCACGTCGTCGGGATATCCGACGGTTGAAAACACAATATCGGAAAGGGTCGCCAGTTCGCGCGCGTTATCCGACCATTGCGCGCCGCGCGCGAGGAGCGGCTCCGCTTTGGCGCGCGTGCGCGTATAAACGGCGACTGGGTAGCCCGCGTCGAGCAAACGGCCCGCGCAGGAGCCGCCGATGACGCCGGTTCCGATCCATCCGATGCGAGGTTTCATGCGAAAAACTCCTCGATAGCACGTTCAATTTCTTGTTCCGAGACACGCCTGCGGCGCCGCGAATCTTTACGGCCGACGCGCGCCAATCTCATTTTACGAATTGTCCCCGAAATCTAATCCGGCGTCAAGCATAAATCTCTCCATATCGTACGTTTTTTTGACGCGAGTCCTTTCCCATTGAAATTTGTTAGAAAAATCTTTAAAAACCCCCTTGCCGAGGGCGGAAATTCGGTTATATTCTTTCCTGTTGATTGCAACGCGCGGGCGTGGCGGAATTGGCAGACGCGTCAGGTTGAGGGCCTGATGGGAGTTAATCCCGTGGAGGTTCGAGTCCTCTCGCCCGCACTGAAAGAACCCAGTCGTCAATGGCGGCTGGGTTCTTTTTGTTTCTTGCGCGCCGTTTCTTTCCGTTGCGCGTCAGTTCGCCGCGTTCTGTTCTTCTTCGATCTGCCGCGTTTTTTTGCCTATGCTCAATCCCATCTGATACGCGTTTTCCAGATCTTCTTCAAAGTGGGCGTCCCGGTATTGCCGTTTATCCTCTTCGTTGAACAGAGTCATATCATATCGGGAATAATCGTTGAACTGATACGTGTTGCATATATAGAGCAGTTCGTTGTATCCCATGATCGCTTCCATCGATTTCGCGGAATCGGAAAGGATCACGTCGTAATTGTAGTTTGTCATCAATTCGCGCGGGACGTTCATAGTATAAATGAGCCCCGTCGGAATGACTTTATTGCGCACGACGACCTGTTTGCCGTCTTTATAGACGTATGTCCCCACCGGGAAGAGCCAGCGTTCGAGAAAAGAGCGCGTC
>CAMNJU010000255.1 GCA_946541595.1 uncultured Planctomycetales bacterium
GGTCGTCTTCTACGGCGGCGCGAAGCTGCTCGAAGTCATTTTCGGGCTCAATATCTGGGTCGGGGTTACGCTCATTGGAATTGTCGCGGGGCTCTATACAATGTACGGCGGGCTGAAATCGGCGGCTTACGCGGCGACGGTTCAGTTCGCGCTCATCTTTATCTCCGGATTCTTTCTCATGTTCCTGGCGTTCCATAAGCTTCCAAACGGCTGGAGCGACGTAGTCGCGGCGGCGCCGTGCGGATTCCACCTCATGAAGCCGACCGACTATCCGGAGATTCCATGGCACGCCGTTCCGCTCACCCTGCTCGGAATCCACCTCTATTATTCGTGCGCGAATCAGGCGCTCGTTCAGGGCTGCTTCGGCGCGCGGCGCGAATGGGACGCGCGCATTGGGCTTATCGCAGCCGGCTTCTGCGTCGTTCTTCGTCCGTTCGTTGAGATCTTTCCGGGCATGTGCTGCCGCGCGATCGCCGTCTTCGATCCGAATTTCGCGCTCGGGGATCAGCCGACCGACAACGTGCTGCCCATGATGATACGCCAGCTCGTGAGCCCCGGCTTTCGCGGGCTGATTCTCATTGGTATTCTCGCGTCCGTTATGTCGACGATCGCGGCGTTTCTCAATTCGATTTCGACTCTCTTTACGCTCGACGTCTATAAGAAATGGATCGATCCGAACGCGTCGGAAAAGCGGCTCGTTAAGGTGGGCACGATCGCGACGTTTGTACTCATGATCTTCAGTATCTGCTATTCGCCGTTCATTGGCAAACTGAGCGGCGGCATCTTTCAGTATTTCCAGACGCTCGCGTCGTACGTTACCGTTCCTCTGGCGACCGTCTTTCTGCTCGGCGTTCTCTGGAAGCGCGCGACGTCCACCGCGGCGCTGGCCGTTATGATTCTCGGTATTCCGCTCGGACTGCTCGTGAGTTACGTCTTGGTTCCGAACTGCTTCGCGCAGGAGACGATCGATAAATACAGCTTGGCGAATCCGTTTATTACCGGCGCAATGACGCAGGTCTTGTGCGTTGTTCTCATGCTCGCCGTGAGTCTGGTTACAAAGCCGAAAGAAGTTCAGGCGATCGCGCCGCTGACGTTCTCGATTAAGAATTTGAGACTGCCCGACGACGAACCGAAACGCCCGTGGTATCAGAGCGTAACCTTCTGGTGGGTTCTGTTCGTGGCGTTCTACGTCGGAATCTACGCGTGGCTGTGGTAACGCTTTGTCAGGCGGCCGCGGCCGGACGATAGAAGAAGCGCAAAAAAGAAGCCCGAGCAGGGGACGCCTGTTCGGGCTTTTTTGTGTGAATCGGAACTTGCGCGCGGATCAGACGTCGACCCACTTGCGGCCTTCGACCGAGCGGTCGACCGCGTCGAGTACGCGCTGGACTTTGACCCCGTCTTCGAACGACGGAACGTGCGGCCGGCCTTCCGCGAGCGCCGTTATGAGATTGGCGATCTCGAGTACGAACGTATCGGCGTATCCGATTCCGTGCCCTTGCGGCCAGGGGCCGCCGCCGTACGGATGACTGTCGTCGGTCGCGTTAATCTTAACGAATCCTTGCGTCTCTTTCGGCTCCGTCTTATCGCAGAAGAGCAGGTAATTCTGATCTTCGAAGTCCCAGTAGACGGACCCTTTGGAGCCGTTGATCTCAATGCAGTTGTGGTTTTTGCGTCCGCCGGCGAATCGGGTCGCTTCGAAATTGCCGGTCGCGCCGTTGTCGAACTGGCACAGGAACTGCGCGACGTCGTCGACGGTAACGTCGTCGGTCGGCGCGTTCGGCTCGGTCGAGACCGGGCGTTTCGTAACGAACGTCTTGATCTGCGCGACGAGCGAGACGATCTCGCCGCCCGTTATAAAGCGCGCAAGGTCGATCGAATGGGACGCAAGGTCGCCGAGCGCGCCCGAGCCCGCAAGCTCCTTTTTGAACCGCCAGACCATGGGGCCTTTTTCGTCCCAGTCCTGGGCGTACCGCGCGTGCACATGATAGATTTCGCCGAGCCGCCCTTCGTCGAAGAGCCGTTTCGCGAGCGCGGTGGCGGGCGTAAACCGATAGGAGAATCCGCACGCGGAGACGACGTTGTTCTTCTTAACGGCGTCCCACATCGCTTCCGCGGACGCTAAGTCGTTTGCGAGCGGCTTTTCGCACAGGACGTGCTTGCCGTGTTCCGCGGCGGCGATCGCCATATCGCGGTGCAGAAAGCCGGGCGAGGCGACGCTTACCAGGTCGATATCGTCGCGCGCGACGAGCTTGCGCCAGTCGGTCTCGATCTCCTGCCAGCCGAACCGGTCGGCGAATTTGCGGAGATTCTCTTCGGAGTCCTTTGCGCACACGCACTTCATCTCGATATTGGCGGGCAAATCGTACCACATGCCCGCGTTGCGATAGGCGTTCGAGTGCGCGACGCCCATGAACTGATGGCCGATAAGCCCGACGCGAATTGTCTTTTTCGTCATTGTTCGCTCTTAACCTTTCGATAAGCCTCTTCAAACTGCCGCGCTTTCGCTTCGATCTCTTCGTCGGACGAAAGAACGTTGACGCCGAATCCGGCGCCCAAGCCCGCGTCCACGACGCCGACCGAGAGCGCGATTGTGCGCGCCATGAGATCGTCGGTGCGCGGATACGCGCCGTAACCGTAAGGCTGGCCGTGCTCTTTGAGGAACGCGTTGATATGGTCCATATTCGAATAGACGTGCCATCCGCTCTCTTGGATCGGGCCGGTTCCGAGCAGCGCGCCGATCTTTTTCGTCTCCTCTGCGGAATCGAGTACGACGACGCACACGGCCGCGCTTTCGCCGCGCTCGTCGTTGAGCGTGCGGAATTTCAGGCCGGGAATCTGCGACAGATAGCCCTTGAACTTGTCTTTGACGTAATGGAGCCGCTCGACGAGCGCGGGCAGCTTCGCGAGCTGGGCGAGCGCGAACGCGGCGGTAACTTCGTTCGAACGGAAATTGATTCCGATAACGCCGAGATTCCTCGTGCCTTCGCGCTCGGACGGCGTTCCCTGATGATGGAATTCGAACGCGCGTTCGTAGTATTCCGGATTGTCCGTAACGACCATGCCCCCTTCGCCGGTCGTGATCGTCTTAAAGAAGTTCAGCGACATGGCGCCGACGTCGCCAATTGTGCCCGCGCTCTTGCCGCGATAGGTCGCGCCGACCGCCTGACAGGAGTCTTCGACGACGGCCAAGCCATGCTCTTTCGCGATATCGAGGATCGCGTCCATCTGGCTTAAGTTGCCGAGCATGTGGACGGGCAGAATCGCCTTGGTTTTCGGCGTAATCTTCTTTTTGATCTCTTCCGGATCGATCGTCAGACTGTCGTCGACTTCCGCGAGGACCGGAATACCGCCGAGAAAGATAACCGCGGTATAGGTCGCGAGATAGGTGTAAGCGGGCACAATGACTTCGTCGCCCGGCTTAATTCCGACGGCAAAGAGGGACGAGAGCAGGGACGCGGTTCCGGACGTGGTCGCGAGCGCGTACTTGCATTTGAAGACGCGTTCGGCTTCCCGTTCGAGCGCGGCCGTTTTCTGAAGGAATTTCGGATTATTGACGTCGCCGAATCGGAAAAGATACTGGGACTCTAAAACTTCCGCGATCGCCTGTTTTTCTTCTTCGCCAACCCAAAAGGCTCCTGGACCGGGCATATTATTCTCCTTTAATAATGAAACGACGGTAATTAACGCGCTGACGGACCGCTACTGACGTTCGCACGTCCAGACGCCGGAAACTTGCCGGAACTGCGGGAGCGGATGTTCCAGGAAGGTTCGGCCCCAGCGTACGGACGGCCGGAACGCTTCGGCGTATTTGCAGCCGGCCTGGAATCCGCGGAAGGACGCGGGGACTTTGAGGAAGCCCGACATATCGGTGCCGTAAATATCGATCATCCACTGATTTTGGCTCTCGTGCTTAGAGACCATGTCGACTTTCGTATCGAACGTGGAGGTAATATCGACGTAGAACATGGGCTCGAATCCGACGCCCGCGGGCGTGTCCATGTAGTAGACGAGCGGAATCTGCTTTTTCGTGGGCGGGGTCTTGGTCTTAATGAGCGGAATCGAGGCCATGTGAACGCAGTCGTCGACGATTTGGGACGACGTCGAATGGTCGGGATTGTAGTCGTGCGTCCAGTGGCAGAAGACGACGTCCGGATCGGCGATTCGGAACGCCTCGATAAAGGCGAGCCGGGTCTCCCGGGTATCGAAGAGGAATTCGTCGTCGAAGTCGAGCATAATGAGCTTGGCGCCGATAACGGCCGCGCCCGCTTCCGCTTCTTTGCGGCGAATCGCTTTGATTTCTTCCATGGTGTGCGTCGAGGAGCCGATATTGCCGCTCGTCGCTATGCAGAAGAAGACGTTCGCGCCCATTTTGGCGTAGAGCGCGGCCGTGCCGCCGGAATAGGTTTCGATATCGTCCGGATGCGCCCCGACAAATAATACGTTCATCTGTTTGTCCTTTGCTGTTCGCCGCGGGTATGCGCGGCACGCGATTTGGGATGAGAAAACGCGATTCGCGTTCGGAACCGCGACCGACGTCCATTATAATTTCCGGAAGATCGAAATTCAAGTTTTTTTGAGCAAAAACCCGCGCCGCGCGCAGTAACCCGCAATGCAGACGGCCGCCGCTTTGCGTAAATCCCGCGCACGCGCCCTTTAGGGCGCCCAGCCGGACGAACGTCCGGTTCGCCGTAACTTAGCGTCGCTGCGACGTTTATACATTGCCGTGAACCGCGAACAGAAAACGACGCCGCGCTCCGCGCCCACGCGCAATAAATCGCGTCGACGACGGCCGTCTCGTTGC
>CAMNJU010000256.1 GCA_946541595.1 uncultured Planctomycetales bacterium
AAAACGACCGCGTTAAGCTCGGGCTCAATTTAGCGCTCGGCGGCGCGGTTACCTACCTCGAAGACAAAGCGAATCAGTCGGGCAATATGATTAACAGCCACGACTGGGGCCGCCAGATTCAGCTCTCGTACTATTCCGGCCCGCGGCCCTTTATTGGGCCGAACGGCGAAAAACCGTCGGAAGACTGGGCCGCGCTCGGCTGGAACCCGATTCAGTCGGGCGACTGCGCCGGCTATCGGTCGCAAGTTCTCGATTTCGAACGTCCCGACGGGAAAACAATCTTCCTGCGCACGCGTCCCATGCTCTGGCCGCACAGCGGGCTCCCCGCCGAATGCCTCTTTGAGTGCAAATATACGCTTGTCGACAACGGCTTTACGCTCGAAGCGACGATCGTCAATAACCGCTCCGATAAAACCTTCTACGGCGTCTGCGATCAGGAAACGCCGGCCATGTACGTGAACGCCCCGTGGTATAAGCTCGTAACCTATTTAGGCGACAAACCGTACTCAAACGGCCCCGTCGCCGTTCTGGTCGATAAGGGAGACGGAAGAGGCTGGCCCTGCACTTCGTACTACTGCCCGGAACACTGGAGCGCGCTCGTTAACGAAAAGAATTTTGGAATCGGCGTTTATCAGCCGACTTCGGCCTTTATGACCGGCGGATTCGCGTTTCAGGAATCCGATAAGGGACTCCCGCTCGGCGAAAAAGACGGTCCGACCGGATATATCGCGCCAGTCGAAAATACGATTCTCGACTGGAATATCAAGCGGACGTACCGCGCGACCTTTATCGTCGGCTCGATCGAAGAGATTCGCGCGACCGTCTATGAAATCGCGAAAAAAGAGATTCCGGCGCGTCCAAGCTGGATTTTCGAATCCGACCGTCAGAACTGGTCTTACGTCGACGCGACCGACGCCGGATTCCCCATAGTCGGCGAACTCGTAATCAATCTCAATCCGAACGCCAACGGAGTCGCGCAGTCTCCAACGACGTTCTGGAAAGCGGAGGACGCCCCGACGCTCGCCGTCGAAGCCGCGTTCTCGTGCGACGGTCCGGACGCGCCGACCGACGGCAAAATTACCCTGACCTTAACGCCCGTTTCACCGTTCGACCAAATCGACTCGATCCGGCGCCAAATCAAAGCCGACGCGCGTAAAAGCGATCCGTCCGTAGAGGATTATCCCCTGCTTCCTGAAATCACGAAAAGCGTCCCCGTTAAATTCGACGGAATTTCGCGCAAACTGACCGTCGACCTTTCCGAACTGGAAGGGTATTCCGGCGCGTTCAAGCGGCTGTCCGTCGTTCTTCCGCAACGCGCGGGAACGGCGCGTATTAAACGAGTCGAGTTTTTGGAAAAGTAAGCCGGTTCCCGCTGGGAATTACCTTTTGTAACGCAGAGAGAAAAAGCCATGAAACACAGCGTATTATTATGCGCGGCGGCCGCCGTTTCGCTCGTCGCCCTGTTCGCCGCGCCGGCCGCGTCCGCAATCGAACCGGTCGACGCGAAAGTCGTTACCGTACCCGGAGATAAACCGTTTGATTTCGGCGCCGAACCGGTTCGCTATATCGAAAACGACCGCGTTAAGCTCGGGCTCAATTTAGCGCTCGGCGGCGCGGTTACCTATCTCGAAGACAAGGCGAATCAGTCGGGCAATATGATCAACAGCGCCGACTGGGGCCGCCAGATTCAACTCTCCTATTATTCCGGACCGCGCCCCTTCATCGGGCCTAACGGCGAAAAGCCGTCGGAATCGTGGGCCGGACTCGGCTGGAATCCGATCCAGTCGGGCGACTGCGGCGGCTATCGGTCGCAGGTCCTCGATTTCGAACGCGTCGACGAAAAAACGATCTTCCTTCGCACGCGTCCCATGCTCTGGCCGCACAGCGGGCTCCCCGCCGAATGCCTCTTTGAATGCAAATATACGCTTACAGACAACGGCTTTACGCTCGACGCAACGATCGTTAACAGTCGGTCCGACAAAACGTTCTACGGCGGCAGCGCTCAGGAGACGCCCGCCGTCTATACGAACGCCCCTTGGTACAAGCTCGTGAGTTATTTAGGCGACAAGCCTTACGAAAACGAGCCCGTTACCGTCGTCGTCGACAAGGGAGACGGAAAAGGCTGGCCGTGGACCATGTACTACTGCCCGGAACACTGGAGCGCGCTCGTCAATGAAAAGAATTTCGGTATCGGCGTTTATCAGCCGTTCTCAGCCCTGACGATCGCGGGATTTGCTGGCCAGGATTCCGACAAAGGACTCCCGCTCGACGAAAAAGCAGGCCCGACCGGATATATCGCGCCCCTCGAAACGACGATCCTCGACTGGAATATCAAGCGAACATACCGCGCGACGTTCGTCGTCGGATCGGTCGAAGAGATTCGCGAGACCGTCTACAAGCTCGCGAAAAAAGAGATTCCGGCGCAGCCCAGCTGGGTGTTTGAATTCGACCGCCAGAATTGGTCTTACGTCAACGCGACCGACTCCGGATTCCCCATTACCGGCGCGCTCGCGATCAATCTGAATCCGAACGCCCGCGGAATCGCGAAATCTCCGCTGACCTTCTGGAAAGCGCAAGACGCGTCCTCGCTCGTAATCGAAGCCGTGTTTATGGACCCTGATTCGAACGCTCCGCGCGAAGACGAGATCACGGTAACTCTCACGCCCGTGTCCCCTTACGACTTCATCGACGAGACAGAACGCCGTAATTTAAACGAAGCGCGCAAGAGCGATCCGTCCGTAAAAGAGTATCCGCAGCTCCCGGAAATATCTAAGACGGTCCCCGTTAAGTTCGACGGGAGCTCGCACAGACTGACGGTCAAACTTACCGACCTGAAAGGGTATTCCGGCGCGTTTAAACAGCTGTCGATTACGCTGCCGCAGCGCGAGGGAACGGCGTATATCAAACGGGTTGAGTTTCGGTAACAACAACCGCTAATCGGCGGAAATCTTATTGCTTTTTAAAAGGAAGAATTCATGAAATACAGCGTGTTATCCTATGCCGCGGCTGCCGTCGCGTTCCTCTCTTTTTTCGCCGCGCCGGCCACGAGCCGCGCGGAAGATCCGCCCACGTCCGACTCGACCAAACTCGCCGTCGTACCCGGCGACAAGCCGCTCGACTACGGCGACGAACCTATGCGCTACTTGGAAAACGACCGCGTTAAACTTGGACTCAATCTCTCGCTCGGCGGCGCGGTTACCTATCTGGAAGACAAGGTCAACAAGTCGGGCAATATGATCAACAGTTACGACTGGGGCCGACAGATTCAGCTCTCCTACTACTCCGGCCCGACGCCTTACATTGGACCTAACGGGGAAAAGCCGTTTGAACGGTGGGCCGGGCTCGGCTGGAACCCGATCCAGTCGGGCGACTGCGGCCGATATCGGTCGTACGTCCTCGAATTTAAGCGCGTCAGCGACAAAGAAGCGTTCCTCCGCGCGCGGCCCATGCTGTGGCCTAACTCGGGCGTGCCCGCCGAATGCGTCTTCGAATGCCGATACGAACTCACCGACAACGGATTCATGCTCGACGCCACGATCGTCAATAACCGGTCCGATAAGACGCAGTATCCTGCGCGCAATCAGGAGACGCCCGCCGTCTATACGAACGCCCCGTGGTACAAGCTCGTAACTTATCTGGGCGACAAACCGTTCGAGAACGAGCCCGTTACCGTCGTCGTCGATAAGGCGGACGGAAAAGGCTGGCCGTGGCGCAGATATTATTCTCCGGAACGCTGGACCGCTCTCGTCAACGAAAAGAATTACGGCGTCGGCGTCTATCAGCCCTTCTCGACTCTGACGTCCGGCGGTTTCCACGGCGGCGACGCCGCGAAAGGCCAGCCGCTCGGCCCCAAGGACGTCGCGACCGGATACATCGCGCCGTGGGAAACGACGATTCTCGACTGGAATATCAAGCGGACGTACCGCGCTACCTTTATTGTCGGCTCCGTGGACGAGATTCGCGCGACCGTCTATAAACTCGCGAAAAACGATCTGCCCGAAACGCCCAATTGGGTCTTTCAGGGGGACCGCAGGAACTGGCGGTATCAAGGAACGACCGACGAAGGATATCCGATTGTCGACGCCCTTAAGATCAACCTGAACGAGAATCCGCAGGCGATCGCTCAATCCCCGGATATCTTCTGGAAAGCAGAAAACGCCAAGACGCTTGAAATCGACTGCGCGCTGACGCAGGAGAAAGACGAGGTCGACGGCGGCGTCACGGTACGAATCACGCCCGTCTCGCCCGCCGACGGAATCGACTATCTGCAGTGGTCGGAAGGCGCGTTCGATCAGGCAAAAGACCGCGCGGAAAAAGAAAAGACGCGCCCGAGGCTCCCGCAGATTTACGTCGACGCGCCCGTAAAATTCGACGGCAAGCGCCGCGTCGTTAGCGTCGATCTGAGTAAGGTCGAGGGCTATTCCGGCGCCATGAAGAGCGTCGAGATTATCTTCCCGAAGACGAACGGCAAAGCGACGTTATATCGCGTCGGTTTCGTAAAGTAGCCGTCTCTTCTCTTCTTTTTGACTCAGCCGCGTCCAAGGCGCATACCGCGGACGCGGCGTTCCCGCCTCTGTTCACACCTGCGTCCGTTTCCTCGGTCTGTTAAAGGAGTTCGTTATGTCGCACGCGCGCCTTTCGCTTTCGGCGCTCCTCATATTTTTAGCCGCGCTTTCAACGGCTGCGGCGCGGGACGAATCGGACGTCGTCTTTCAAATCGGACGTCCGGACGCGCGCAGCTCCGAGTTCCAGTATTACCCGCCCGACTGGCAGGCGCTGCACAAGTCGAACGGGGGCG
>CAMNJU010000257.1 GCA_946541595.1 uncultured Planctomycetales bacterium
ACCTTAATCGCTTCGTCGGCGTTTTCCGCCTGAGCGATAACAAATCCGAGCCGATCGCCGCTCCCGTGAATTTCCGTCATGCGTTCGCCGACGCTCTTAACGAAAGATATCTGCCGAACGCCCGGTATCGCATTGGCTTCCTCGACGTTCGCGATCGACTTAATCGTTCCGACGGGAACGTCGAAATACCGGACGGCCGCGCCCTTATTGAACTTCGGCGTGAGATCGGGATTCTCGCCGAACGCGCACCGCATCGTCGCTTCGACCATGTCGATTCCGGTCGAGAGGGGCACGAGGTGCGTCGTTATGCAGTCGCCGCCCATGCGCGCGCCCAGTTCGACGAGTTTCGGCCCGTCCTTCGTAACGATGATCTCAACGTGCGCCGGGCCGCGCTTAATTCCGACCGCCTTAACGGCGCGTTTCGCGACGTCTTCAATCGCGGCGACCGTTTCGGCGCCCAAACGGCTCGGTTGACTGTGCCCCATCTCGACGAAATGGGGCGCGCCGGTCGTGAGCTTGTCGGTAACGGCGAGGATATGGATATCGTCTTCCGAAAGCGCGACAATTTCAACGCTCACTTCCGGGCCCGACATGAATTCTTCGATCACGACGCCGCCGCCGCGCGATTCGCCGTTCGAGTAGTCGTACGACGCTTCAAGCTCGGCGAGGGAATTGACGAGCGCGACGCCGCGGCTGCCCGACTGATCGGTCGGCTTCATAATGGCGGGATATACGACGTCGGCTTTAACGCGGTCAAAATCCTCTTTTGTATGCGCTATCTTAAATTGCGGATGCGGAACGCCCGCGCGCTCAAACGCCTCGATCATCGCGCCTTTATCGGTCGCCATGAACGCGGTTTCGGGCGAAACGCCGGACAGACCAAGCGCCTCGCAAGCCGCCGCGACGCCGCGCATCGGCATATCGGTCGCGAGCGTCGCCACGCCGTCGGGCCGGTATTCGCGAGCCGCCTTAACAACGCCGTCGACGTCCATCGTACTGACTTCAAAGAAGTCGTCGGCGTAGGAAACGCCGATCGCTTCCGGATTATAGTCGATGACCCCAACGCGAAATCCCAGTTCTTTTGCCCGGCGAATCATCGGCAGCTGCAAAATCGACGCGCCGATTATTAGGATTTTCTTCATCTGAAAATACCCGATCCTAAATACAAAAGGCCTGAGCGGAAAACAAAAACGACTCAGGCCGGAACGTCCTATTTCTTCTCTTCAACGTGCGTATTCTGCGCGTTCGACGCGGCGACATACACGTTCTCGTGCATGAGCACCGATTGAACCGTTTTGAAAAATATCTTGACGTCAAGCCAAAAGGAAATGTGATCTGCGTAGTAGACGTCGTTGTCGATCTTCTCTTCCGCGGTCGCCGAATTGCGAAAGTACGCCTGATTATAGCCCGTTATGCCGGGCGCGACGTCAAGTCTGCGCTTGAGTTTCGGCGCCAGCTTGTCGTAGCCCTCGTAATGCGTCGTCAAATGGGCGCGCGGACCGATCAAACTCATCGTCCCGCACAGTACGTTGAGCAGCTGCGGCGTTTCGTCGAGGCTCGTCTTGCGCATGAACCGGCCGATAGGAGTAACGCGGGGATCGGTCTCGCCGTTAAATGTCGTGCCGTCGGCGTTGCGTACGTCGGGCGAATTGACGTACATCGAGCGGAACTTGAACATTTTAAACGTCTTGCCCTTATATCCGAGCCGTTCGGCGTTATAGAAGACGGGGCCGCGATCGGTCAGCCAAATGATCGGAGCAAGGACCAGAAAGATCAGACAGAAAAACGGAAGCCCGATCAGCGCGACGGTCAAGTCGAAAAGGCGTTTAAAAAAATGCCGGTACATCAGTCAGCCCTTCCGCTTCAAACGCCGCCCGTCTTAAGGACGTCGATAAAATTATCAAGGAGATAACCGACCTCTTCGTCGGTCAGTCTCGTGTGCAGCGGGAGCGTAATCTCGTTAATGAACCGCGCGTACGCGTTCGGGAAATTCGCGATATCGAACCCGAGATTTTTATACGCGGTATGCATCGGGAGCGGCTTATAATGGACGTTGCACGCAATATCGCGCTCCGCCATTTTAACGATAATCTCCTGCCGTTTCGCAAGATCCGCGCCGGGAACCCGCGTTATATAGAGATGCCCGGAAGACTGACGGTCGGCGCGGTAATGGTCGAGAACTTCGACGCCCAGCGGCGTAAGCGCGGCGTCGTAACGCGCAATGAGCTCGCGCCGTCGTTCCAGCATGCCGGGGTAGCGCTCGAACTGCGCCAAGCCGATCCCGGCGGTTATGTCCGTCATATTGCACTTATACCAAGGGCCGACGACGTCGTATTCCCACGCGCCAAGCTGCGTTTTGGCGAGCGCGTCTTTCGACTGGCCGTGCAGCGAGAGAAGCTGGAAATAACGGTAAATTTCCGCGTCGTCGATTCCCGGAAAACCGCGCCACATAACCGCGCCGCCTTCGCCGGTCGTGAAATTTTTAACCGCGTGAAAAGAGAAGGACGCAAAGTCGGCCACGCTCCCAAGCGGTTCGTTATGATACGTCGCGCCAAGCGCGTGCGCCGCGTCCTCGCAAACTGCGACGCGCCCTAACGCCTCCTGATATTTGCCGTTGGGCTTAAAGAGTCCGCGCTTATTGTCGACAGCATGAAAGATACGGTCGTAATCGCAGGGAACGCCGCCCAAATCGACGGGAATAATCGCTTTCGTTCGCTCCGTTATCGCCGCTTCCATCGCGTCGTAATCCATTTCGAGCGAATCTTTTTGGCAGTCGATTAAGACAATCTTCGCGCCGACGTGGCACGCGACGGACGCCGACGCGGTATAGGTATACGCGGGTACGATCACTTCGTCGCCGGAACCGATCCCCAAGACGCGCAGCGCAAGTTCCGCGGCGGCCGTCTGGGAGTTCAGGCACACGCAGCGCCCGGGCGCGCCGTAACGTTCGCCCAGCTTCTTCTCCAACTGCTTGACGCGGGGCCCGGTCGTAATCCAGCCGGATCGCAACGCGGCAACCGCTTCTTCAACTTCTAATTCAGAAATATCCGGTGGAGAAAATGGAATCTTCATAATGCCGCTTCTGTCGCTCCAGACGCTTTCGCGACGCTTGTCGGGTCGCTTTATAACAAAAAACGTGGCGCCGGATCGAACGCCCCGTCAAAAAACGTTTAAAAACGCCGGAACGCTCCCGTTTTTCAGCACGTTCCGGCGACAGTCGAGGGGGAACATACGCGCTCGCAACGACCTACGGACGCCGTTCCGCGAGGAGGCGCTCCCAGTCCTCTGTAAGAAATTAATTGTATTGTCTACTCAAGCGCCGTCAATATCCCCTGACTGCGGCGGAGCGTGTGCAGAAAGGCTCAAATTTGCTTGAATTTCGGAGTGAATCTGATATCATACGGTCGTCGGATTCCCGCGCCGTCTGAGAAGAAGAAACCGGCGTTTATATCCCGTTAATGACAATGTGAGAACCTACCATGATCCGCAGACTATTTTTTGCCGCGGCGCTGACCGCACTTACGACGGTTTGTTCCGCGTTCGCCGACGAGTCCGAGACAATGTTCCCGTTCGTTATCGAACAGGGCGCGCCGGATAATATCACCAACGTGCAGACGTGGCAAAGCGCCGCCGAACCCGCCGGAGCGCGCGGCTTTATAACAGACGCGGCGGGCAATTTCGCGCTGCAGGGCGAACGCGCGCGCCTCATGGGCACGAACTTCTGCTTCGGCGCGAGTTTTACCGATAAGGCGAAAGCGGAGCGCGTCGCGGAATCTCTGTCGCGGTTCGGAATCGGCGTCGTCCGGCTTCATCATATGGATTCCCGCGATATCTGGGGCAAGAATCTCGCCAAGGGAACGACGGAGATCGATCCGGAAAAGCTCGACCGGCTCGACTATCTCGTCTACTGCCTGCATAAGAAGGGAATCTACGTCAACATCAACCTGCACGTCTCGCGCGCGTTCAAAGAAATCGACGGTTTCCCCTACGCCGATAAGCTCCCGACGCAGAACAAGGGCGTCGACAACTTCGATCGCAAAATGATCGAATATCAGAAGAAGTACGCCAAAGATCTCCTTCAGCACGTCAATCCCTATACGGGCAAGGCGTATGTCGACGATCCGGGCGTCGCCGTGGTCGAAATCAACAACGAAAATTCGGTCGTCGCAAGTTGGTCGTGGGGTCAGCTGGACGACTTGCCCGAACCGTACGCCCGTGAATTTCAGAAACTCTGGAACGAATTTCTGACAAAGAAATACGGCTCGACGGACAAACTCCGCAAAGCGTGGGAATGCAAGACATATCCGTTTGGCGAGAATATGATCTCCGCCGGATTCGACGGCGACTTTAAGTTCCAGGCGCCATGGCATATCGAAGCCGATAAAAATACGAAATACAGCTACAGAACCGTTCCCGCGTCCGAAACGGGAATCGACGCGCCCGCGCTCGCGTTTGACGTCGAGCAGACGGGCGACGTCGCGTGGCGTCCGCAGTTTAACTTCAATCCGCTGGCGGTCGAAAAAGGAAAGCCGTACCTCGTGCGGTTCCAAGTGCGGTCCCCTAACGACTCGGAATTTTCCGTCTCCTTTATGCAGGCGCACGACCCGTGGAAACAGACCGGATTCTCTACCCGCGTCAAGGCCGCCAAAGAATGGAAAACGGTCGAACTTCCGTTCGTCGCCATAGAAGACGACAAGGCGATGCGCGTCTCGTTCAGCGGGTTCCAGCCGGGCGCTAAAATCGAGCTCGCGCGGCTGTCCGCACAGGAAGGGG
>CAMNJU010000258.1 GCA_946541595.1 uncultured Planctomycetales bacterium
GTTCTTTTTTCCAACCCAATAGATAGAATAATTGCTCAGACGACGTACGAAGTAATTGGGCGTTTTGGAAGACTTGGTTCAAGCGCTAGTTTGCAAAAACCTGAGAATAACTGTAAGGTTGTTCAGGAAGTAGAAAAAGAACTGCAGAAAAAATTAATTGGAAGTACTATTCCCCCAGAACAGGTCGTTCAGGTTGTTGCAAAGACCACAGACGTATTTGCTAAGTTTTCAATCGACGTTCCAAGAATCATCGTCAGTCCTAAAGATGGAAGCTGCACTAGATTTGCAGATTTCAATCTTGATTGTAGTTCCATTAACCTAAAAACGTCGTCAGGAAAACTTTTTATAAAACATCTTCATGACGGTTCGGACGGCTATATTGTAAATGGAGGCCAAAACACAGCCAGAGAAACATGTCCTGAAAATTATATCTGGCGTGGTCTTCTCGACAAGAATGATATCAATAATCTTTATGACGCTCCTCTTGTTGAGAAATTATCAAAACAATTGGTTGACTATATACGTGCTCAATACCGTGAGGAAGCCGACGTCGAAGACGTAGTTTTTAACAATCAAAAACTACTAGTTGACCTTGTGTATTCACAAATGATGGAGCACCGTATAACACACGAAGAAGCGTTCGACGTAAGAGTTGCTCAGAGTTTTCAGACTTTAAAAGCGAGTTACTGTTCGATTGCTAGCTCAGAAAAGCCGCGAGATTTTTCCGTGTTGTTGCCTGAAGGAGAGCGAAATCAAATTAAGTCCATGATTTTTTGCGGTTTTCGAAAATGCCTGTATACAATGCAGAAATTTGATTCAAACTCGGAATTAGAATTTGCTCGTGTTTTGGAACGAGATTCACGAGCTCTAAAATGGTTTCGCCCTAGCTCGAATCTCTTTCACATTTATTACACTTCCAATTTTGAACAGAAGGAATATATTCCGGACTTTGTTGTTGAAACGCCAGATTGTAAGTTAATATGCGAAGTAAAGAGTGTCAAAGAAATGAAACAGGAGGATGTGCTAAAAAAGGCAAAAGCTGCCCTTCAGTGGACTCAGGTTGCTACTGAGGCAGATGAAAAACCTTGGAAGTACATACTTATTCCTCACAATGAAATTCTTGAGAATTCAACTTTACGGGGCCTAGAAAATTTTTATGAGCAAAAGTGATTGGCAGACAAGTTATACTTTTTTTAAGTACTGGTTTGAGAATTACCTCTTGCATGATAGCGAATGAGTATTTATCCTGTCTGTTTTTGTGCGATGATAGCAATTTATGGGAGAAAAGAATCAAAGCTTTTTGTCGTATTGTGCGGAAGAAGAGTAATACAACATGGTTGATTCAGACGACGCTCTTAAAAGAAAGTGAGAACGGCGTGAATCAACAATAGGCCAACCGTGAAAGATCCAGCGCGTTCTGATAGTCCGTAATCCCTTCCAGCCGGAGCAGAAAGCGTTTGCGGGCGAGGCCGAATTTGCCGTCGTAGCCGGTCAGGGCGCCGTTTGCGGCGACGACTCGGTGGCACGGCTGGATAATCGCGATTGGATTGCTGCGCATCGCCATGCCGACGGCGCGGGCCGCTTGGGGCGCGTCTGCGGCTTGGGCGAGCGCGCCGTAGGTCGTTAGCGCGGCGTAGGGGACGCGCGTCAGCTCGCGCCAGACGCGGCGCTGGAATTCGGTTCCCTGCGGCGCGAGGGGGAGCGTAAACGCTTGACGCGCGCCGGAGAAGTATTCTTCCAGTTCCGCTTGCGTCCGCGTTAGGAGCGGCGTTTCCGCCGGTTCGTCTTGGAAGAGCGCTTTTGCGACCGTCTCCTGTTCCGCACGGCTGGGGACGGGCTGCGGCTCCGCCGGATTCCACGTTCGGTCGAGGTATTTGACGCGCGTCAGGGCGCCGCCATGCTCTTGCAGGACGAGAACGCCGATTGGGGACGGCATGAACAGGACGCTCATTCTTTGGATTCTTTCGTTTCGGGCGGCTGCAATTCGAACGACCGCCAGTATTTCCGGTCCGTTTCGTAGACGTCGTACGGCTGATTCAAGTCGAAATCTTTCGGCAGAATTCCGTACTTTATCATCGCCTTGGTATACGCCGGATTCGGCCGGACGACGCGCAGGGAGAAATGCTGGTTCTCGTTGAGGAGATAGTCGTGGGCGCGGGTCGCCGCGCGCAGGATCGTTTGGTAGTCCGGATCCTCTTTATTGAGGAAAATTGGGGACTGCGTTCCGTCCGGATTATTGCGGCGGCACAGTCCGAGCCCGCCCTCTTCTTTTGGAAGCGGAGCGCGGAGCGCGCGCGACTTTTCCGGATGGGAGAAGTTGTAATAGATCGGCCAGCCGGGATTCTCCGAAAGATATCGGGGCAGGGACCGCCCGCCGAGCGGGTGGCATTCGGCGCATCGGCGCGTCATTGTCTCTTCGAGGGCCTTGTTTTCCGGCCAGTCGCGGTCGTTGTGGAACGGCTCGTTCTTATAGTACCAGCCGAGCATGCCGGCGCAGTTGGCGGCGTAGGTTCCTGCGAACGGCGCGCCCGATTCGAGCCAGAAGCGCATGATCTTCAGGTCGGGCTCGGTGAATTGCACGCCGCCATGATTGGCGAGTATCATCTGATAGAGCTTGCTCGCCTGACTCCCGATTTCGTAGGGCGGGAAATCGCTCATGGGCCGGTTCTGATTGTCGCCGAACATTTTGCGGAACGCCAGTTCGAAGTAGCTTACCGTGTGCGCGACGCCGAGCGCGTGCGAGAGATCGACCGCGCCCTCGCGCCGATCGGGATTGTGGCATTCGACGCAGTATTTATCGAGGAGCGGCTGGATATCGCGCACGAAGTCGTAGACGTCGGGGACGCCGTCGACGGGCGTGGGCGCGACCGGCTTGCCGGCGACCGCGAAGACCTGCTTATTGAATTCGGTTCCCGGCGCGTCGGTTCGCTTTTCGTGGCATCCGACGCAGGAGGTCGTCTCGCCGGGCATAACGGACGTAAAGCTGTGCATGCGCTTAATGGCGCGGCCCTCGTGATCGAGCGCGATAAAGAAGACCGGCCGGTTGGCGGGCAGCTCCATGGCGCACGCGCCTTCCGGGGTAACGGGAACGGTTCCGAGAATGCGTTCGAGCGTAAAGGTTCCTCCCAACGAAATCATGTCCATGCCGCCGGAATAGTGGATCGGCTCCGGGAGCGTCTCCATGACGAGGAGCTCTTTAACGGAACCTTTCGGCACGTCCTGCATGTGTCTGCCGAGGTAAATATCGGACAGAACGAGAGTTCCGGTCGTTTCGCCGTTTGGGGCGAGTTCCGCGGGCGTCGGTTCTTTCGGTCGCGGCGCAATGGGGCGCGGCTCGAAGAGTTGATAGCCCGCCTCTTTTTCTTTCTGAGGGAGCGTGTAGACGACTTGCTGAATTCCGTCCCGGTCGACGAGGAGCAGATCGGCGTATCGGGACGCCATAAAGAGGCGGTCGCTAAACGCCCACGGGTCGAAATAGTCGTTTGAGCGGGTTAGGAATTCGAGCGCGCCCATATCGTCGGGGCCGCGCTTGGGATCGATCACGGCGATTCTGCCGCGATGGTCCGTTATGCCGTGGCCCGGCGAGTCGATCGCGACGACTTCGTCGGAGTCTGGAATCGCTTTCGCGTCGATATAGACTTCGCCCGGCTCTTTATTGCCGAAAAAGACCGACTGCCGCGTTCCGTCGACGTTCATGGTCCACAGATGATGATAATGGACTTGCGATCTGTCGACATATTCCCAGCGCGTATAGAGGAGCTGCCCGTTATTGAGTACCGCGGGCGTGTTGTCCTGTTCGATATTGCACGAGAGTTTGCGGATATTTTGGCCGTCGGGACCGCAGCGGTAGATTGTCGCGACGGACGTCAGCCAGCATTGAACGAAGCGGTTGCAGCGCGTCGAGCAGAAGACGATATCTCCGTTCGGAAGATAGCACGGCTCGATATCGTCGTCGTCGCCGAACGTGATCTGACGCAAGTTCTTGCCGTCGGTTCCGATTTCGTAGAGATTGTAATGTTCCGTTCCTTCTTTAAGATAGGAAAAGAGAATCTTTTTGCCGTCGTAACTTACGGCGGGATCGCGGAACGAACCTTTTTCATCCCGTATGAGCGTTTCCGTTTTGCCGGTCGCGAGGTCGAGTACGCGCAGTTCGCCGCCGTCGTGCGGCTTGAACGGCCGATCTTCCGGATCGAACGTCGGATAGTAGCCGAAATTGGCGTACCAGTGGGGATCGAGGCCGGGCTTGCGGACGGCGAAAACGATCTTGTCCGCGCCTCCCAGATCGTCGGTATAATCGTTCAGAAGGCTTTGCGGTCTAATCGGTTCCGGCTTTTGGCGGAGCGCGAGATAATCGTAGAAGAGCCACGAGCCCTCTTGCAGCGTTATGGCGATTACGTTCGTTCCCTTTTTAATCGCGCCCTGCGGAATCGGAACGGCGACATGTCCGAAGACGCCGGTATCGTTGGCGGCCGAGAACCTATAAGGATCTTCCCGGTCGTCGGTAAAGGACGGAACTTGCAGCGGTTCCGAGGGAACGCCGTTTGTGGAAATCGCGATTTTCGACGGGCGGGCTTTGTGCGTCCACGCGACGCCGACGACGAGATAGAACGGTCCGTCGGTCGGTTCGTCGGGATACTCAAATTCGATTTCCGCGGTGAAACGCAGTCCGAGCGCGTCGAATTCAAGATCGCTCAGGTGCATTGTGAGCCAATCGAACGGCTTATTCCTTCCGACGACGTATCGGCAGACGACGCCCCCG
>CAMNJU010000259.1 GCA_946541595.1 uncultured Planctomycetales bacterium
GCCTTTATCCCGAGATCGACGCCGAAGGGAATCTCGTCGCCGGAGCGACCGTACCGGGCTCGCCCGCTACGCGCGGCCAATTCGCCTGGGAATAAAACGCTCCTCTCGGCGGCCGCGCTTCCAATTCACGGCGCGGCCCGCTGAATGGGAACGCGCCGTCCAAGTGGGCGTTCTTTTCTTCTGTGTTTTCGATTATGTCAATTGTTATGGGAATATGGCATAACTGCTTCATATTTCGACAACTTGAGCTCATTTTCTCTCCAAACTGTCATAAAGGCGGGAACCGGGTACGGTATAATAAACGCGCGGACGATTCCGTTCTAAGTCGGCTCGCGAAAAAGAAGCGAGCGGCGGAGAAGAGTCCGAACGTCCTAAAAGTTTCCTTTGTCCCCGCCGTTTTTCGGTTTCCACCCTTGCAACGGCCGTTCAAGCGCCGAATCCGCGTCCCGTCAGGAGAAGAAGTATGACGAACCTCCCTCGCGTAACTTATAAACTGTTTATTTTCATCATATTAGCAACAATACTGGCGTTTCTGTCGCCCAGTTTAAGCTATGCCCAGCCCGGCGGCTTCGCGACGCGGCCGCCGGCAAATTTCGATTCCGACGACGACGACGACTGGACAGAATCTCTGGAAATCGACGAGGACGAGGACGACGAATACGAGGAAGAGGAGGAGTTTGAATACGAGGAGCCGCCCGAAGTTGGCGGGCCCAAAATATACGTCCTCGCTCTCTTCGACGTCACGGACGAAAAACAGTACAAAACCTTTTATGAAGACGCCCTGAATATAGAGCTGACGTTTCGCGGCGATTCGACGCAAAGAATAACCGTCTTTTGGGGCGGCGACGTTTATCCGACGGACGGCGAATGGGATTTCCCCGAAGAAGACGAATCGCGAACCTTTCGCGAACTCTATCTCGATCAGCTTCGTCTGAGCGTCGACGCGGACTCGTCCGAGTACGACGTCTTCTCAACGGCGATCGATTTCCTGAAAAAGCAAAGGGTGAACCCGACGGACGCCCTGCTCGTCTACTGGAGCGGGCACGGAACCGTTCGCAACGGAAAATATTATCTCCAACAGGCGAACGGCAAAGAATGTCCGCGTCAGGATTTGCTCGACGCGGCCCAGGGGTGCGGCGCGCGTCTGACCGTCTTCATAACCGATTCGTGCGCCTCGTTCGAACAGTCGCGTCTCGATTCCGCGAAGCTAATCGGTCCCAGCGCGCCCGTTATTATGTCGGTTCCGCCGCTCATTGAGGAACTCTTTTTCAACTATCGCGGCGTGCTCGACGTCAATTCCTCGTCCGAGAAAGAAAAGGCCTATTCATACAATATTAGAGGCGCGACGGTTACGTTTGAAGACGGGAGCAAACAGGTTTTGGACGCCCCGTCCGGAGGATGTTTCACGCTGGGGCTGACCGGTTCGACGGCCGGAACTTATCCCTTCTACCGTCAGCTTGCCAACGTGCTCAAAAAGCAAACGCCGCTCGGCTCGGATCCTATGTTTTCCCACGGTGATTTTCGGGGCGCCCCTTTCGGCGCGTTCAGCGTCTTCAGTAAGGAGAGAAAGAGCTGGCGCGACGTACTCCTGTATTCTCAAAACGTAGCGAATATCATTTTCCGCAATATGCCCGACTACGAGACGTTAAACCAGCAAGGGCAGCATATTCGTTTATTCAGCGAGCCGACGCGGATCACCGACACGCCCAAACCGCTCTTTTCCATGACGTATCCTTTAACCTATCTGGGCGGCGACGTCGACGACTACGACAAACTGGCTTGGTCCAAGGAATCGATCTACTCCCCGGAAGTTGGGGACGAAATACTGGAAATCAACGGAATTCCCATTTACGAAGACGACTTCATGGAGATCGATAGCGTGCCGGGCGAAGGGGGCGAGCCGGACTACGACGACTACCCCGACGACGAAGAGGAAGAAGAGGATATGGGCGAAGTCAAACGAAACCGCGTCTACACGCTGGTCAAGGATTCGCCCGACGTCGTCGTTATAAAATTCAAAGACCGTAAATCCGGCAAAAACTATTATTTCCGCACGAAACTGGGGCCCAAGGGAAGCGTCTCGCGATTAGGCCTCACGCCGGCGCTCGATAAGAAAGGCGCCGTCGTCGTCGGCTCGATCGTCCGAGGTTCTTCGGCTCAAAAGGGCCAGTTCGCCTGGGAATAAAACGCTAGCCCCGATCGGGCAAACGTGCGCACAACGAAACCGCTCGCGGTAAGACGCGTCGCATCGGAATTCCCGTTCGACGCGTCTTTCTGTTTCTAAAAAAAGGGGAGCGGACGGCGGCTCCCTCTTCTGTCTACCGGCGATTCGCGATACTGTTAAAACTCTTTTTTCGCTTAAAACAAATGTTTTAATTGTGATAAATATATCAAAAGCGCCTTTCTAATATCTCAAAAAATTCATCTACGCCTGTAAAAAGCGCTAATCTTTCCCTACTGAATAGACGCGGCGCGTGATAAAATAGAATTATAAATTTTTATATTTTCCCCCTCCCTCCCTGGAGACAGTTATGACGCATCGCACAGAATTGGCGGCGTTTTCGGCGGCGGTATGCCTCGCCCTGACGTTTGTCTTTTTCAGCCCTCCGGCTAACGCCCAACTATGGACGGGCGTCCCGTCAAATTCGGGCCAACAGTCGGCTCCTGTAAGTAATATTCCGCAAGCTGTTCCCCTAAGTTCCGACGTTATCAGGACCGTTGTGGGATCAAAAGAAATCTTGACCCCCGGCGTGAAACCTCAGGAAGAGGCGGAAACGCGCGTTTGGGCGGGCGAATATGCCGGGCGGTACCTTCGGGGAACCGACGTCGTCTGGATACTTCTGGAAAACGGCAAAGAATTCCAGATTCCCTCTAAGAGGTTGACAACAGCCGATAGGGTGTGGCTGAAGTCGAATATTTTCGCCTACTGCCGCAAGCGCGCGCTGATAGTCGGCGTGCCTTATGCGCCCAACTACGACGATATGCCCAACGTAGAGTCCGACGTCAATCTTATGTTCAAAGCGCTTCAAAAGCGCGAATTTGAGGAAATCTGTATTCTAACGCCAAACAGCGGACTCCCGGAATTAGAGCCGACGAAAAAGAATATCGAAGACGCGATCGATAGAATGATCGATAAATCGCACTCGGAAGACGCGATCTTTTTCTATTTCTCAGGTCCCGGATGCGTAACCGACTCCGAATACTATTTCATTCCGTCCGACGTCGATAAATTCAATATCAAAGAGACGGCGTTCTGTTTCTCCGATCTCCACAGACGGCTGGAAAAAGTCAGAGTCAACTCGATACTTACGGTCGCGGACGTCAGCCTTCCTTTTTGCACGAATCAGGGCAAACCGCTTGTCCGACAGAGCGGCGCGCTTTCCCGTTCCGGGGCCGTGAGCAACGTCAGCCACAGACCGAATTTCGTCCCGCCGGAGGGAACGGCGTTCTTTTACGGATGCCGAGAAGGCGAGTCTCGCAACGAAGACCCGTTGAACCATTGCGGGCTGTTTACGAAAGCGTTCGTCGACGCTTTTCTAGGCAACTTCCCTGACGGTCGGCGTCGGGAAATCAATTTCAGTTTGATCGTCGGTCACGCGACCAACACGATAAGCGTCCAGACGGACTATCGGCAAATTCCGCAATTCAACCGTGGCAAAGGTTTTATTGACCTCTCTTTTGATCCGATCGACGACGGGGAACAGAGTCCGTCCCCTGAAAAACCGCCCCTTAATCAGGTCGTAGACGGAAAACAGAGCGTTCCCCCCGAAAAGCCGGCTGAAGCCCCGGCTGAAAAATCGACCATCGTAAATCAGGGAGAAACTAAGGGAAACGCAACCGTCAAGCCAGTGACGACAACAACGGATCCGGTCATTATAGGACCGGTCCGAGATTTCAAAGCGGTTTCCGTTGGCGGCGCGGAATACAGGTTCGTCCGGATCCCTGCCGGAACGTTCCATATGACGACTCCTGCCAAAGACGTGACGGTTCCGCAGGATTATTGGATGCTCGATACGGAAGTCCCCCTTAAATTGTGGCTGGAATTCGCAAAAGAAAAGGGATACAAGGTTCCTTCCTCTCCCGAAAATTTTGGATATGATTCCGAGCGCAAGCAATTTCTCAAATCCGAAAAATTCTCGCCCCAGAACGTCGGTTTTGAGCAGAAGGACGACCATCCCGTCGTCGAGGTCGCCCCTGTCGACGCGGTGGCGTTCTGCAACTGGCTGACGGAGAAAGTAAACGCGGGTTCGGGGTCCGATTCACCGCAACTCGTTTGCAATCTGCCCACCGTTTCGCAATGGACTTACGCCTGCCTGGCGGGCGCGACGACGAAGTACTCCTTCGGCGACAATCCGGCCCTCCTCCCGCAAAAAGCAAATTTTGGCGACGTCAATTTCAAAAAACAACTAAACGCCGACCAGATCGACGTTCTGCAAAAGAGCGGTCGGTTTTTATCGGACAGCGACGACGGGTTCGCGTTTACCGCGCCCGTGCGTTCGTATTCTCCGAACGCGTGGGGACTCTACAATATGCACGGCAACGTCTCGGAAATATGCCGCGACGACCTCTCGCCCGCGACGGCATTCTCGCGCTGCGGCGGAAGCCTGCTGGAGTCTGAACAGAATTGCGCCGCGGAAACGAGACTGTCCGTACCCGAAACGCAGCGCGGGTTTTACGTCGGATTCCGCGTCGTTCTGACTGAATCTCAGCCGGATCCCGACAGTAGATTTCAATAGCGGCCCTGCCGCGCAC
>CAMNJU010000260.1 GCA_946541595.1 uncultured Planctomycetales bacterium
CGTCGACGTCGCGGGAAACGAGCCGTTCCATTGCCGAATCGGGGAACGTTGGAATCGGATCGCGCCATAATTCCGAGCCGTCGTCGGCAAAACCGAGAAGGATTTCGCGGCCGGACGTTGGATCCGAGGCGATCGCGACTAATTTTGGCGCGCCCTCGGCGACGTTCGTCGACGTTGCGAAATCGTGAATCGAACCGCCTTCGCCCGCCTTATAATAGCGCGTTTGCTCCCCGGTCGCGGGGTTAAATTCCGCAATTGTGCCGACGCGTCCTTCGACCGTGTCGAGCGCTAGGAGCCGGACTTGCGATCCGTCGTCGAGAACCGCCAGCCGGCGCGGCGCCAGAATAGTCTCGTATTTCCAGAGAATCTTTCGCGTATCCATATCGACGGCGTACAGTCCGTGCGTTTGCGGACCGTCGGGCTCGGAATTTCCCAGCAGTCCTAAAAATAGCTCGGGCTTGCCGTCGCCGTTTGCGTCGGCTAAGAGCGCGTCCCCAACCCGGCGGTTGCGCGCGCCTCCGACGTCGAGCGCGCCAAGATCGTTAAACCGCCCGTCAAACCGACAGACTGCGTGCGCGTTATCGCGCGCGGACGCCGCAAAATAGCGTCTGCCGTCTCCGAACTCGGCGGAACGCACGAATGAAATCGGTTCTCCCAAAACGGCTGAAGCCGTCGTTTTGCGAATCAGTTTGCCTGACGACGACAGGATCGCGAGCGCGGAACCGTCGCACGGCGTTACAAGCGCCGCGCTGGCCAGAGTCGAATTTATCCCGTCGCTGAGCGCAAGCGGATTGGACGGCGCTTGCAGCGCTTTGTAGCGCCAGACTTCCCGAAGGCCGAACGTTGCCGGAAACTGCCGTTGCGGAACGGAGAGCTGCGGCGCGTAGTCGGGCGTAGCGCGGTAGACGTCGCGCGCGTCGGCCGTTTCGAGGAAACGGTAGAATTTTAGCGCCCCTTCGTAGTAAGCGCTCACTTCGTCGGCGCTTGGATCGCGTCCGTCGAGCGCCAAGGCGAGGATTCGCTGGACGTCGGTAAAGGAAAAGGGCGCCTGAATATACCTTTGGACGACGCAATTCCTGTCGAGCAAGAGGAAGGACGGCGTTTTGATATGTCCGAGCGCCTGTTCGCAGCGCGCGAACGACTCGGCGTCGAACCGTGCGTCGAGCGCCGCTGCGTTTGTTTCGGAGGAACCGTGACCGTCCTGACGGTCGGTTTCTTCGCAGGGGCAGTATTCGACGCTCAGAAACCGAATTTGATCGTGTGGAAACGGATACGCCGCCGCCTGATTAAAAACTTGCTCCGCCTGAAATCCGTCCGCGCTTCCGTCGCAGCCATGGAGATAGAGGAGAGAAAAACGGCCCGCGCCGAGCGCGATTGGAGCGCCGTCGACCGCGCCGCGAAGCGCGTCGTTAGGAAAGACGCGTTTGAGCGAGGCGAGTTCCGGCGGTAAAAAACGTTCTACCTGTATTTTGGCGTCGGCCCCGTCGGAAAAATTAAATTGGGAAAGATCTGAGGGCGCGGCGTCGGAAACGGTCTGATTTGGGAACTCGGCGTGCAGCGCGACGACGCGCGCGTCGTTTGTCGGCGCGGCCGTCTGTTCGAGCGGCAGCTCCATTCTCGCGAGCGTTCGTGTCTTACGCGCGAACCACAGCGTTCGTTCGCCGTCCTCGGCGACAATTTGCAGACGGTCGCAGGGAATCTTTTCGCCGCCCTCTTCGAAAGTAAGGTACTCCGGTTCGAGAAGTTTTAGTTTAGCGCCGTCCGGAACGAGCGTTTTGCGTGGGTCGTCGGCGAAAAGGAGCGCCAGCTGCGGGGAGGTCCAGAACAGATTGGAGGGGACGCCCAGATTGGCGCTTTCGGCGAATTGCGGGTCGGGATAAAGCTCTTTAATCGAGGCGACCACAAGAGGCGCGGGCCGGTCGAGCGCCTCGTTGGCGTAGGCCTCGTCGTCGATTTCGGCGCGCATCGTTTTGCCGTCCGAAAGGAGCCTGCTGGCGCCAAGTTTGAGCCGTAGATAGTTCGGCTTGGCGAGCGTAACGGAACATGGAACGCGCCAAGTCTGCGGGGCGCGGTCCGGCTCGAGTTCGCAGTCGATCTCGACGTAGCCCGCGTCGGAGTAGTATTTCGCGTTGGCGTACACGGAAATCGCTTCGCGCAGGAGCGTTCTTGCGGTAAGTTGCGGGAGTACGGGCGGACGTTCGACCGCGTTTTGCGACGCCGGCGACTGCGCGAACGACCCGTCGTCGCGGTTCGCGTCGCGCCGTCCGCAGCCGAACGCGAACGCGAAAACGGCGGCCGCCGCCGCGACAAGGCACGGCGTCAGAATAATCGCCGCGTTCGCGAATCGTTCAAACGTTTTTGTCCGTTCCATTTTTCTCCGTCGGAACCCGTCTTCACGGGCTCGCCGTTCCTGTCCTTTTTATCTGCCGAAGAAACGCGCCGTTTCTCGGATTTCTCCACAGCGCGCGACGTCTCAGTATATCTAAATAAGACCGTGAAAATCAAGCCGTTTTTTTGTCGGGGCGGCCTCGACTTGTTTCTTTGTTTTACCCATTTTAACACGTTCGCTGGCGTTTTAGAATAAGACCTGCACATTATAAGAGCTAATGCCTTTTAAGTAAACGAGTTGCCGTGCATTGGAAAAGAGCGGCAAAAAAAATCGGCTAATTCCCCGCAAATAATTGCATTTTCCGTTTTCAACGGTTATACTATGGGAAATTTGTTATGGTCTTGTTCGTTCGAGCGAGATCGCTATCCACCCTTGTACAGGAATTAAAAGAATGCGAAAGACAATTTGCGCGGTCGCAATTCTCCTTGCGACGTTCGGTTGCTTCTCCGTCGCTTCGGTCCAGGCGGCCGACGGCGAGGAAGGTTTTGTTTCCCTTTTTAACGGCGAGAATCTTGACGGCTGGGCCAAGCACGGCGGACGCGCCACGTACAAAGTCCAAGACGGCTGCATCGTCGGCGAATGCGTTCCGAATACGCCGAACAATACGTTCCTCGTTTATGAAAAGCCGTTTGGCAACTTCATTTTCAAGTGCGATTTCAAATGCGAGGTCGCGGGCAACTCCGGCGTTCAGTTCCGCAGCGCGATTCGTAAAGACGACGACCGCGTCTTCGGATATCAGTGCGAAATCGCGCCGAACGACAAAGACACCTGCCGTATCTACGACGAAGGCCGCCGCGGTCACCAGAAGGGACGCGTTTGGCTTGACAATACTGACGAAGAAATCCTCAAAAAGTCGATCGCCACGTACAAAGACGGCGAATGGAACTCCCTCGAAATCCAAGCGATCGGTCCTTCGATCCGCACCTGGCTCAACGGCGTTCCGGTTGTCAACATTTTCGATTACAAAGATTTCAGCGGCCTCTTCGGGCTTCAGGTTCATGCCGGAACTCAAGGCAAAATCCTGTGGAAAAACATCCGCGTTAAGGACCTTGGCGTCAGCGAATGGAAAGACTTCTTCGTCAAGACCGACAAAGGCTGGGATATCGACGGCGCTTACAAGTGGCCTGAAGACGTTCCCGAAATTTGGTCCTTCAACGACGACGGCGTGCTGATCGGCCAGCATGACGACAAGGAACCGCGCGACGGTCTGGTCGTCTCGAACGATTCTTACGACGATTTCGCCGCGAAAGTCGAATACGTCTTCAAGGGCGGCGTCAACTCCGCGCTCTATTTCCGCGCTCATGAAGTCAAGACCACGTGGCTCCTTCGCGGATGCCAGGACGAAATCGCCGGCAACGGTAAAGAAGCCGCTATTTGGCACACCGCCGGCGTTGACGACGAAGGCAAGAGTATCCCCGGCCGCGGCTGGCTTGCTGCTGACGACGAATTTGTCGAAACGATTCGCAACAAGGGCAACGACGACTGGAACGAAATCGCCGTCGTCGCTTGCGGCGATCACGTCACGACCTTCCTCAACGGCTTCCGCGTCGTCGATCTCGTCGACCCGCTCCTTGAAAAAGAAGGCAAAGTCGGTCTTCAGCTTCACGGCGGTTCCGACGGACAGATGTGGTTCAAGAACTGGAAAGTCATGCCGATCACCAAAGAACAGCGCGCTCTTATCGAACGCTGACCGTTTTAAAGTCGGCCTTCTGGCTGCGGATTGCGGCGCTGTCGCCGCAGTCCGTTTTTCTTATAAATCCTAGAAATAAAGGTTTTTTTCAATGAAAAAACTTACAGGACTTATCGCCGTTCTCGCGGCGGCGTTTTGCGCTTCCGCTATGGCGCAGGAATTTACCTCCGTCGAAGCGATTGAAAAAGACGGAACCTACGTCGACGCGTTCAATATTCAGGGCGAATATCTCTGGCCCGCCAAGAACCGCGCTTTCCAGGTAATCGCACGCGGCGCGGATAAATTCGACGTCGTCGGATATCAAGACGGTCTGCCGGGCAACGGCTGGGACCGCAGCAAAGCCCGTTTCTTTGCTTCCGCCGAACTTAAAGACGGCAAACTCGTCCTTGCGCCCCAGAAAATGAATATTCCGCGCAAAGGCGCCGAAGCCGACCTCATCTTCAACGAAGAGCAAAAAGCGACCCCGATGTCCGCCGAGATTAAGGACGGTAAGTACATTCTTAACTTTGGCGGCGCGAACGAATTGCAGAAAGTCGACCGCGAAAGCGAAACGCTCGGCCTGAAAGCTCCGGAAGGCGCGATCGTTCTGTTCGACGGTAAAGACTGCGGCTGGTTCGACGGCAAATTCAATCTGAGCGACGCTCAGGAAAACGCGTTCTGG
>CAMNJU010000261.1 GCA_946541595.1 uncultured Planctomycetales bacterium
CGACGTCGGATACTGCAATATTACGAGCGTGAATCTTACCGACTGCGCCGCGTTGGAAACGCTTAATATCTACTACAACGTGAATCTCGCGAGCCTCGACCTGAGCGACTGCGCCGCCCTGAAGAGCCTTCAGGCGTTCAACTGCAGCCTGACGTCGATCGACGTGTCCGACTGCCCGGCGCTCGAACGTCTCATGATTTCGACGAACCAAATTTCAAGCGTCGATCTGTCGGCCAATTCCGCGCTGACGAATATCAACGTCATGAACAACAGCCTCTCCGCGCTCGACGTCTCGAACTGCCCCAATCTTGAAACGATTAACTGCAGCAATAACGATATCGCGTCGCTCGACGTCTCCATGCTCGCCGGGCTCAAGAATCTGTATCTCAACAACAACGGAACGACCAGCCTGACGCTTACCTATACGGAACAAGTCGAACAGGAAGACGGCTCGTTCGCGGAAGTCGTTAAAGGGTGTTCCGCGCTCACGGCGATTCAGTCGCAGAACAATCCGATTCCGTCGTTCGATTTCTCCGTCTGCTCGAACCTTTCCACCGTCTTGATTCAGGGGAACGAAGCGATCACGGAACTAGACGTTTCGGGCCTTGCCGTTACGAACCTCAACGTCAGCGGATGTTCTTCTCTCGAATCGCTCGACTGCTCATGGAACAGCATTAGAGCGAAACTTCTTACCGTAACCGGCTGTTCAAGCCTCAAGACCCTCGATTGCAGCTTCAACTATACCGTCGAAGAACTGAATTTGACGGGGTGTTCCGCCCTCGAAGAACTCAACTGCGGATTCAACTCGATCGCCGCGCTCGACGTTACCCCTTGCCCGAACCTCAAGGTTCTTTCCGGCTATAACAACCTGCTTACGTCGATTGATCTCTCCCAGAGCGCCAACCTCGAAGGGCTTGCCGTCGCGAACAATAAGCTTGCGTCGCTCGACGTATCCGCTTGCGTCAGTCTGCAGCGTATCGGCGCTCGGAACAATCTTATTGAGTCGATCGATCTGACAAACAATCCCGCCCTGACGTCCGTTAACCTCGCGAGCAATCCGTCGCTTTCTTCGCTCGACGTCTCCGGCAAACAGGCGCTGCAGGCGGTCTACGTTTCCGACTGCGGCCTTTCGAGCCTGTCCGTTTCGAACTGCCCGGCGCTCGAGACGGTCTCCGCGGGCGGCAACGCGTTTACAGCGCTTGATCTTACCGGGTCCAACGCGGTTTCTTCGCTTGATCTCGTCGGCTGCGAAAATCTGACCGCGCTCGACGCCGCGAATAAGAAACTCACGTTTGTCGACGTTTCCGGATGCTCCGCGCTCGAGACGCTCAACTGCGTGGGCGCGACGCCGACGAAAGAGAATACAAATACGCTTTACTACGTCGGCGTTACCGGATGCACGTCTCTCAAAGAGATCAACGTCGCCTATAACGACTATCTTTCGAGCCTTGACGTTTCGACGTGCCCGGCGCTCGAAAAGCTCAGCTGCTACTACAACTCCATCAGGCAGCTTGATCTTTCGAACAATCCCAATTTGGAAACGCTCAGCGCGTTCAATAACGTTCTCACGGGCTTGAATCTGTCTGGCTGCTCGGCGCTCGCGACCCTCCAGATTTCCTCGAACCGGCTTGAAGCGCTCGATTTGACGGACTGTACTGGGCTTAAGTCGCTTATCTGCTTTTCGAACAGTCTTTCGGAACTTGACCTTTCGGCGTGCGCGGGCCTTACCAGCGTCAACTGCCACAGCAACGGTATTTCGGAACTCGACGTTTCCATGTGCCCGAACTTGACGTCGGTAACTTGCTCCGACAACGAAATGACGAGCCTGAACGTTTCCGGTCTGGCGAACCTCACGTCGCTCACGTCGAAGAACAACGATTTTACGTCTCTGGACGTTTCGACGAATAAGAAACTGAACCGTCTCGACGTCGCGGGCTGCGAATCGCTCGTCAGCCTGACCGCGACGAAGCTCGCGCTGACCTATCTCGACGTCAGCGGCTGCTCCGCTCTGGAAACGCTTAACTGCTCGAACAACAGCATTAACCGTCTTCTTTTAGCCGGCTGCACGGGCTTGAAAGATCTTCGCTGCTTTATGAACGCGCTCGACGACACGAGAACCGGAAACGTCTACTACGGGCTCGACGTCTCGACGTGTTCCGCGCTCGAAACGCTTTGGTGCTATAACAATACGCTTACCTCGATCGACGTTTCGAACAACCCGAATCTCGTTACGCTCAACATGACGGGCTGCCAGTGCTCCTCGCTCGCGCTACCTGAAAACGGCAAGCTTAAGAATCTCTATTGCTCCAGCAACAGGCTTCAGTCGCTCGATCTTTCCGCGTGCCCCGAAATTGCTTCTGTCGTTTGCTTTACGAACGAGCTTACTTCGCTCAACGTTTCCGGCTGCGACGGTCTGACGTCGCTGAACTGCCACGACAATCCGATCCAATCTCTTGACGTCGCCGGTCTTGCGAATCTCGGGACTCTGTTCGCCAACGAATGCCAGCTGACCGAACTTGACCTGACCGGCTGCACGGCGCTGGGAACCCTCTGGCTTAACGGGAATCCTGTTTCTTCGCTCAGTCTGGAAGCCTGTCCGAACCTCGCGCTCCTCAATTTGGAAGGCTGCGAGAATCTGACGGAACTCGACGCGTCCGGCGCGAAGATCTACCGGCTCGTCGCGACCGGCTGCTCGTCGCTCGAATCGATCGATCTTTCCAATAACGCGCCCAAAGAATCCTACTACAAGAATTCGATTATTATCGCGCTGAGCTGCCCGGCGCTCCAGACGATCGACGCTTCCAATACGCCGGTTAAGACGGTTCAGGCGACCAACAGCGCGTCGCTTGCCGAACTCAATCTTTCCGGGAACGAAATTCTCGAACGCGTCGAGGTCGACTCGAACGTTCAGAGGATTATCGCCGAGAGTGCGAAAGACGTCGCGGTCGCCGTCTCCAAGTCGGACGCGTGGACCGGCGCGACCGTCGTCGACGGAACCGGCGCCCCGATCGAAACGGCCGCGTCTTCCGACGCGATTACCTTTACCGTCGCCGAATCCGCGGCGTCGCCCGTGACCGTAACGTATCTCGACGCGAGCGGCGCGGCTGTCGGCCAGACGGTTATCGAAGGAGAGCAGGCGACGCCCGCGGTCGATACGCCCGACGTCTCCGCGACCGTTGTCGGAACGACCGTCAAAGTCAATATTTCGTCGGTCGACAACGCGAAGCTCTACCGTCTTCAGTACAGTAAAGACCCGACCTTCCGCACGGTTAAGACGGCGACGTTCTCTAAGGGCGGCGTTAAGGCGATTACCGGACTTGCCGAAAACACGACGTACTACTTCCGCGTTAAAGCGACGGGCGACGGCGTGAATTACGTCGATTCCGATTGGGCCCTTTTCGAAGCGACGACCGAAGAAGCCGTTGTTGAACTCGCCAAGCCTACGGTAACGACCGCCGTTACAAAGACCGCCGTCGTTCTTAAAATTGGCGCGGTTGAAAACGGAAGCAAGTATCTCGTCGAATACAGCGACGATCCGACGTTCGCGACCTATACGACTAAGACCTATAACGCCGGCGTCCGTACGATCACGAAACTTAGCCCGAATTCGACGTACTACTTCCGCGTTAAGGCGCTCGCGCCGTCAGAAGGGTACGTTGATTCCGAATGGACGAACGTTTCCGCGACAACCAAGCCGGCGTTCCTGGCCGCTCCGGCCGTAACCGTCGCTCCGACCGGCCCCACGTCGTTCTCCGTTAAGTTCCAAGCCGTGTCCGCCGCGACCTCGTACACGGTCGAGTACGCGAAGAACGCCGACTTCTCCGACGCCGTTTCGCTGCGCTATACGACCGTCGGGACGAAGAAGATTACCGATCTGAACGTCGACACGACCTATTACGTCCGCGTATGCGCGTCCGCGGCCGGATACGCGAATTCCGATTGGACCGCCGCCGAAGTTAAGACGGACGCCGGGCTTCCGCAGCTCGATTCGCCCGCGCTGACCGTCGTCGCGACGGCCGGCAAGTCGGTTACGCTCAATATCGGATCGGTCGATTCCGCAAAGACGTACACCCTTCAGTACAGTACGAGTTCAACTTTCGCGAGCGTTAAGACCGTAACTTACGCGACCGCCGGCAATAAGACGGTTTCCGGCCTGACGTCCGGCAAGGCGTACTACTTCCGCGTCCACGCGAACGCGTCGGGGCATACGTCGTCGACATGGTCGAAGATTTCCGCGGAGACCGCCGCCTCGTCGAACGTCGTTCTTGACGCGTTTGCGGGGTACTCCGAAGAAGACGAATTCGAACTCTTCTCCGCGCTCAACTGAGTTTAAACGTTTGCGTCCGCGGGTTCGCTCACGGACGCCCAAAAGAAAAGCCGCGTTCCCGTTTCATTCGAGCGGGAACGCGGCTTCTTTTTTGTCGCGCTAAAAAAGGCGTTAGGTCAGGTCGACGTGGTCTTCGGCTTCTCCGACGGGAGCGGGACGCGTCTGGGCGGCAGGATCGAAGTTCCCTGTCCGGGGACGGGCGTCTTGGCGGGCGCCGCCGTCTGTTGGGTTCCCGTCGCGGGCGCGGTTTCCGTCGTTCCTGCCGGCTTGGCCAGCGGCGCCGCCTTGGGCAGATCCGTTTGGGTCGTCGGGCGAACCGTCGTCGGTTCGATCGGCGCGCGCGGAGCGGCGGGCCTTGCCGCGGCGGCCGGATTGGGCGCCGTTCTCGTTACGGCGGGCCGCGCCGG
>CAMNJU010000262.1 GCA_946541595.1 uncultured Planctomycetales bacterium
CCTTGCGCATACGGGCCAGCATTACGACGACGGCATGAGCGGAATCTTCTTTCGGGAACTCGGTCTTCCCCGCCCCGACGTCAACTTCGGAATCGGGACCGGAACGCGCGTCGAGAAGGTCGCCGAGACCATGAAGGCGTTCGAGCGCTTCTGTTTGCGCGAGAAGCCGGACGCGGCGATCGTGGTCGGCGACGTCGACGGCACGCTCGCGTGCGGTCTGGCCGCCGCCCAGCTCGGGCTCAAACTGCTGCACGTGGAGGCGGGCCTGCGCTCGTTCGACCGAACTATGCCCGAAGAGCTCAACCGAACGGCGGTCGACGCGCTCGCCGATCTTCTCTTCTGCTCCGAAAAGGACGCCGTCGACAATCTTCGGCGCGAAGGAATCCCGGACGGCCGAATCTTTTTCGTCGGGAACGTAATGATCGACGCGCTCGTCAAGAGCCTGCCGCTCGCGCGCAAGCTCGACGCGCCCAGGAAGTACGGCCTGAGCCCCAAGGAATACGCGACCGTCACGCTGCACCGGCCCGCCGCCGTCGACGATCAGGACGCGCTTGCCGGAATTGTCGGCGCCCTGCTCGAAATCCAACGGGAAACGCCCCTTCTCTTTCCCGTCCATCCGCGCGCGGCCGCGAGACTCGACGCGTTCGGACTGCGCGCCAAACTCGAACGCGCGCCGAATATCAAGCTTCTCGAACCGCTCGGCTATCTCGAATTTCTCGCGCTCAACGCCGACGCCAAACTCATTCTGACCGACTCCGGCGGTCTGCAGGAAGAAGCGCTCGCGCTCGGCGTTCCGTGCGTTACGGTTCGCGACAATACCGAACGGCCCGTCACGTGCGAACTGGGCGGCAACCGGCTCGCGGGCCTTACCCCCGACGGAATACTCCGCGCGTATCGCGACGCGCTCGACGCCGAACGGACGCCGCCCAAACTCCCCGAACTCTGGGACGGCCGCGCCGCCGAGCGGATCGCGAAAACCGCCGTCGAACGCCTGCGGCAACCTGAAAAACACGCTTGATTTAAAACGGCGCCCCTTTATAATGAAACCGAACGGCGGAGGGGCCGTCTCGCCGGCCGGGCTTCTTCTCCTCGCCTTACGTGCGGCCGGGTATGTTTTTACGGTTTTCAGGTACTGGCGCCGCTCTATGACGACTCTGTCTGCCCGCGTTCGCGTTCTCGGCGTTCCCGTCGATCTCCTGACGTTTGACGACGCGCTTGACCGCGCCGCGGAACTCGCCGCCGACCGCAGTTACGCGAGCTGCGCCGTCGCGGTCAATCCGGAAAAAGTCATGATCGCGCGCCGAGCGCCGGACGTCTGTCAATTCATTGCCGACGCGGACCTTGCGTTTCCCGACGGAATCGGAGTCGTTCTGGCGTGCCGCGCCTTCTTTAAGCGCAAAGTCGAACGCGTCGCGGGCGCGGATCTCATGCAGGCGCTATGCCGGGAGTCGGGCAAACGCGGCCTAAAGCTCTTCGTCTACGGCGCGCGGGAAGACGTCAACGCGCGCGCGTGCGGCGTTGTCCGCGAACGCTGGCCGGACGCGCTCATTGTCGGGCGCGAAAACGGATATCTGCCGGAAGAGCGGCATGGCGAACTCGTCGCGCGCATTAACGCCTCGGGCGCGAACGTGCTCTTTCTCGCGCTCGGAAGTCCTAAGCAGGAAGAGTGGATCGCGCGCCACAGAACCGACTTGCGCGTCGGGCTGTGCATGGGAATCGGAGGAACGCTCGACGTGCTCGCGGGGAACGTCAAACGCGCGCCGGCGCTCTGGCAGAAGGCCGGACTCGAATGGCTCTACCGGCTTATCCGGCAGCCGTCGCGATTCTGGAGACAGCGGCGCGTCTTTCTGTTCGCAGCGCTGACGCTCGCGCAACTCCTTACCGGACAATATAAAAACGAATCGAAAGACCGAACATGAAACAGCTCGTTCAGAAATTAAGCGAAGGCCGCCCGTTCGTACTCGAAACGCCGGAGCCGATTTTAGAGCCCGGCTTCGTACTCGTTCGGAACCGCTATTCCGTGATCAGCGCGGGAACGGAAGGCGCGACCGTGCGCTCGGCGCGCAAGAGCCTCGTCGGCAAAGCGTTAGAGCGGCCGAAAGAAGTCCGCGCCGTTCTCGAGCTCTTTCGGAAAGCCGGCCCGATCCAGACCTATCGCGCCGTAACGAAAAAGCTGGACGCGTACTCGCCGCTCGGCTACAGCTGCGCGGGCCAGGTAATCGCCGCGGGCGAAGGGGTCGCCGAATTCCGGCCGGGCGATCTTGTCGCGTGCGCCGGCGTCGGGTACGCGTGCCACGCGGAAATCGTCGCCGTTCCGAAAAACCTATGCGTTAAGCTCAAGCGGGACGCCGACCTGCGCGCCGCCGCGTTCAATACGCTCGGCGCGATCGCCCTGCAGGGCGTCCGGCAGGCGGATCTGCGGCTCGGGGAAACGTGCGCCGTTATCGGGCTCGGGCTCGTCGGAACGCTCGCCGCGCTCCTGCTCAAAGCGAGCGGCGCGCGCGTCTTTGGGCTCGACGTCGACCCCGCCGCCGTCGAAAGGGCGCGAGCGCTCCGCGTCGGGGACGTATGGTCTGTCGGCGAACCAGCCCTCGAAGAGAATATCTTGCTTCAAACGCGCGGACTCGGCGTCGACGCCGTCGTTGTCGCCGCGAGCTCGACGTCGCTCGACCCGATTAATCTCGCCGGCAGACTGGCGCGCAAAAAGGGGAAAGTCGTCGTGCTCGGCGACGTCCCGACCGGATTCGACCGCAATCCCGACTACTACCCCAAAGAGCTCGAGCTGCGCATGTCGCGCTCGTACGGGCCGGGCCGTTACGATCCCGAATACGAAGAGAACGGGCGCGACTATCCGCCCGAATACGTGCGCTGGACCGAAAAGCGCAATATGGAAGCGTTTCAGGACTTGGTCTACTCCGGCGCGGTCGACGCGGGCGCGCTCGTCTCGCGCGTCTTTTCGCTCGACGACGCGCCCAAGGCGTACGACATGATACTCGAACGCAAAGAGCCGTTTCTGGGCCTGCTTGTCGATTACGGCCCGGCCCCGACCGGGGAAACGCCGAGTCCCAAACGCGCGGAGAGCGCCGAACCGGCCAAACGCGAGCCCGCCGACCGGCTGGGAATCGCGTTTATCGGCGCGGGCAGCTACGCGCAAGGAACGCTCATTCCGAATCTTCCGACCGATCTGAACGTTCGGCGCGTCGGGGTCGCGACGCGGTCGGGCGCGACGGCGCGACGCGTCGCCAATAAATTCGGATTCGACGTCGCGGCGTCGGACGCGCGCGAACTGATTCGCCGCGACGACGTCAACGCGGTCTTTATCGCCACGCGTCACGACTCGCACGCGCGCTACGCGCTCGAGGCGCTCGACGCGCGCCAAAACGTCTTTCTGGAAAAGCCGCTGTGTCTGACGTTAGAAGAATTTACCGCGCTGAAATCGGCGCACGAAAAGGCCGCCGCGGACACGAATCCGCCCCGGCTCTGCCTCGGATTCAACCGGCGGTTCGCGCCGCTCGCGCTCGAACTCAAAAAGCGTCTGAGCGGCTTCGCGCCCATGTCGATCGTCTATCGCGTCGACGCGGGCGCGATTCCCAAGGAGAACTGGATTCAGAATCCGGAGATCGGGGGCGGCCGGATTCTCGGCGAAGTCTGTCATTTCGTCGACTTCTGCGCGTGGCTCGCGAATTCGGCGCCGGTCTCCGTCTACGCCGCCGCGCTCGACTCCGGCGCCGAAACTCAGGACACGGTCGCGGTTACGCTCAAATTCGCGAACGGCTCGCTCGCGAACGTCTGCTATTTCGCGAACGGCTCGACAAAGCCGTCCAAAGAGCGAATCGAAGTCTTTCAGTCGCGGCAAACGGCGGTCCTCGAAAACTTCTCCTCGCTGCAGATTTGCGGCAGCGAGAACTACCGCGCAAAGGCGTTCCAAAACAAAGGACAGGCTGAAATGCTGAGCGCGTTTCTCAACTCGATTCGGCGCGGACTACCCAGCCCCATACCGGCGGAAGAAATCTTTCAGAATACGCTCGCGACGTTCGCGATACTCGAATCGCTCGCGTCCGGGCGGGAAATTCCACTCGTCTAACGGAGCGCGCCATGACCGACCTTGCAGCCGAAGCGCGCGCCGCCGCGGAACAACTCTTCGCGTGGGCAAAAGACCGCAATTTCGAAGGATACGACCCGTACGACGCGCTCAATAGCCCGATAGTCCGCGCGGCCGCGTTCGGAACGCGCTGGGGCCGGATCGCGTGGACGCAGCTCCTGCGCCGCTCGCCCGTCAATCTGCGCCCCCTGCTCGGAATTAAGCCGGGCGCGAATCCGAAAGCGCTCGGGCTCTTTCTCGAATCGAGCGTAAAACTTGGCGACAGAGCGGCCGCGGAATCGCTCGTCGACCGGCTCGCGGCGCTGCGCTCGCCAAACGCGCCCGGCGCCGCCTGGGGATATAACTTCCCGTGGCAGAACAGGTTCCAGCTCCTGCCGCGCCTGACCCCGACCGCGGTCAATACGGCGTTTATCGGACACGCCCTGCTCGACTGTTACGACGCGTTCCAAACGCGGCGCGCGCTCGAACTTGCGCTCGCGACCGCCGACTTCTTTCTCGGCGCGCTCCGGCGCAAGCCGGACGAAGACGGCGCGTTCTGTTTCAGCTATACGCCGCTCGACGGCAACTACGTGCACAACGCCAACGTGCTGGCGGCGAGTC
>CAMNJU010000263.1 GCA_946541595.1 uncultured Planctomycetales bacterium
TTCAGCGGCTTCCGCAGCTTTCGCGGCGGTTTGTTCGGCAATCTTCTTGTTCAGAGCGTCGAGTTCCGCGGCTTCTTGCGCGGCCGCCTCAGCGGCTTCAACCGCCTGAGCTTGAGACGCGGTCTTTGCGGCGCCGTAAACGCCGAGAGTCGTCCCGTTTTCAACTTTAGGCGCTCGGTACCAGACGCCGCTCAGCCAGTCGGCCAGCATGCCGACTTCCTCAGGAGTCATCAGTTTGTCCCCTTCGGTCGGGCAGTAGGCGGGCATGCGGTCGTTATTCTTGCCGTAGAATTTCGTCTGCGTCGGATCGGCAATAAAGCCGGCGATCCAGTCGCGGCTCATATATCCGCGAAGGTCGCAGGCATGATCGTTCTTTTCGGTTCCGTAGAACGCATGGCATTCCGTACAGGTCAGGAAGTCCATGTCGGAAATCGCGTTCGGAGCAAGGCCAAGATATTCGCCGTCAACGAATGGACGAATCGATTTAAGCTGCGCCTCCGCAGAAAGAATGTCGGCAATCGCGTCGCACGACGCGACGACGCCCTCTCGAATACGGTTGACGTACTTCTGATCTTCAGGAGCGATCGGCTCGTCGTTTCCGTTGAGTGTAGCAAGGAACGTATCCGTAAGGAAGTCGTCGAAACTTTCGTCTTTAACGAGCTCGACATTTTCTTCGTCCAGTAAAAGTTCGACGTAAGTCTCGTCGGAAAGAAGCGCGACCAAAACGTCTTTAAGCGCGGCCAAAACGGGCGCGGGAAGCTTCGGATCAAGCTCTGAAATAAACTCTTCGTCGGCAAGCTTCTCCGTTAAAAGTTCTCTTAACTTGGCAAGATAATCTTGCTGCGCGGTTTCGACCTCTTCATCGGAGAAGTCGCCGTCTTCATTAAGTATCTTTTCCAGCAGAGTAAGGTTGTCTTCTTCCTCGCAGAAATTCTCAAAAACGGATTCGAGAATATCATACGCGGGACTCGCGTCGGCGGCGATTACCTTAGCGATCAAACCGTTGCCGTTGAGCATGAAGAGCCCGCCGTCAAGCATAGAACCGCCAAAAACGCGCCCCTTCATAAAACCAATCATCGAGCCTTTTTCCGCAAAAGCGGTCTTGCCAAAGCAGTCGTCGTCGGAAAGAGTCTCAAGATTCGTAAAACCTCGAATCCATTCCGCAGTATGAGCGCCGTAAAGATTCGGGGCGGTCGGTTCGGAACATGGAATCTCAACATAGTCAGGATCCGCAGTATCCTTATTTTTGGAGACGAAGTTATGGCAGCTGGCGCAATTCTGTTCAAAAAGGACAGGTCCGCGTAAGAAAGCGTCGTTCTTTATCAGTTCCAAAGCGCCCGACTTCGGAATACCCGACGGCGCAAAAGCAAGCTCAACGGCGCGATCCGCAGAGCGTTCCGCGTCGGCAACGCTCGCAAGGAATTGACGGGAGTGTTCAAACTCGTCGGGCTCGCCTGTTTCGTCAGACGCCTGTTCCGCCGGAGGATCCGTCTTACCGGCCCACGCCGCCTTGTAATCGTCGGCATACGACAGGTATGTAAAGACGCACACGACGACGAAGAATACGCCCGTCAGTCCTACGCAAAGGTAGTGCAGAGGTTTAATACGTCCCAAAATAGGAAGCGCGAAGAAGAAAAGTAAAAGGCACGGCGGAACGACAAAAATGGCGTATACCATGCCGATCTTCGAGAAAATCGGCAATTTCGACATGTGATAAAGAGCGCGGAAGGACCATTCGGGCCTCGCGGCGTCATAGGAACTCGACACGTCGACTGGCGCTGTCAGCTCGGCGCCAAGATAGGATTCGGCGGGCAGAGTCGCGGCGCGGCTCTCAACTTGCGCCTGAGTCAGCGAATGCTGAAAAACGAGGAGCAAAACGGCGGCGAGCGCGATTAGGCAGATAACTCCCGTCATGAAAGCTTCGCAACTCCAGAACGGGCGGCGTTGCTTAACAGCGCACGCAAGCGCGCACGGATGGATATTGTCGAAACGCTGCTCCGTGAGGAAAAGCTTACGGGAACGGATATCGAAATACTTCCAGAAGCACAGAACGACGAAACCGCCTCCGCCAAAGACGCAAACGTGCAGGAAAAGGAACCGCGTCAGCGTGAGAGAACCAAACTGAGGATCGGGTCCCCCGACGACCAACTGATAAAGCGGAACGCCGATAACGGGCAGAAGCTGCAGGAAAGACACGCGTGTAATCGTCGCAAAGTAACCGGACTGAGACCACGGCAAAAGGTCGCCCGTCAGGCAGCTGCAAAGCGAAAGCAGGAAAACGACAAGCGCAGACCAGTAGACGAACTCGCGAGGTCTACGGTAAGACCCGTGCACAATCAACGCGAGGACGTAAAATCCGGCTGTAAGTACAAAAAGCTGCGCCGAAAAATGATGGATACCGCGTACCAACCACCCTAACGGCAGAACATACTGAATGTAGAACACGCTTTCCCAGGCGCTCGTCGCGCTGGGAGAATAAAACGCCCACAGGAAAATACCGGTAAGCGCCTGAAGCAAAAACAGGAAAACCAACGTCGTCGGCAAAAAGCGACAACAGCAACGACTCGCGGGAACTCGCCAATTCGCAACCGTCTTAATCGCGGTCCAAAAACCGGTTCTTTCATCCAACCATTTTAGAAAGTTCATTGTATTTATTTCGCCGTTTGATTCTAATATTTCACGCCGAGAAGAAAAAGCGCAGAAGGTCTTCATTCCCGACTTTGACGGAAAAAGCCGCTAAACAGATCTGGATGAACTCAGACCGGTTTCTTTTCAGCGGTTCCCAACTGGAAGTTTTGATACTTAACAAAGACTTTGCCCGATTCGTCGACGCGCGCTTCAAGGGCGTCAAGGGATCGCGCGGACTTCGAGTTTTCAGGCTGCACACGCTCGCCGTTGAGATAGAAGGTATCTCCGTGACACGGGCAATAAAACAGAACTTCCGTCTTTCCTGTCGTGGGGTTTTTGGTAGGTCCGACTTTCACACGGCAGCCGGCATGGGGACAGACCGTCTGAAAAGCGGCGACGCCGGGAGAGCCGTCTTCATTCGTCTTTTTGCAAAGGTAAACAACCCCGATCGTCTGATTCGGAGACGTCGTCCACGCGTCGCAAACGTTGTCCAAAACAACAAATTGTCGGGGCGTTTCGTCAAGGGCGTCGTACGTTGTCAGCTGATACTCTTTTCCGGAGAGACCCTCTTGCTGAAGTGGAAAAAGAGCCATACGCGCCCCTGCGTACGTCGGAACGGCAAGAGCCGCGGCGCCCATGCCCGCTCCAAGAACGGAGAGGCAAAAACTGCGTCGGTCTTGTCCCTCTGACGCAGATCCGCCGTGACAACAACAGGTCTTGGTTTCTTTGTCGGAACATGAATTACCGGACATTGTAACAAAACTCCTAACGTGAAATATGTAAAAACTTACTGTATACGTCTACATTCATCTGTTCGCTGTGCAATAGGCGAAACAAAGCGTTTAACGCCGCTGCATGTAATGTGGGGAGCATACTCAATATGGCAAAAAACTCCCTATCTAAAAGGGTAATATAAAAAAGTCGAATTTCAAGAGACGGCCTGCTAAAAAAAAGGGAATTTGTTAAATTCAGCCCATTTTATCTCGTTTATACTAACCGTGTGTTTAAGCGGCTTTTATCGAATATCAAAGGACGCCCCAGCGCCAAAGAATACAACTCTTTCTCCTAAAACGTCATGCAGCCGTTCATACGCCGCGCGTCCGGTACAGTGCCCGGTGTAAAACAACGTCGGCCAAGCCGCCATTCTCTCGGCAATTTTATCCAAAACTACCTGAGAAACCGTCTCGTCGCGACTTGGAATCATGAGATGAAAACCGCCGACAACGACGTCGGGAGCGCAGCCAAAAATATCGATGAAGCGATTAACAATATTGACGACGCCGCAGTGCGCGCATCCGACAAACAAAACCTTTTTACCCGTCTCCGTTATCGCCGCCAAATTCTGTTCATGCGCAAACGCGTCGCGCGAAAAGAGCTCGGGAAGATAATGCGCCGCGTCCCCTGTCAACATGCCAGAAGCGGGGTCTTTGAGGGTAAAAAGCGTATCGTTCGCTTCCGACCGTAATTCGCGAATTTCAACTTTAGAAAAAAGCGTCAAACGACCGTCGACTTTAAGAACGCCGGGATTAAAAACAAGTCGGCCTGCAAGCGCGGACTGAGGAAGTTCGGGAAAACCGATATTCTCGAAGCGTCCGTTCTTACGGAGTGAAAAATGAGGTTCAAAGGCGCTTTCCGTCGAATATATCGTGGCGCGACGGTTGAGTTCGAGAAATGTCGGTAAACCGCCGACGTGGTCGCGATGCCCATGAGACAGAAACAGCGAATCTACTTCGGAAACCGCGACTCCAAAGCGCTGTGCGTTGCGCGCAAACAAACCTGACGCGCCAACGTCGATCATGAACTTTCTGGAGCCGTCTTCAACATACAGGGAAAGCCCGTGCTCCGCTTCAAATCCGTCGCGCGAAGAGGAGTCTTCCGTCAAAACCAGAACTCGCATACGCCCCTCGGTCAGAATAAAACGTCGACAAAAACACAATGAAAAACGATTCTGTCTAGAGATGTGGAAAACAAGAATCGCTATGTCAAGAAATGAAAAAATGAGCGATATTGGACTCGAACCAATGACCTCCAGCTTGTCGAGCTGGCGTTCTAA
>CAMNJU010000264.1 GCA_946541595.1 uncultured Planctomycetales bacterium
AGAGCGTCGTCGACGATCTCGAACTGGCATACCTCTCGTCGACCGCGGAGCCGCCCAAGACGCTCGCGATCCTTCCGATCGTCCGCGCAAGTCTCTTCCGCGCGTCCGACCGCCAGGATTCCCCGTGGATTCCGCTTCAGACGTTCCTCTGGGCCTCCGATCCCGCGTACGTCCGATTCGTCGATATGCGCTTCGAAGACGCGCAAACGGATACGGAACAGGGGGATAAATCCGACGATCTGGCGTCCGTCGTCGCCCAGATTGCCAAAGCGGAAAACGAAATCTCTCCGTTCGACGGGTTCGTCGAATCGCTCGAAAAGACGCTCGCAAACAGTAAGTACAACCGCGACGTCTCGACCGCGTTCCTCGACGCCGCGCGCGCCTATCGCGACGTCGGCGCGCCCGACCGCGCCGCGCGCTTTAACGACGCCATGACGCGCTTTACCGACGGCCTGCGCAGTATCGCGTTCTTTACCGAAGAGAAACGCGCCGCGCTCGCCGAACGCGAAATTGAGGATCCAGGCGCGCGCGCGGAATTCCTCGCCAAGACGTGCTACGACGTTCCTCGCGGACTGAAGGCGGAGCTCTACTACTATAAATTCAACGCGTTCTTCTGGAACTGGGTCGCGTGTCTGGCGGCGCTCGCGTGCTTCGCGCTTTCGTACGCGCGCCAATTCCTGCGCGGAACCGTGCGGAAAGACCCCGCGTTTAACGAACGCTTCTTCTTTACCGCAGGGCTCCTCTTCTTGGCGGCCTCCTGCGCCGCGGCGTTCCTCGGAGGCGCGCTCCGCGCCTATATTACCGGCTGGGCGCCCGTCGCTAATATGTTCGAAACGGTCGTCTTACTGGCGTTTCTCATCGCCGCGATCGCGATCGGATACGCGCTCGCGCCCGCATGGTCGAAGCCGTACGCGTGCGCGTGGCGTTCGACCGCGTTTCCGTATAAAGTCGCGGATCCCAAGGAGAAGAAGATATCGCGCGCTATGCTCGCGCCGCGCCTCCTTTTAATCGCGGGCTGCTTCTGGCTGGCGTACCGCGTCTGGCGCGCCGGCCAGCCCTCCGACGCGGACGTTCTTCCGGCGCTCGCGCGGACCGCGCGCGACGCGTTCGCTATGAAGGGCGCGCTCGACAGCTTCGCCGTTCTGCTGACGTTCCTCTTTGTCGTATGGTCGGTTCCGCGTTTCGTCGTTACGGTCGCCGCGCTCGTTATCTTTCCGAAGACGACGCGCCGCGAACTGTACGCGTCGGAGTCGGGCGAACCGCGGCCGCGCAAAGAAGTCGTCGCGCAAATTGGAACGGAAATCGTTCAGAGAAAAGCGTTTATTACGGCAAGTTCCGCCGTCGCGCTCGCCGTCGCCGCGTCCGCGTACTTCAATTCCGTCGAATTCAATCCGAATATCCGGCCGCTCGTCGCCGTACTGCGGAGCAACTTCTGGCTCACGATTCACGTTCTGGCCATTATTGTGAGCTACGCGCTCGGCGCGATCGCGTGGGTCGTCGCGCTCACGTCGCTCGCGTCCTATATTTTCGGCAGGTACGGAGTTCGGGTTCCGATTTCCGGCGCGAGGCCGGGTCAGGAGCGTCCGGCTCGCGACGCGCGGCGCGAACGGGAACGCGGCAAAGGGAACGCGGCCGACCGCGACCGGGACCGCGCCCCCTTCGTCTACGAATTTGAGCCGGAATACGCGCGCAAGACCGCGCCCGTTATCGCGACGATGACGCGCAGCGCCGTGCTCTTCCTGCTCGCGGGCATTATTCTCGGCGCGCGCTGGGCCGATTTCAGCTGGGGACGGTTCTGGAGCTGGGATCCGAAAGAGGTCTGGGCGCTCGTTACGCTCCTGATCTATCTCGTCGTACTGCACGTCAATAAGATAAGCGGCGGCAAGCGGTTCGTTATGGCGCTCGGCGCCAATTTCGGCGCGCTCGCTATTATTATGACGTGGTACGGCCTGAGCTTCGTTATGGGGGGCGGCGGCCGGCACGCGTACGCGTCCGGAGAGTCGAATAAGATCGCCGTGCTCTATATCCTGTTCGCCGTCAATATCGGCTGGGCGTGCCTGGCGATCGCGCGATACTGGTTCGAGCGCGCGCGGCGGCGCAAGCGCTTCTAACCCGCCGTTTCGTTTGAATTTAACGTAAATCCCAAGCGCGCCGCGCCGGTCGCGGCCCCGTTCGAATTTCCTATGCCTCGCGTATCCTTTCAGCCGCTCGGCGACAGCTGGGCGCTCGTACTCGTTCTGCTCGCCGCGTTAGCCGCAGGTCTGTTCCTCTTTGCGGCTAACGATAAGGGCGTTTCGCGCGCGCGGCGCCGGTTCGAGCTCGGGCTGCGCATGGCGTCCGTTCTTCTATTCGCGATTCTCTTTACGCGGCCGGCGCTCGTTACGACCGTAAAAGAAGAGCTTCCGGCGAGCGTCGCGTTTCTCTGCGACGTCTCTGAAAGTATGGCGATTCGGGACGGCGAAAATTCCGAAAGCCGGTATGAAAGAATGCGCCGAACGCTCGACGCGGCGTCCGATAAGCTGCGCGCGCTGTGCGGGAAGTTCGACGTGTACGCCGTCGGATTCGGACAGGGGAGCGATCCGATACCCGTCGAGGACGGAAAATTCATGCTCCCCGACGCGCCAACCGGCTCGGAAACGCGGCTCGGAGACGCGCTCGCCGAAACGCTCCGTTCGACCGCGGGCAAGCGTCTGCTGGGCGTCGTTACCCTCTCCGACGGCGCCCAGCGCGCAAAAGACGCCGACGCCGCGAGTCCGCAGGACGTCGCGCTCAGGCTCCACGACGCCGAGCGGCCCGTCTACGCCGTTCCGTTCGGATCCGACGACGTCGCCGCCGCGATTCGGGACGTCGCCGTCGAAGATCTGCGCGCCAACGATCATGTCTTTCTGGGAAACGAACTTACCGTATCGGGCCAAGTCCGCGTGGTCGGCTGTGCGAACGCGTCGATTCCGCTCGCGCTCGCGCTGGAGACCTCGCCCGGCAAAATGGAGACCGTCGCACAGACGGTTCTCGAGCCGAAATCGAATAACGAGACGCTTTCGTATCAGTTCGTCTGCAGACCGGAAACGGCGGGCGAATGGAAACTGAGCGTCGCCGCGCAAGTTCAGGAGAACGAACTCACAGAGGCGAATAACGAGCTTGGCGCGTTCGTCGAGGCGCTCGATCGCGGAACCGACGTCCTCTATATTGAAGGAACGCGCCGCTACGAGCAGAATTTCATACGCGCCGCGCTCGAAACGGCGCCCGACGTCCGGCTCCGATACTGGCGGCCGTCGACCGCGTCCATGGTCGCCAAGCTCCCGAATAAGACGGAAGCGGAGATGCTCGCGGAATATACGAAATCGCGTAAATCGGCGGCGACCGCCTTTTTCGGCGAAGGGAAATTCGCGGCCTACGTGCTCGGCGACGTCGACGCGACCGCGTTCCAGCCGAACGAGCTCAAAGAGCTCGCCAAACGCGTGGAAGAGGGCGCTGGGCTGGTCGTTCTTGCGGGCGAACGGTCGCTCGGACTCGGCGGCTACGCGAAATCGCCGCTCGCCGAGCTCCTGCCCGTCCAGACGCTCGAAAGCGAACGGCTGCCGCTCGAATCGGATCTCGCGGAACTTGACGCGGACGCGGCCCCGGACCAGCGCGCGCGATTCGACGGCGCGTTTTCCGCCGAGCCGAGTCAGGGAGAGGGCAAAGACGACTTTATTATCCGCATGAGTCTCGACGCCAAAAAGAACGCGGCGATCTGGTCCGATATGCCCGCGCTGACGGACCTCTATCGACTCGGACGCGTTAAACCGAACGCGACGGTCCTCTTAACGTCGCGGCCCGTCGACGCGTCGGGTAAGCCGGACGCGAAAGCCGCGCCCGCGCCCCTGCTCGTTACGCAGCGCTACGGCGCCGGACGCGTCGCCGTGCTCGCGACCGACTCCACGTGGCGATGGCGTATGCGCGGTAAGGAGGCGGAGCATGCGAAATTCTGGCGCCAGCTGCTCTTATGGACGGCGAAATTCGACGAACTGCTCGAAGGGGAACTTGCCGTCAAACTCGACCGCGCGCGCTACGACGCCGACGAGCAGGTCAGTTTTCACGCCGTCTATCGCCCGAAGCCGAACGAAGATACGTCCGGTATGACCGCGGCCGCCGAGATCGTCGCGCCCGACGGAACGAGAGAACGCGTCGAACTGACCGACGAGCAGGGGATCTGGCACGGGCTCGCCAGAAAGACGTCCGCGCCCGGCGACTATCTCGTCGAAGCGCGGCTTCTGTCCTCGACCGGCGAAACGCTCCAGACGGCCCGGGCAAGGTTCCTCGTCGCCGACGGAAATCTGGAATTGGAACGCCCGGAAGCGAATCCCGCGACTCTAACGAATCTCGCCGCGACAACCGGCGGCAAGACGGTTCCGCCAGAAGAGTTCCAGTCGCTGCTCGACGAACTGCTCCAGAAGCGCGATACGGTCGTCGACTATCGCGAAGTCAAAAAGACGCTCTACGACACGTGGCTGATCTTTGCCCTCTTTGTCGCTATTATGACCCTCGACTGGATTCTAAGAAAACGCTGGGGCTTAGTCTAGCCTCTGCCGCGGTCCTTGCCGGACGGGCGTTTCGCGCTCCCGCGCGGAACTGCGGTAACCGCTCCCGTTGGTCGCTTGCCCTTGCCGGCGCTCCGCGCTTCCGGAACATGCA
>CAMNJU010000265.1 GCA_946541595.1 uncultured Planctomycetales bacterium
AAAACAAAAGACGCGCGGCGTTCCTAACGGTTCGCCGCGCGTCTTTCTTATTCCGGTCATATTGAGACGGAAAACTAATCCTTCACATAGCGGTCGAAATATTTCTTCCAGCGTTTGGCGATCGTCTCTTTGATTTCCGGCGCGAGTTCAAATTTATTCTTTTTGAAATTCTTCTGCGTTTCGGCGTATTTCGCGAAGTTCTCGCGTTCCGCCTCGAATCCGTCGATACCCAGCTCCTGATAGACTCTTTCGAGCGTTTCGACCGGCTGCGCGACGAGCTCGTCGTAGGTAATTTCGCAAAGATTCCCCTCCGGAATATCTTTCACGTCCTCGCAGAACGCGTCGTACATCTGCTCGAAATTGCGAAGCACCTTCTCTTCGAGCGCCGGGCCCCCTTTGGGCGACTGAAATCCGTGCGTCTTGGCGAGTTTGGTCCAGAGGTTTACCGTCGACGGAAAGAGCGTGTACGGATCGCGCGAGATATGTACGAACTTCGCGTTCGGGAACCGTTGGCGAATCGCTTTAACGCGCGCGGTGTGCGGGGGCGACTTGAGTACGATCGTCTTCTTATAGGCGACGGTGAGCGCTTTTAGGAGATATTCCAGCGCGTCGAGCCAGCGTTCGCGGTCGGCGTCGGACACGTTCCGGAGCGTGAGGAAGTCTTCGTCGATCGGATCGCCGTTCGGAAACGCGACGTCGCGATAGGGCGAGTTCATACCGAGCGCGCAGATCGCGAATTCGTCCTCCTGGGGCCGGTCGAGCCCGGCGGCCATATTGTCCATGGGCCGCTTTTTCGGCATGAGATATTTAACCCACGGCCGAAAGATCGGGCCGGAGACGAGAAAGTGCGCGGGCGCGAAGCATTCGTACGTATCGGAGCACGCGAATCGGTCGTCGCGCATGAGGTATTCGTGCAGGAGCGTCGTGCCGCTGCGCCAATGTCCGATAATGAAAATCGGTTCGCCGACGAGCTTGGTTTCCCGAAGCTTTTTGCCGTAGCGGAGTTTCTGATAGCCCGCAAGAATTGAGTTGCTTAAGCCGAGGCAGGAAACGATAAACGCCATGGGGAGTCTGGACGGAGCGATCCGCCATTTTCCGGCGCAGAATAATTTCCAAAGCGCGGAGACCGTCATGCCGTCCCAGAAGCGTGGATTCCAGAATCGGTCGGCGCTCCCGCCGCTCGTTATCTTGACAATACCCGATTTTTTTACGTCTTGCTTTTCAGTTTCTTTTGTCATCTTGTCGAACCGCCCGCACGCTATTGAACAATTCTCAGTCCGGAGTCGTCAATTTCATACGGAATAATTTCGTCGGAGCATTCGCTCCCGCGATGCTTGAAGATATAGAGCGCGCGCCGGAATTTCAGTCCGTCGCGAATCTTGCCGAGGTAGATAACCGTGTTCGCCTGCGCGAAATAATCGCCCTCTTCGAGCGGCTTTTCAATAAGCGCTTCGAGAGACGATTCCCGCGAGGTATAGCTTAATACGGCGGCGACGTCGTCCGAGGCGTACGCGTTCGCTTCGATCTGGGCCTGATATTTGAGGAAATCCTGTCGAAAGAGATCGCGCGCGACCCACGAGGAATCCTTCTTAACGATCTGGCGGTCGACATATTCGAGGAGCTCAAACTGAATCGAGTCGCCCTGATGGTCGACCGGTTCGATTCCGTCGACGACGAGCCGCCGGGCGCCCTGCGCGAAATTCGTATAGAGGAACGCGATCGTCGCGTCGAGCCGGCGCGTGAGGTCGTATTTCCATTCCCGCCATTCGTCTTCGTCGAGGTCGCGTTTGGTAACGCGCCGCCCGGCGTAAGGGAACGCCTGCAGATAGTCGGCGGAATAGCGTTCGCCGGACGCGAGTTTCTGAAAGAATTCGGCCGGATTGAAGGTCTTGTCCGGATTCTGTTCCTCAACCGTCCAATTAAAAAGCGCCTTTGCGTATTCCGCGTGATTCTGCGAGTCGCCGCGCGCCGTAAGATCGAGAATAACGCCGCGCCGAGATTCGACCGACTGCGCGTAGCCCGCGTTGAGGAACTGGAGCGCGAACTGCGTTTTGCCCGCGCCAGAACCGCCGACGACCGCCGTCGTCGTGCCGGCGAGCAGACCGCCGCCGAGTTTCTCGTCGAGTCCGGGGATTCCCGTTGAAAGCCGCTTAACCATTTCTTCGCCCCGTCAGGAGTAGCCGCGCCGCGGGAAACCCCGCCGGCGCTTCGTCAAATATTTATTTTTCTAATTTTAACGCGGACTCCGGAATCGTCCAGTCCCAATCGGCCGCGCGCTTTTTTGTAAGAGGGGGTAAAAAAGCTGGAGGTTTGGCCTTTCTGCGGTTATAATAGAGAGCGCGCCGAAGTTCCGGCGCGCGCGTGCGCTTGCCGAGAAAAGCGCGGAATTCAGTAAAACGAGGGACGATTTCATGAGAGACATGCCGGTTACCGTATTGGGATTTGGCGCGATGGGCCGCGCGCGCCACGTTTCCTACCCCAACGTCGCAAAATATTACGGGGATACTCCCATCAATCCGTACGTAGCTCAAGGGTTTGTGCTTCCGCACGAAGCGGACGCGGCGAGAAAGCTCGGCTGGGACGTTAATCTCGATATGATGGACGCGATTAAAAACGACAAGTCCGAGTACGTCGATATCTGTCTCCCGAACGCGCTTCATCACAGCGCGGCGCTCGCGGCGATCGAGGCCAAAAAGCACGTCTTCTGCGAAAAGCCGCTCGCGCTGACCGTCGCGGAAGCGCGCGAAATGACCGAGGCCGCGGAAGCGTGCCCCGGACTTCTCAATTCCGTGAACTTCATCTACCGCCGGGTTCCCGCGAACGTCTTTGCGCGGAAGGTCGTTCAGGAAAACTGGTTCGGCAAACTGCTCGAAGCGCGTTCATACTACAATCAGAGCTGGGGCGGGCCCGGAACGGGCGGCGGCTGGCGGTTCGACGCGAAAGCGGGGGGCGGCACGCTCGCCGACCTCGGTTCGCACGCGATCGACATGCTCTACTTCGTAACCGGAATGCGCCCGAGCGAAGTGAGCGCGGCGCAGGTCGCGCACGTTAAAGAGCGTATGTTTTCGGTAACGAAAGAAGACGGAACGCAGGCGCGCGAACCGCGACCGATCGAAGTCGACGACGGAACCCGCGTCGTCTACTATCTCCCAAACGGCGGAATCGGCTCGCTCGAATGCACGCGGAACGCGCCGGGTACGTACAATACGCAGGGATACGAATTCTACTTCGAGGACGGCGCGATTAAATGGTCCTACGACGACGTCAATTACCTTTGGGTTTTTGAGTCGAAGGAACGCGCGCGCGGCTGGCGCCGGGTTCTGTGCAACGACGGCGGATATACGTACTGCCACTTTGGCGGCGGGCACATGGACGGATACCGCGATTTCCTCACGTCGCAATGCTATGAGAATATGCGCGCGATCGAGGGTATGGACAATCTTGCGCCGATCGCGACGTTCCGCGACGCGTACGAGGTCGAGCGCACGTGCGAAGCGATCCGCCGGTCCCATCGCGAACGCCGCTGGGTCAAACTCGACGAAATCGAATGACACCCCGCGAACGCGGATTAAGAGAAGGAGAACGCCGCGGTTTCAGACCGGCGTTTGGAACCGCGCTTTGAAAGTGATACTATGGCTGCAAATTTAACTCCGCAATATCTGCGCGCGGAAGAAGAGTACCGTCGCGCGCAAACGCCCGAAGAAGAGCTCAAATGGCTTCAGGTCATGTTCGCCGAGATTCCAAAGCACAAGGCGAGCGAGAAGATGCAGGTCATGCTCAAGACGAAGATCGCCGACGTCAAAAAGGAGATCGAGTCGTCGAAGGGCGCGAGCAAAAAGGTTGGCAAGTCGGTTAAGATTCCGCGCCAGGGCGCGGGCACGGTTATCGTTATTGGCGGTCCGAACTCGGGCAAGAGCCAGCTGCTGAACTTCTTTACCAAAGCGAAGCCGGAGGTCGCGCCTTATCCGTTTACGACGCAAACTGCGACGCCCGGCATGATGCCGTGGAAAGACGTCTTTGTGCAGCTCGTCGACACGCCGCCGATTACGCCCGACTTCTTTGAGAGCTATCTGTACGGCTATATTCGCGGCGCGGAGCTTGTTCTGCTCATGGTCGATCTTGGCGACGACGACGGAATCCAGCAGTGTCAGGACGTTCTCGACCGCCTGCAAGGGGGCAAGACGCGTTTGGCGCGCGAGTCCGGGCTTGACGAAGACGACGTCGGACTGTCGTATACGAAGACGTTCCTCGTCTTTAATAAGTGCGATCTGCCCGACTTTCAGGATCGGCTGGAGCTCTTCCGCGAATTCTGCCCGAACGCCGATTTCCGGGAATTTCAGGTCTCCGCGACCGAAGGGACCGGAATGGAGGAACTGCGCGACGCGATCTATGACGCGATGGGCGTTATTCGCGTCTATACGAAGCAGCCGACGCAGAAAGAGCCCGACCGCGACAAGCCGTTTACCCTCAAACAGGGTAGCTGCGTGCTCGATCTGTGCGACCAGATTCACAAAGATTACGCGACCCGATTTAAGTCGGCGCGCGTCTGGGGCGAGGCGGTCCACGACGGGACCGTCGTTAAAGGGGATTACGTCATTCACGACTGCGACGTCGTCGAGTTGACGATTTCGCCGTGATCGACCGCTTTTTG
>CAMNJU010000266.1 GCA_946541595.1 uncultured Planctomycetales bacterium
TGCGATAATTGCGGCTCGGATCCCGAGGAATGAGAACGCGTTTGACGTCGACGGCCGCGCCGTCCGCCGATTCGGCCTTTTCGACCGCCGCGATCAGATCGGGGACCGACGTTCGTTTCGACGCGTCGCTCTGGGACGCGCGATAGCGTTCGGGCTCGGCATACCGCTCGATTTCAGGGCGCAGGACAATTATCCCGCCTGAAATAAAGACGATACAGAGAACCCAGCCGGTCGCGAGCCCCAGCCAACGGTGCAAATAACGCGCAAACAGTTTCAGAGATTCCATTTTCGTCGCTTATCGGCCAATCTCATTCCGCTTTTTCAGCCGGCGCGGCTTCCTCTGCGGGCGCTTCTTCGGCCGCGGGCGCGGTCTTTTCAGGCGCGGCGTCCTCGGCGGGCGCTTCTTCGGCTGCGGGCGCGGTCTTTTCAGGCGCGGCGGCTTCCGCGGCGCCCTCGCCGCTGCAGCATGATTTCATTCCGGCTTCGCCCTTCGCTCCGCCTTTCGCGCCCATGCCTTCGCCTCCGCAACAGCCGCCTTCGCCCTTCATGCCCATGCCTTCGCCTCCGCAGCAGCCGCCTTCGCCCTTCATGCTCATGCCTTCGCCGCCGCAGCAGCCGCCTTCCATACCGCCCTCGGCGCTGTGCTTGCAGACCTTGCCGGTCTTCGGACAAATCTTAACGCCGGCCTTCTGCGAGTCGGACGCGGGCGTTCCGAGTTTCGCGGCCTTAACGAACGAAACGAATTCCGCCTTATCGAGCGAACCGTCCCCGTTCTTATCGGCGGCGGCAAACGAATCGGCCCCTTGCGGAACGCCGGAAGTAAACGCGGAACGAACGACGAAAATGGCGACGGCGACGCAAATGATCGCGACGGCCAACGAGAAATTCTTCTTTTGCATGATAATAACCCTTTCAGTAAAAGGCGACGTAATTAACAAGTTTCCGCGCCGCGTACGGCAACGTAGGAATCAGAAAAAATCATTCGGTTTCCGCCGTCGCAGGTTCTTCTGCGGCGGCTTTAGGCGCGGTCGGATCGGCCTCGGCCGCCTTTTGCGCCGCCTCGGCGGCGTTCTTCATGGCGACCCTCTTTTGAAATTCGGCGTATGCTTCCGGATCGTTCGCGAGTTTGTCGGCGACCTCCAATTCGCGCGTTTCCGCGTTGAACGTCAGTCGTCCGTTCGACTTGAGCATCGCCTCTTCCTGAGCGGCGAAGATATCAGCCTCCTCTTCAGAAACGGCGCCGTCCTGATTCTTATCGCATAAATTGAACAGGTAATTGACTTCCGACTCGCACGTGCCCGGCGTCCTGTCGCAGCCGCCCAAGGCGCAGCATGCGGCACATACGGCCGCGCCTACGATAAAACCTAACTTTTTTTTCATGATAAATCTCAAATTCAACGCTTATGTTTTGGAGGCTGAACCGAACCTTTCGGCACAGGGAAAACCTCCTGACCGCCGTCAAGTTCATAAACGAACTCGTTTTTTTCCGGTTTGATTTCAACTGTAAGTTGCGTATTAACGGGCAGATACTTTAACGGAATGAGCGACAGCGGCTGCATCTCTTCCAACGTGTCTCCCAACCGATCTTCCGATTTCGAGAAGGAAAGCTTAAAAGTCCCTGCGGCGGCGCCGTCGTAATACGCGGCCGTCTTAATAACGACGTTTCCCTCAGCGTCGGTAACGCCGCCGGCGCGCCATTTCTTAAGCGCGGGATCGTCGGAAATCAGCCCGACGCGCACGCCTTCGACGATCTCGCCGCCAAAAGTTACGCGCATCGTGCAGGGATAAAGCTCCGGCATGCCCTCCGGTCTCGGGGGAAGACGCTTGCACCCGCCGAGCGCAACCGCAGCGACCGCCGCGAGGACCGCAGAAGCCAACACAGTCAAACGCTTATCTTTCTTCATCATCGAGAGGTCTTTCCAGTTTATTCCAATCACTCTTCGTCGACGGGCATGGCGCGTCCGCCGTCGTTCATACTGCCCATACGCCAGAATTCCTCGCGTCCGATCGTATCGCTCACAAAGCGAACGGACCCGTCGGCCATGGCGACGTTAACGCCGCCCGAATGCCGGCTGCGCGCCGCGTAGAATCCGACGCCAAAGTTGGCGCCCCAGTCCGGATAAGGGGGATTCGGAGCGCTGAACGTCGTAAAACCGGTCGCGTGCGGCTTGCAGATAATCCAGGAGTATCCGCGCCACCCGTTCCAAGAGCGCGTGTATGAGGAACAGAGAGAAGAGACGTCGAGATTTTCATCGCCGTAAATACCGACATAGCCCGGTATTCCGCCATCCGAGAGCCAGCCGCCCCACGGGCCGATCCCAGCCTTGCCGCGGAACGTAACCATGCCGCGCCCAAACGCGCAGCGCGCTTCCGGACGCATCGGATCCGGCTCGTCGGCGGAGATCGTATTGTCGCCGACAATACCTTCGCTGAACATCGCCGTATTGCTTGTTCCGTCGGTAATGTGCGCGTATGTACGCGCGACGCGGTCGGAAAAAATCCCGTCGGTTAAAACGGTGTCGTCGTAATTGTAGCCCGTCCCGGAACCGTTGCACGCCATATAGTTGTTCGTCGCGACAGACTGGGGACTCGAATCGCCGTCGACCACCCAATTCAGACTGTCGTCGTAGTAGCCGCCGGTAACGGTCGTAAACGCGCTCGACGTGCGCTCGCCGCCGTCGGACGGACAGTGAAAAATTTCAATTTGCGCTTTAGCCGCGTGTTCCACGGAAGGAATGATCTTCTGATAGTCGGAGCCTCCGCGCCAGTCGATCGCCGTGCCGTTGTCAATGTGAATAAACTTGGCGATCGATTCGTACATTGGGACCTGTTCGATAAACGGCAGCAGAACCGCGTGAACGGAAAAACCGCCCGGCGGAGGGCAGTTGCCGCAGCCGCCCCGATAGCCGGTCGGCATAGGGAACGCGTTCATGGAGTCATGGTAATTGTGACACCCGAGCGCAAGCTGCTTGATATTGTTCGTACACTGCATCCGGCGAGCGGCTTCGCGTGCCGCCTGAACAGCGGGAAGGAGCAGCCCGATTAAAATTCCGATAATCGCGATAACGACCAGCAGTTCAACTAAGGTAAAACCGCGCGAGTTGCGCAAACCTACGACGCAAGACATGACAATCTCTCTTTCACTATGCGAAGACGGTCGGCAGAACCGGCCCCTTCTTTTGTCTAAACGCTCTTTTATTCAAACTAAAGCCTGTTATTATGAAATCTGCGGCGCCGAACGCGTCGCGGCGCAAGAAGTTATTCGCGAGCGCGTCATCGCGGATCGATCGGCATATTCGCGCCGCCGTCGTTCATGGACCCCATTCGCCAGAATTCCATTTGGTTAATCGTATCGCTCACGAAACGAACTGACCCGTCGGCCATGGCGACGTTGACCCCGCCCGAATGACGGCTCCGCGCCGCGAAGAATCCGCAGCCAAGCTCGACGCCCCAGTCCGGATAAGGGGGATTCGGCGAACTGAACGTCGTAAAGCCGGTCGCGTGCGCTTTGCAAACGAGCCAGCAGTATCCACGCCAGCCGTTCCAAGAAGTCAAGTAAGAAGAACACAAAGACGCCACGTCGAGATTCTCGTCGCCGTAGACGCCGACAAGCCCCGCGGTCCCGCCCTCAGAGAGCCACGCGCCCCACATGCCGCCGGCCGTCTGGCCGCGCCACGCGCACTGACCGCGCCCGTAAGCGCAGCGGCTTTCCGGATGCATCGGATCCGGCTCGGCCGACGATTTCGTGCCGTCGCCGACAATCGCTTCGCTGAACATCGCCGTATTGCTCGACCCGTCGACGATATTCGCGAACGAGCGCGAATGGCGGCCGCAGAAGATACCGTCGGTCGGAACGACGGAGTCGTAATTGTAAGCCGTTCCGGACCCGTTGCACGCCATGTAATTTGTCGTCGCGGTCGGTTTCGGCGAAGGGTCGGAATTCATTGTCCAGTTTCCGTTGCGGTCGTAGTATCCGCCGATCTCAGTGGTAAATGCGCTCGACGTGCGCTCGCCGCCGTCGGACGGGCAGTGATAAATGGCAATTTGCGTTTCCGCAGCCTCTTGGCATGGGGGAACCATCTGCTGATAATCCGTGCCGCCGACCCACTGAACGACGGTCCCGTCGTCCTTATGAATCCAATAGGAAATGGAGTCGTAAAGGGCGGTCTGTTCGACGAACGGAAGAATGAGCGCCTGCACGGAGAAACCGCCGGCGGGGGGACAGTTTGAGCAGCCGCCGCGATAGCCCGTCGGCATGGGGAACGAGTTGTTAATATCGTGGTAATTCTGACACGCAAGCGCGATCTGTTTGATATTGTTCGTGCACTGCATACGCCGCGCCGCTTCACGCGCCGCCTGCACGGCCGGCAAAAGCAGGCCGATAAGAATACCGATAATCGCGATAACGACGAGAAGCTCAACCAGCGTAAACGCGTCGCGGCGTGAACCGAAGGCGGCGCGCGACGGAGAGGAACCGGCGTGCATCTTATATTGAGTCATGGAAAGAGCCCTTACTTTCGTTAAAAGACTGCCGACGGCTGTTCGCCTCGAAGGCGGGTCTCCGTCAGAGGAGAAAAAACCGAGAAGACGTCCCCGGTTCACAGCGC
>CAMNJU010000267.1 GCA_946541595.1 uncultured Planctomycetales bacterium
TATGGCAAGAAAATTTGATCTAAACAAGGTTGTCTCCGACTATTGTTCTGCAATAATTCAAACTGGACGATATGTTGAGATGGAAAACGTAGTAGAACACGTGGCCGAACTCTCAGGCCGCCTCGCGGAGAATGTTCGGAAGTCCTTACTTCCGCTAATGATGGCAAAGTTAACACGAGTAGCCGACGAGATATTTGTTGAAGATTCGTCTTTGGTTTTTAAAACGGCTCTTATCGATAAACAGATAGAAAAGGTAATGGGAGATTCTACGTTTCTTCCACTTCGTTCATTTGAGCCTTTTAAGAATTTTCCGCCATTTAGCAACAACTGGGAATGGAACGTTTTTGTTTTTGAGTCGTACTGTTTGAAGTTCAGTCGACGTTTTAAGCGAGTTTCGCTTTTATTCAATAAGCAGTGTACTGGGGCGATTGTCAACTCTAAAGACGAACGGTCGTTTCACGAGATCCTTGTTGAGGCGGCCGCCGTCAAAACAGATTTGCCCTTGAGCAAAGATGAAGTCGTTGATTACTTCAAACGGTCTGGGCTTATTGGAAAAGCGAAATACGAAAAGATTGACGAACTTCTTAAAGGCGCTTCTCTCCTGCGTTCCAACTTGGAATCTCAAAAGAAACGCGACGGGGGTGAGGCGGAGCGACGATCGGCGGGCACTGAGAACGTTTCTTCAAGATCTAAGAACGATGGAACACAATCGCTCGAAACTACTCGTAAACGTCCTGTAAACGGCGCCCGAGAAAGCGGAAAGCGAAAGAAGCGGTAGACGCCTATATTGGGGATAGATCTTTGAATCGAAGCTGCCTTCTCGGAAGGAAGCAGAACTGCGGCTGCAACTGTTTTTGGCGTCAGCCGTCTTTAAGAAGTCTTTTTGAGCGGGTACGTTTGATTTAGAAGTCGCTTAATGCAAACCGCGCCGACTGCTGTGAGCGATCGACGCGGTTTTTCTTTTAAACTTGTAAAGACTTCAATCTACATAGACCTCTTTGTATTCCGGCACAAACACGGTCGTCTCGGGAGCAATTTCACGGATCTTTTCCGCAAGCGCGTTTGAGGCGGCCGGTTCTCCATGAACGACGAACGTCGTCTTGGGGTGGTTCGGGATAGCAGAGTACCATGCGAGCAATTCGCTTTGGTCGGCATGGCCCGAAATGCCGCGTATCAACACGATTTCGGCGCGAACGGCGTACATTTGGCCGAGAATACGAACGGGCGAAGTTCCTGTGAGAATAAGCCGTCCTAACGTTCCTTGAGCTTGATACCCGAGAAAAACGACGGAATTCTTAGGATTTCCAATGTGGTTCGCTAAGTGATGTTTGATACGGCCGGCGTTGCACATGCCGGCGGACGACATGATAATTGCCGGGCCGGCCATTTTATTAAGCTGTTTTGATTCTTCCGCGGTTTTTAATAAATGCAGCGATTTGAGCGCCTCAGCGCCGTGTTCGGCAAGTTCAAGGGTTTGTTTGTCGAAGCTGTCGTACGATTTGCTGAAGACCCGCGTCGCTTCGACCGCCATCGGCGAGTCGAGGAAAATCGGAGTTGTCGCTGAAATGCGCTGTTGCAAAATGAGCTTCGCAAAACGAGCAATCATCTCTTGAGCGCGTTCGACGGCAAATACAGGCATGATTACTTTGCCGCCGCGATCTACCGTTCTGTTAATTACTTCTGCAAGTTGGTCGTCAACCGTTGAAATTGGCTCAGAAATACGGTTCCCATAGGTCGACTCAATGAAGAGATTGGAAATTTCTACGTCTTCCTTATAAAATTCAGGATCCCGCAAAATCGGACGGTTGGCGCGTCCTAAATCGCCGGAGAATAGAATCCGACGCGGTTTCTCTTCGTCAATTTGAGGTTTGCTGATGATAAATTCAATAAACGCCGAACCTAGAATATGGCCCGCTTCATGAAAAACGACTTCCACGCCAGGCGCAACCTGAGTTCGTTTAGAATATGGAATCGGGTGGAAGTATTTGACGGTTCTTTCAACTTCGGCAACTCGGTAAAGAGGACGAACCGGATGGGGGGAAACGCGCCCTTCTTTGGCGTGCCGTTTCTGTTTGAACAGCGCGTCTTCTTCTTGAATGTGCGCCGAGTCAAGCATGATTATTCTGGCAAGTTCAAGGGTTGCCGGCGTTCCGTAGATTTTTCCCTGAAATCCGTCGGCGACAAGTTTGGGGAGAAGTCCGCAATGGTCGAGATGCGCGTGCGTCAGAAAGACGGCGTTCAATTTATTGGGATTTTCAATGACAGGTTCCCAGTTCTGAGACGATTTTCCACGCTCTTGAACAAGTCCGCAGTCGACGAGAAATTGATAACTGTTGCAGACGACGTAATGCTTGGAACCTGTTACGTTGCCTGCCGCGCCACAAAATTGGAATTCCATTTTTTTCTCCAAAGGGTTGAAGAGAAGAACGTCTGTCTGCCAAAGCGTCAATTACGTAAAAGCGCCTTTTAAAAAACAAGGCGAACTTGAGTAACGACCGAATTTGCTCTGACGTCTTTTAGAAATATTGTACGTGAGTGAGAAGTAAGTTGCAAGTTTTTCTAAGTTCGGATAGATAAATAATCCAAGACATGATTTTTCAATAAAGGTTTTTCAATCGGACAACTTGACGCGTTAATGTCTTTCTGGTATCGTTTGTATAGCGTTCGACATAGGATACCGGCGGGCGTTCTTCGGCGAGCGTTTTGGGCAGAGTTAAGGAGTCCTCAGATGAAAAAATATCGACAGTCGTTTCTCTTTGTCATTTTACTGACGGCGTTTGTTTCATATGCGGTTCACAATCGCAATGCGGAAACAGTCGCAGTTGCGCAAGGGCCAACAGCGATCGCTCCGGCAGATTCGGATCCAATGAAGAACCTGAAGAAGCAAATTGACGATTTCTTTGAGAATCTGTCCGATCCGACTAAGGAGGACGATAAAGCTCTTGAAGATTTTCTGAAAAACTCCCCTCTTGCCGCAAACGACAAAGTCAGGGTTAAAACGCTCGAAGGACTCAAGACGATTAAGGAGAATTTTGGTTCCTACGTTTCCTACGAAGAGACCGGGTATAAAAGTATAGGAAAAGATCTCGTCGTTTTTCGCTACCTCTACAAATGCGAGCATTATCCGATCGTTTGGTATTTCACTTTTTATTGCCCACGGTCAAAGGCTCCCGACGCGCAAACGAACACGTGGAATTTAATCGGATTCCGTTACGACACCAATCTTGATTTGGCGCTTTCCGATTCATCTTTCTGAGTGCGTCCTGTTTCGCTAAAAACGCGCCGTCGGATTGAATCGTTACGTCCGAACGGCGCGTTGTCGTTTATGGCGAAATACACGGTTACCGTTCTTTTTTTTCAACGGTAACGTCTTTAAAAGCGAGTTCTTTATTGTCGAAAAGATACCATCGGAATTGGGCGCAAGTTTGTCCGTCAACAGTTTTGGTTCTGGCGACAAGGAAAAGCTTTTGCTCTGGATTTTGAGGCTGTTTTGACGTTGGAGCCAGGGTCCAGCCGTTAGAACCGTCGAGTTGGAAAGTTGCGATGTTATTTAACTCCGAGTCGACGCATACTGAACGGGGAGAACCTTTCGTATTATCCTTGCTAGGATAAAACGCGTAGAAAATTTTCCCGTTCCAAGCGCAGATTGATTGCGGACCGTAGTCAGTTTTAACGCCGAAATTGATAAATCCTTTTTTTACGAGATTCCAGTCGGAGTCGTAAATGTGGACGAGGTTGTCTTCATGCGGGGTACGCACGGACGGACCGCCGATGTAGAATTGACCGTTGTAAAAGGCGATTCCGTCGCAGGCAGGACAATCCGGCAGTTTGATCTTCTTTGTTAAATTAAGATCGAGGTCATATTCAAAAACGGCAATCTGCTCGTCGCAAGACATAGAGACGTACAGTTTATCATTTACGATACAGGGATCTCCGCTGTGTTCGGTTGCTGGAACGCTCTTATTGACGTCTCCTGACCAATTGAGCTTGTAAATATAGTTTGCAAAAACCACAAAGATTGCCTCTTCATTACAACAAATCCCTTGAACATGGGCGGCCCCTTCCTTAAGCGTACCGGGAGTTGTATTGACGACCTTCGGAATGAATTCTTCGGCGAGCGCAGCCGAGGGGCTTTCCGAAAAAATAGCGACGACGCTAGATAGAACAAAGAGTAATGCAGCGTAAAAGACGACGTTCTTCATAACAATCCTTTCTACTAATTCGGGCCGTTCCGAAAACCGTCGTTTATTGTAACGCCTTTGGCGAGTTGTTTGAACCGTATTTTCTTTCAAGAAACAAAAACGTTCCTCCCGAAGAAGGAACGTTTTTAGATTTGCGCCTTTTCAGATCTCGTTTTACGATAGATTTGCGTTAGAAGGAAAAACGAGTGGTGAATTCCGCGCGCAAATCCTTTCCCGATCTCATGCTGCTGAAAGTAGGAGTAGTTCCGGAAACGTTCGCTTTCTGATAATCGGTTCGCCAGTAACTGAGTTCGACTCCCGTCATTAAGTTAGGGGTCCAATTGTAAAGGCAGTTGATAA
>CAMNJU010000268.1 GCA_946541595.1 uncultured Planctomycetales bacterium
AATCCAGTCCTCACCGGCGCGCTCGTCGGAACCGGCGCGGCGCTTCTTTCGACGCTCAACGACGTATTCTTCGCCGCGGATCTCCTGTGGCTTATCTGCAAAGAGCAGGCGGAAGCGCGCGGGATCGACGCGGAGACGTTTGGAACGCTTTTACGCGGCGAACTTCTCTTTGAGGCGGTCGGCGCGTTTACGGAAGAGTATCTGGATTTTTTCCCCGACCCGACGGTCGCGAAGAAGATGCGCGCGCTCGTCGGGACGTTGCGCGACGCGCAGACGGCGCTATGCGAGACGATCTGCGGGAAGACGGAGACGCTTTTCCGGGAAGCTCTCGAAGACGCGGAGACCGCGTTTGGGACGCCGTCCTCGACGCGGTCGGAATCTGCGGCGGAAACTACGCCGGAGTCTGCGGACTGACGTTCGCGGAGCTGCTGACGGTCGCGCGGTCGCGTCGGCGCGAAGAGTGGGACAAAGCGGCGTTCATATCAAGCTACGCGATCAACGCGAACCCCTACTTAAAGAAGCCGATCGACGTGCGCAATCCCTACCGCGAACCGCCCAAACCGATCAAAGTCCGTCTCGAAGACGTCGCGGCCCTCTCCTAGGCGGAGGGCCCTAGGCGGGCGGCCGGTTCGCGCTTCCGCGCGAATCCGTACCAACCCGCTCCCGTTGGTCGCTGTCCGTCGCCAGAGCTCCGCTCATCCGGAACTCCGGCGCCGGCAAGCGAACAACGTGAGCGACGTCGCAAGAGATCCGCGCGGAAGCGCGAAAAGCCCGTCCGGCAAGGACCGCAAAACCAACCCAAGCAAACGCCAAGCGGGCCAACGGCCCGCGAAAACGCCAGAGATCCGCGCGGTAGCGCGAGAAGCCCGTCCGGCTGAGGACCGCGAATTAAAAGAAGTCGAGGGCGTAGGTTAGCGTAGCGAGAGTGATTTCGGCGAGCAGAAACGAGTAGATCCAAGCCTGCACGGCAAATTCAGACGTGCAGGCTTCTTTTTTTCTCCGCGACTCAGTGAGACTTCGGTAGCAGCAGACGACGAAGAACAGCCAGAACACGCTCCAATAATGTACGCCCGGCGGCGAGACAAACTTTCCGAGCATAAAGGCATACAGAAGAAAGAGCGCGCCGGCAAAGAAAAACATTTCGGACATTATTTTTTCTTTCCGGACAGACGCGAGCGCGGCGAAAGTCCCGGCCGCCCAAACGACGGCGGCAATAATCCCGAACAAAGGCGACATTTCGATAAACTTGAGTAAATCGCTCAAAAAGACAAACATACGCTCAGACTCCTAAAAGTTCCACACCTGAAAAAAAACGTCGACGCGCCGTCCAAGGCCCCGTCTCAAGCCGTCGCAAAAAAAACAAACAAAACTCCCCTCCCCAACGGAATCGCGCGCAGTCGTAAAATCCGTTGAGGAAGTACCTACGCCCCGGGCTCGATGTTAATCTGATTTGTTCCGAATGTCAAGCGCGGACAAATCAGGGTTTTTCAGTTGCGCGCCGCAATTAATAAACAAGAAACAAACAAATAACAAATGTATATCATTTATTAATCGCGCGCGCGAGGGGAGGCGTTTTTCTCCTTGCATAGCGCTGTTAATTTCGTTTTTCACCGAGTGATTCGCACTTTTTACAACGTGGAAAACCTGTGTCTAATTTTCACGTAGCGCCGATCCGCGCCAGCGTCGCGCCGTTTCCGCTGCGGCGCGTTCAGTTCTGGATCATATCGCCGCCGATCGAACCGAAATTCGTTTGAGTTCGCGACTCTTTCGCGTTCTTCGCAAGAGAATCGCAGAACCGTTCAAACGATCGTTTCGCATCGGGCGGCAACGAATTATACAGCCGATTCATCGCTTCGGCATAGACGTCTTCGTCCTTAAATTCGCGGATTCGGCGTTGTTTCGCGCAAAAAAGAAAAAGCGAATCCCCCGCAAAACGCCGAATAATCCCACAAAAAAAGGGCTCTGACGCAAATTCGTCAAAGCCCTATCCAGCACGCCCGGGGGGACTCGAACCCTCAACCTGCGGATTAGAAGTCCGCTGCTCTATCCAATTGAGCCACGAGCGCGTCTGTGCGCTGAACGCGCCCGTCATTATACAGACGGCGCTTTAAAACGCAAGCGCCTTTTCGTTTTTTTGTTCTTTTATCGGCCTGTTCGTGCTTTCTTTTTTAGTGAAGAAGCCCCGTTTTTCGACGTAAAAAAAGAGGGCGCGCTCCTTCTTGACTATTTACGCGTTATGAGTCATAATATGTCTTTAGGAATCGCGTGTTTCGGTTCCTGCCAAGGAGCAGTCGGCGAGAAATGAAGAATCCTTTTTTGAATTTTGAGCGTGAGTTCGCAGATCCGGACGAAGCTCTCTTTCACATCGTTCCTATTCCGTACGCGGGCTCCGACCCCTCCTGCAAGGGCATGGAACTTGGCGCGGAAGCTATTCTTGCCGCCTCGGCACGATTGCCGCGCGTCGATTCCAGTTCGCGCCGCTCCCTTACGCGATTCGGCGTCTATACGCAGGAGCCGATTCCAATTGAGGTTAACGCGCGTGAACAGACGGCGGCGATTGAGAAGGCGGCGATCGAACGCGAACTCTTTCGCCCGCGCAGATTTCCGATCGCGCTGGGCGGTTCCCGCTCGATTTCCGGCCCCCTGATTCGCGCTGCGGCAAGCAGTTACGGCGAAATTAGCGTTTTGCAGTTCAGCGCGCGCGCCGCTTTGCGGGATTCATATGGCGAGGACGGCAAAGATTCGCACGAGTCTGTAATGGCGCGCGCGTTGGAGGCGGCTTCCGAAGTCGCGCTCGTGGGAACGCGCAGTTTCTCCGAAGAGGAACTTGAACGGTTTCCTGAGCTGATCGACGCGGCCGTTGCCCCGGAGCAGATTGAAGACGATTTTGACCGCGTTGTTGAAACGATCCTCTGGAAGACGGGCGTGAACGTTTATATAACGTTCGATATGGACGCCTTTGATCCGAGCGTAGCGCCCGGCGTGGGAACGCCCGAGCCCGGCGGACTGACATGGCGTCAGGCGGTCAGGCTGCTGGAGGCGGTCGTCGCGGGCAAGAGCGTCGTTGGCTTTGACGTCGCCGGCGTCAAACCTCTCGGCGGAAACAATGTAGTTACAGAATTTACGGCCGCAAGGCTCGTTTGCAAGATAATAAACGCCGTGTCCCAGAAGAAAGGCGGCTTTTGAACGTTTCGAGCGTCGTTCCCGTCTGGGTCGGCCCGCGGCTTTTTCCTTTCGATAATACGACCAAACCATTAACCCCTTTTGATCAAAGGACAAAAAACATGACAGAATATCGTATTGAACGCGACTCCATGGGCGAAGTTCAGCTCCCGAAAATGGCCTACTACAGCGCTCAGACGCAGCGCGCCGTTGAGAACTTCCCGATTTCCGGTCGTCCGATTGCACCCGAACTCATTCATGCGCTCGGACTTGTGAAACTGTGCGCCGCGCTTGCGAATACGAAACTTGGCCGTCTGACCAAAGGCCGCGCCCCCCTTAATGAAAAAGAACTCGACGCGCTCTATCAGGCGGCTCAGGAAGTCGCGGACGGCAAATTCGACTCTGAATTCCCGATCGACGTCTATCAGACCGGATCGGGCACGTCCTCCAATATGAACGCGAACGAAGTCATTTCGAACCGCGCGCTCGAAATCGCCGGATACGACCGTTTCGAAAAAGATAAGAAGATTCATCCGAACGACCACGTCAACTGCGGTCAGTCGACGAACGACACGTTCCCGACCTCGATTCACGTCGCCGTCGCCACGCAGATTCAGAACCGCCTCATTCCGGCGCTCGAGAAGTGCCAGAAGCTGCTCGCCGCCAAAGCGGAGGAGTGGAAAGACGTCATTAAGATCGGCCGTACCCACCTCGCCGACGCGACCCCGATGACGCTCGGTCAGGAGTTCGGCGGATTCGCGCGTCAGTTTGAACTTGCGATCAAACGCGCGAAAGAAGCGATCGAGCAGATTTGCGAACTTCCTGCGGGCGGAACCGCAGTTGGAAGCGGCATCAACTGCGACCCGAAATACGGCGAAACGATCGCCGCGCTCCTCGCCGAAAAGACAGGCGTTCCTTTCCGCGAAGCCGCGAACCACTTCGAAGCGAACGCTCAGCGCGACGGTTTGGTCGCCTGCCATGCGCTTCTCAAGGCGGTCGCCTCGACCATGTCGAACGTCGCTAACAATATTCGTTGGCTGGGATCCGGTCCCCGTTGCGGATATTACGAAGTCATTCTGAAGGATCTCCAGCCTGGCAGTTCGATTATGCCCGGAAAGGTCAATCCGGTTATCTGCGAAAGCGTTATGCAGTTGGCGGCGAAAGTCGTCGGCAACGACGCCACGATTGCGCTGTCCGGCGTTTCCGGCGGTCAGTTCCAGCTCAATATCCTCATGCCGGTCATGGCGGACGTCGCGCTCGACTCCGTGCGCATTCTCTCCGGCGGCGCCGAAGTCTTTGCCGATAAGTTGCTTGAAGGTCTGCGCGCGAATCCGGAAAAATGCGCCGC
>CAMNJU010000269.1 GCA_946541595.1 uncultured Planctomycetales bacterium
CGAAGAAGACACAATCGTACAGCTGGCGTGCGAGAATCTAATGAACTCCATTTTGGCGGGCGAAGCGGTCGCTCACGTGGGCGTTTCGACTCCGATTCCCGACGCGCCGAACTGGGAGACGAGCGTCGAGCTGCTCGACGGCCCGATCGAGAAGCTGGTCGCCATTCGCATAACGGCGCAGCGCTATGTCGTAGAAGAAGTTCCGTCGCTTGCCGATCCGACGGTCCCGATTGCGACAAAGGTCCCGGACGTCGGTAAATTTTACGTGATTAAAGAATGGGCGCGCCGCGACGAGATTAAAGCGGTCGTCGTCAGTCCGCCCGAATCGAATCAGACAGCGGGCGGAATTGCCGGCGGGCCGCTTGGCGGCGCGGCCGACGGCCTGGACGCCCTTTCCGGAGGAAGCGAGAGTATGGACGCGCCGTACGACCCGTTTGCCTCGATTGACGCCGCGCTTGATTCCGGCCCGCAGGCGCCTCAGACGAACGGCGGTTCGCCGGACGGAGCGCTTGGCGGAGGTTTGCTTGACGGATTTTGACGCGGAATGGCCGCGAATTAGAATATACGGCGTAACACAATGAAACAGCGACGTTTGCCAATGACGAAACCGACTCAAATTTCGGCGCAGCGCGTCGGAACGGAGGGCGCTTTTACCCTATTGGAAATGCTCCTCGTTCTTGCGCTTATCGTCGTTATTTTGGGCGGTTTGGCCAGTCTGATTCGCGTTTTCTCCAACAGCTACCTTGCCGACGAGCGGCGCGTGAGCGGGGCTCAGCTCGCGCGGTCGATTTCTCAGATGCTGAGCGACGATCTCGTCGCCGCCGTTCAAGATCCGATTCAATCGGTATCGGAAGATCCGTCGCGGCAATACATCCGTCATTTCGGGCTTCGCGGGGACGCGCGGTCGCTCCAGATCGACGTCGTTCAGCCGAATCTCTTTGTCTCAACGGCGACCGCGGAAGAGAATCAGCGCGTTCTGCGCGGGGGCGACAAGACGTCGGACGCCAAACAAGTCCCCGAGTTAAAGACGATCTTTTACGAATTTGTTCCGATTAACTCCGTTCAGGAGCCGGACGAGAAAGAGTCGTCGGCGGCGACGGCCGGTTCAGGGTCGGGCGAGGATCTCGGCTCGTCGCTTTCCGGTTCGCTCTCGACGTCTTCTTCGGGCTTAGACGGCGCGCTTGGCGCGTCCGGCGATTTTGCCGGCGACGTCTTTCCCAATCCCGACCTTCCATTAACGCAGAAGTACGGCCTGTCGCGGCGCGAGCTCGATTACGAGACGCCCGACAAAAAGACCGAGGGCGAGACGGGCGGACAAACGTCGACTCCGGGCGCAATCGATCAAACGACGGGCGCGGCGGAATCTACGCTTGCCGGATCGCTTACAGCGCCTCCCGACGCGGCGAATTCGCAACTTGCGGGCGGTTCGCAGCTCAATCCGTTGGGCGGTCAGGAAGAGACCGCGGAGGAGTTCTATAAGCCGCCGATGACCGCCGAGCAGATCGCAATGGATACCGACGACGGATACGTGTGGGCGCCGGAAGTTCTCGACTGCCGGTTTAGCTATTTCGACGGGACGAATTGGATCTCCTCGTGGGACAGTATTGAAAGGGACGGGCTTCCGATCGCGATTAAGGTCGAGCTTAAGCTTGCGCCGCTGGACGACGTCGACGTTTACCGTCAGTCGCCGCTCCTCTTTGCGCTGCCGAAGCCGCCGAAGCTCGACGATATCGCGAAACTTGCGGCCGACGCGGCCAAACAGGAACCGAAAAGCGCCGCCGACGTGAGCCGGCTCGCCGGATCCCTCAGCGAAATCGCGTCGGACGTGAAACCGGGCCAGCCTGTCGACGTCTTTAATTCGTACCGTCCTCTTGAAATGATTCGCGCCGCCCTTACGGGCGTTCCGACGCGCCGGGAGACTCTGTCGTCGTCCGAACAGATCGCCGTTTCTTCCGCGGCGACGAAAACGCTCGAAGGGGAAACGGAAGCGGCGCTCGGCGGATTTGATTCGAATCCCGAATTGGAACTTGGCGGCGGATTCGGAACTTCCGCCGCGGATCCGGCCGCCGGAGGCGCGTTAGGGGGCGCGGCTCAGGAGCCGGTCGATCCGGACCAGGCCGCCATGGAAGCGACTCTGCAGCTTGCCGCGCGCGGCGCGGTCTTTAACTCGGCGGGCATATGCGTCGACTTTTCGAACGACGGATCATATAAGACGTTAGAAAGCCTCGCGGAAGAACTTGGCGTCGTCGAGCCGGTCGTCTATGAGGTCGTCGCGTATCTTCCGACGACTCCGATGAGCCGCGCGACGACCGTTGAACGGCGCCGTCCGGCGGTAACGCGCGCGGGCCGGGTTTCGACGCGCCGCAATACGGCGTCCGACGACAATTCCAGCCGCGGCCGACGCGAACGCGGGCAGAATCCGTACGCAACGGGCCGCGCGCGCCAGAATCGCGACCGCGTTATAACGGAACGGACGGCGACCGAACGTTCGGCGCGCGACCGACAGGCGTCGTCGCGGCAGGTTTCCGAACGCGGGGCGGCGGCGCGGCAGACCGCGGAGCGGGGCGAGAACGCGCGCGTCGCGACGCAGCGCGGCGCTATTGAGCGCGGCGGCGCCGGAAACCGCCGGCTTGTCGCGCGCGAGTTTACCGAACGGCTGGGCGCGAACGGAGGCTGGACCGACGAAGCGCGCGGGGACGCGTTCGATCCGATTACGCCGGGCGTCGGTCTTGGCGAGGCGGCGCCGAGCGTGGCGCCCGAGCCGGACGCGCCTGCGTTTGCCCCGCAGCGCGACGCTGCGGCCGCGCCGGAACCGGGACCGTTGGCCGGCGGGCTTGCCGGGAACGGCGGCGCGACGCGAGTCGACTCTCTGGATCCGTTCGCGATCGTCGATCAGCAGGTAGGTAACGTGCCGTTCGCGGCCGCAGGGAGCGAGTTTGACGCCATCGGCGGCGCGAGCGAACCGGGCTTAATTGAAACGCCTTCCGGTTCGACAACGGTCGCCGCGCCGACGGGTACTCCGCGGCAGGCGAACCGACAGAAATCAACGTGGATTCGCGGAAACTAGTTTTTTATCGAACGGCACGGCCGCTCGAGACGCTTACAGGAGTGAGAGATGGAAAAGAATGAGGAACGAACCGACTCGTCCGTCGACGTCCGGCGCCGGGAGCGAAAACTTATCTATCGCATTCTCATTGTTCTGGCGTTAGGCGTAGGATTCGGCAAAATTATCTCGGTCGATTCCGCATACGACCGCGCGATTCAGAATTACCGCATGCAGCAGCTCCCGAACGTTCTGGAGAAGAAGTCGAAAGAGCTTACGGAGAAAGGCGTTACGGGCGACCGATTTAACGCGGAAATGGACCGCGTGCTCAAAGCGTCTCTTGCCGACGCGAATAAAGCGCGTCCGACCCTTTCCGCGAACGACCGGAGCCGCTGGGCGACGATTCGCGCGCTCGTCGAGCCGGACGCGCGCGTCTATCGGTACGAGCCGGTTCTGAGCGACGCGATTAAAGAAGGGCGGATTAAGGAACTCAACGACAAGAATCCGGCGAGTTACGGCAAGATTCCCTTTAAATACTATTCCTACGAGCTGCTGCGCAACTGCGATTCGCCCTGTCCCGAACGGTACGAAACGGCGAATCGCAAAGCGGAGCGCTATGTCAAGCGCGTCGTGCCTTACGCGATTGACAAAGTCTGGGAAACGCCCGGCTGGGATTCGATCGACGTCGTTAAGCACGGGCTCAAAGACGAGGTTTTTGATCCTTCCAATCCCGCGTCGGGCTATATCTATTCCAGTAAGCCGACGCTCCTGCCGACCGTCATGGCGGGGCCGTATTGGATTCTCTATCGCGTATTCGGCATAAGTATGGCGGATAAGCCGTTTGCGGCGGTTCGTATTCTGCTGGTCGTCTATAACCTTATACCGTTGGGAATCGCGTTTCTGTGTCTGGCGTCCCTGATCGACTCGGTGGGCAAGACGGACTGGGGCAGGTTCTTTGCGCTTGCCGCGGCGCTCTTTGCGAGTTTCGCGCTCACCTTCGTGGCGACGCTCAACAATCATGTTCCGGGGTTTGCTTGCGGAACATTCGCTCTTTGGGCCGGCATGAAGATCCTGCGCGAGGAGAACGTTAAGGGAATCTATTTCGCGCTTGCGGGCTTCTTTGGCGCGTTTTTCGTCGCATGCGAATTGCCCGCGCTCGCGTTTGCGGGCTTGCTCTGTCTTGCGCTTCTTGTCAAACGCCCGGCAAAGACGCTTTTAATCTCCGTTCCGTGCGGATTAATCGTCGTCGCCGCGTTCTTTGGCACGAATTATATCGCGCATCAGTCGTTCGCGCCCGCCTACGCGCATAAGCGCGATCATATGGAGCTCGCCGCGCGCGTCGAGCAGGCGGAGAGCGAATCGGACGCAGCGGCCAAACTCGAGTTTGACCCGAACGATTGGTATTACTACGTTTATTATCCGGCCGGCAAGGCGCGTGAA
>CAMNJU010000270.1 GCA_946541595.1 uncultured Planctomycetales bacterium
CGTCGACGAACCCCGCCGTTTTTGTCTCATCCGGTCGCTTACGCCTATGCGGCCCTATAATTCCAGCGAGAGGTACGTGTCATGAAATTTTACCGTTCGTTCGTCGCCGCGTTAGCCTTGTTCGCCGCGTTTACGGCGGCAAACGCTTTTTCTTTTGACGTCGTCAATCTTTGGCCTTCAACCCCGCCCGGAGACAAGCCGGAACAGTACCAAGACGCCGGAGGAGAATGGTATACCCCGAGAATTGAGTTCTGGCGTCCAGAAAAACAAACGACCGACGCGTGCATTATTATTAGCTGCGGAGGATGCTATAACGGCGTGGCCTACGAAGTTGAAGGCGTTATGCCGCGCGACTTTTTCCTCGATCACGGCGTCGCCGTCGTCATGCTCTGGTACCGTACCCCCCGGCGTCCAAACGTCCCAAAACATTTTGCCGCGTGGCAAGACGTTCAGCGCGCCGTGCGCATTGTAAGAGCGCATGCGAAAGAATGGAATATCGATCCCAACAAGATCGGCGAAATGGGATTCTCTGCGGGCAGTCATTTGTGTCTCATGGCGGCGACGTCGAGTATGACAAAGACGTATGAGCCTGTCGACGAAATTGACAAGCTCCCGTGCAACGTTAATTTCGCAATTCCCGTTTATCCCGCGTACGCGCTCACCGACGGAGTCGACAACCCCAATACGGGCAAAGGCGTCGACGCGGAACTCGTCGACGACTTTAAATTCGACGCGCAAACCTGCCCCATGTGCTTTATTCACGGGGACGGCGACGATTACTCCGCCATGGCGTCCATGAAAGTCTATCAGCGTCTCAAAGGAATGGGAATCCCTGGCGAAGTCCACATTTACGCCTACGCCAATCACGCGTTCCGCAACTGCGGTCCGGACGCGCCCATCCTCAAATATCCGCAACGCGTCTTTGAATGGATGCAAACGTTAGGCTTCGTCGAAGCGCCTGAAAGCGCAAAAGTTGAGCATTGATTTCACGATCGCGTCCTTTTGTGGGTTTGCTTACAAACGCCCTGCTCAAGGAGCAGGGCGTTTTGCGTTGCAAAGATTCTCTGGAAATATTCTTAATGTCTGTCGCAACGTTCGCCGACGGTCTGCCAGCAGCCGATCTCTATAAAACGCATTAATTCGAGTTAGACCGTTTCTCTGAGAGCAGCGTAACTATAACAACGTAAATCAAATAGTTCTCTTACCCCAAAAACTTGCGAGCATGTATCTTTTATGGAAAGAGACGGCGTCATATACTCTTAAAGTTCATATAAGTGGACAAAACGTACCAAATCGCTCCTATTTTGTGAAAAAAATACATTTAGGAGCGCTCAATCCCTTGATTGTATCGACAGAAATAGTAGACTGAGTATACTGTTGGGAATGGGGCGCCGAATCGTCTGAGTACCCCTTAAACATACGGGCTTATAAAGGAACGTATCGTTTTCGTTTTTTTAATTTCTTTACAGTAACAAGGATCCATCATGAACACGAACACTCAATCCCGACGCGGCTTCACGCTCGTCGAACTCCTGGTCGTTATCGCCATTATCGGCATTTTGATCGGGCTTCTCCTTCCCGCCGTCCAAGCGGCCCGTGAAGCGGCTCGCAGAATGCAGTGCACGAACAACCTTAAGCAGTTCGGCCTTGCCTTCCAGAACTACCACGACTCCAACAACGCCCTTATGGCGGGCACGAACGGCGCCAACGGGTTTACTTGGGCGTATAAGGTTCTGCCTTACATCGAACAGGCTTCTCTCTATCAAACGATCGACTGGAATCCGCCGACCTATGCCGGAACGGCCAACAACTCTGCGGTCTTCAACGCTAAGAACCGCATCAGCATGTTCAGCTGCCCCAGCGACAACCCGCAGGCTTACGTTCCCGATTCCGACCCGACGTCGACCTATCGCGGCCGTTACCTCGGCAACTACCTCGTGAGCGTCGGAAGCACCGCTTGGTACGACACGATCGGAACGGAACGCGGAGTTAACTGGTGGGTTGACGAACTTGACGTCAACGGATACGCCAAGCATCACGGCGCTTTCTTCGGCGGCCACTACCAAAGCGGCGCGCACGGAACCTATCAGAACTGGGCCTGCGCCATCGACGGCACCTCGAATACGGCGATCATGAGCGAGCTGCTCATCGGCGAATTCGCGCCCACCTCTCCCGGTGGAAACGCCCGTCAGGATACGCGCGGCGTCTTCTGGCGCGCCTGCTTGACCCCGTTCTATACCCACTATAACACGCCGAACTCCACATATCCGGACAAAATGCTTTACGATTACTGCCGTTGCGTCAACAACGAAAAGCTGGGGCGTCCTTGCAAAGACTACAAATACGAAATCGTCGACAAGGGCGGCGTTGCCGAAGACGTCGCGTGGGTTTCCGCGCGCAGCCGTCACAGCGGCGGAGTCAACTGCGTCTACGCCGACGGTTCCGTTCACTTTATCAGCGATACGATTAACGTCGACGTTTGGCGCGCTCTCGGCTCCACTCAGGGTGGCGAAACGACCGTAACCCCGTGATCGGGCTAATTTTTTGCGTTCGCCGTCCCTCGGTTTAACGTTGGTCGGCGTGCCTTCTTCCTTCAAGAGCGGTTACGCGTCCTCGCATGTGTAGCCGCTCTCATTTTAAGAGATCGTAAAATGAAAAAGTTTATTTTATCCCTTTCGTTCATCTTCATTATTTCGCTCGTCGTAGGATGCGCTCCTAAAGACAAACGCTGCGTCGTTTCCGGAACCATTACCTCCGACGGCCAACCGCTTCCTACCGGCGTAGTCAATTTCTCGCCTATCGACCCCGACCCGACCAAAAGCGTAGTGGGAGCCAGCGCCGATATTGTAAACGGTCAGTACGCCATTTCCCCGGAAACCGGTCTGCTTGCCGGAAAGTATAAGGTCACCGTAAACTGCATCGCGCTGCGGAATAAGAAAACCGGCGAATTTGTCGATCCGTACGACGTTAAAGACGGCAAGATTGAGCCGACCGAATGCGAAGACGTCGACCTTGTTCCGCCTAAGTTCGGGCGCGATTCGGAAGTCGTCTTAGAAGTCGGCGACAAAAAGACTATGACGTTCGATATTGAAATGGTCTCTGAATGATCGGCGTTTGTTGACGGCAATCGTCTCTCAGTGCGGCTGCGCGTCGTTTATCGCCGCGCAGCCTTTTTTATGCGGCGTTTAGCCGACGTCATTTTAAGCGTATCGCTAAACGCCGCTTCACTCTTTTGGGAAGTTATTATGAAAAGATCGAAATCGGCCTGCTGTATATGGTTATTGCTGTTCGTCGTCGTGGTCTCCGTCGGCTGCAACCGGGAGCGGCGCTGCCTCATATCTGGCGTCGTTCTTTCCGAGGGCAAACCGGTTGAGACGGGCATTATTAACTTTGTTCCGGAGGATCCGGATCCGACCAAAAGCGTCGTGGGCGCAACCGCCGATATTGTCGACGGACATTACGCGGTTTCGAAATCAATGGCTCTTCTTCCCGGCAGATACAAGGTATGCGTCTATTCAGACCAAATCAGGAGCAAGGAAACGGGCGAACTTGTCGATCCTTACGACGTTAAAGACGGATTTGTCAATCCTCTTTCCGTCGTTCATGAAGATCTCGTTCCCCCGAAATTCGGGAGAGAGTCGGAGCAGTATCTTGACGTCGGAGAAGACAAAGAGATGGTTTACGATATAAAAATGTTCTTCGACTGACGCGGTTACACTGTCTCCAATTTATAAACCGTTTGCGCGTATTTTATTACGTACAAACGGTTTATTCTTTCTTTGACAACAAATAGCGAAATGGCTCGAAGAAACAGCAAAAAATAAAAAGTTAAACTTTGAATAGTATGGTTGCCGGCGTCTCTGACTAAAGATATAATCAAGTAAGATTATGACTTTGACGTACAAAGCGGCCCCGTTTGACAAAAAGCGGCCCGCTTCGAGAGACGTCTGCGAGTCTTTGAGAATCTACCCCCACTAAATTCAATTTAGCAAAGGACAAAAATGAAAAACGATCGATCGCGACTCAATCGACGCAAGTTTTTAGCGGCGTCCGCATGCGCAATTTCCGCGCCTCTCTTCATGCCGGGCCGTATCTTCGGATTCAACGGCGGCGTGTCGCCGAGCAATAAGATCAATCTGTTCCACATCGGGCTTGGCAATCGCGGCAACGAATTGTTGGGCGGGTTCCTCGGCAATCCGAACTACCATGTTTTAGGCGTTTGCGACTGCTATAAGAGCCACCTCGACAGAGCCGCCGAACGCGTCAACAACCATTACAAGAACGACGCGGCGGCGAAGTACGCGCATTATGAAGACGTTCTCGTTCGCGACGACGTCGACGCGATTGTCTGCGCGTGCCCCGACCACTGGCACACGAAAATCTCCGTCGAGGCGTGCCAAGCCGGTAAAGACGTCTATTGCGAAAAACCGTTGACCCTTACCCCGCAGGAATCTCGAATCATCGTTAAGGCCGCGCGCAAATA
>CAMNJU010000271.1 GCA_946541595.1 uncultured Planctomycetales bacterium
CGTCTCCGGCCGGACCGCGCGATCCTGCGCCATAAGCTCTTTAACGAGAAGATAGAAGGGCGCGCTCCCGACCCCGCCCGCGACGAGCGCGAGACGTTTCGGAGCCGACGCGCGTTTGGCGGCGTCCCAGCCGTTTCCGAGCGGGCCCCACAGTTCGAGCGCGTCGCCGGGCCGGAGCGCCGTCATTCGCGAGGTCGCCTTGCCGACGACGGCGTAGACCGCCTCCACGCGCCCAGTCGCCGGATCGGCGTCGTAGACCGCAAACGGCCGTCCGAGCACAGGATCGTTCGAGTTCGGGAGCCGCAGCATGAGAAACTGGCCGGGCCGCGCGAGCGCGGCGAACCGGGGCGCCTCGAGCGCGACGCGCCACACCGACGCGGCAATCTCCGCGTTGGCAAGAATGCGACACGTTCCGCAAAAGAGTTTGTCGTTTGACGTTACACAATCAGACATAGCGCGTCCCTTCGTTTATCGACCTGACTTTCGCGAACGCGCGCCCTTGCCGCCTTTCGCGCTCTTGCTCCCTTTGCCGCCCTTTTTCGCGGATTCAGCGGCCTTGCCGCTCTTCGCGCGCGGACTCTTGCCCGCCCCTTTCGGCGAACTTTTGACCGACTTGGGCGCGCGTTTGGGCGCCGATTCCGTTCGCGCGCGCCGCTTCGACGCGTCTTCGTTGAATCGGTCGGGGCGCGAATCCCCTTCCTCGCGCACGAACTTGCGCGGCCCGATCGTGCGCTCTTCGTCGTCGTATTCCCGGCGCGCGCGGCGGCGCGATTCGCCGCGTTCCCGCGACCGGAACTCTTCTCGGAATTCCGACTTCGGCGCCCTTCTGCGCGCGGAATATCCGTCGTCGTCCGACCAATCTTCGACGTCCTCGGCGTCGGCCGCGCTCTTTTTGAACCGATACCGTCGGTCGAGCTGCGCCCGAACCTCCTCTTGGAAATTCGGATCGTTCGCGCGCGCTTTTCCGGCGCGTTTCGCCGCGGCTTTCTCGCGCGCCGCTTCCTTTTCCGCTTCCCGCTCTTCGAGCTCGGCAACCTCAACCGGGCGCGGCTTGAGCGATTCGGAGAACTTCCCGACGTCGAGCGTCCCGGCGTCGGGCCGCGCGTCCGCCATACGGTAGAGCTCCGCGACCTCCTTCGACGTCAGGCGCCGGAAATCGCCGGACGCCAGCTTGCCCAGTTTAATCGCGCCAACCTGCACGCGCCGCAGCGCCATGACTTTATGCCCCACGCGCGCGAGCATGCGGCGGATTTCGCGGTTCTTCCCTTCGGTGAGCGTTATTTCCAGTACGGAACTGAGCTTATGCCGCGACTTCACAACGACTTCGTCCGCCTGCACGATTCCTTCGGCGATATGGACGCCGCGCTTGAGCGCGTCGACGAGCTCGTAATCGACCAGCCCGGCGACCTGAACGCGGTATTTCTTCGGAACTTCGAAGCTCGGATGCGCGAGCCGCTGCGCGAGCGCGCCGTCGTTCGTGAGAATAATGAGCCCCTCGGAATTCTGATCGAGCCGCCCGACAGGAAAGAGACGGCCGTATTCCGGCGGTATGAAATCGAGAACCATGCGCCGCCCGGAAGGATCGCTGTTCGTGCAGAGCGTATTCTTAGGCTTATTGAGCGCAATATAGACGGGCCGCGCTTTCGGAAGCGCTTCTCCGTCGACGCGGATGCGCTGCTCGTTCGGAAAGACGCGCGCGCCGAGCTCCGTAACAATTTTCCCGTCGACTTCGACCCGGCCTTCCACAATGAATTCCTCGCACCGGCGCCGGCTTCCGTAACCTGCGGCGGCGAGAACCTGCTGAAGACGCAGGCCGCGGTCGACAAATTCCCCTTGCTCGTCGCGCGCGGCGGGCTTGGTCGAAAAGACGGACCGCGCGGCCGTTCGGCGGTCGTTTGCGGTCGGCGCGGCGCCGCGCGATTTCGGGGCGCGCGACGAATTTAATTTCGGCTTGCGCGGGGATTTGCGCGAATCGGTCTCCTTGCGCGCGCCGCGCCCGCGCCCGCGATCGTTCTTTTGCGACATGACGTCGTCCTCCAGTCGTAAATCTGGCGTTTCTCTATAATTCTACCTAAATTATACCAGCCTTAGAGCGTCGGCAAAAGACTTTTTTTTAAAAAAACGGCCCGCGTCAAGAAAGCGCGGACAAGAAAAAAAAAGCGCGCGGAACGACCGAAGTCGCTCCGCGCCTAAAACGACCGCCCTTGACGCCGCAGACTAACAGGGAGCCGGGAAAGTAACCGCCTGCGGTAACCCGCCTTAGACGGCCGTTATACAGGAGACGTCAGATAGTCGCGAGCGCCTGCTCGAGATCGGCGATAAGATCCTCGGCGTCTTCGATTCCGACGGAGAACCGAATCATATCCGGCTTAACGCCGGCCGCGACGAGCTCCGCGTCGGTCAGCTGCCGGTGCGTCGTGCTCGCCGGATGAAGTACGGACGAGCGCGCGTCGGCCACATGCGTTACGATCGAGACGAGTTTGAGCGCGGCCATGAACTTCTGCGCGCCCTCGCGTCCGCCGCGAACCCCGAACGCGACGACCCCGCACGCCCCGTTCGGAAGATATTTCTGCGCGAGAGGATAATACTTGCTGCTCTTGAGACCGCAGAAATCGACCCACGTTACTTTATCCTGCGCTTCGAGCCATTCGGCGATCTTCTGACCGTTTTCCGAATGGCGCTTAATGCGCAGATGAAGCGATTCGAGCCCCAGACCGAGCAGGAACGAATTCTGCGGCGAGGGAATCGCGCCGAAATCGCGCATGAGCTGCGCCGTGCACTTGGTAATAAAGGCCGCGCCCTGGCCAAACTTCTGCGTATAGATCGTCCCGTGATAGCTTTCGTCGGGCGTCGTGAGGCCGGGGAATTTATCTTTGTGCGCTTCCCAATCGAATTTGCCGGAATCGACGATCGCGCCACCGACCGCGGCCCCGTGACCGTCCATATACTTAGACGTCGAATGAACGGCGATATCGGCGCCCCATTCGAACGGCCGGCAGTTAATCGGCGTCGGGAACGTATTGTCGACAATGAGCGGAACTCCGTGTTCATGCGCGACTTTCGCCCACAGCTCGATATCGAGCACGGCGGTCGACGGATTCGAGATCGTCTCCGCGTAGACCGCTTTCGTATTCGGCTTAAACGCCGCGTTGAGCTCCTCTTCCGTCGCGTCGACTGAAACGAACGTAAAATCGACGCCCATGCGGCGCATCGTCGTATTGAACAGGTTGAACGCGCCCCCGTAAATCGCCGAAGAGACGACCACGTGATCCCCCGCCGACGCCGTATTGAAGACGGCAAAGAAGATCGCCGCCTGGCCCGACGACGTGAGCATGCCCGCGGTTCCCCCCTCGAGAGCCGTTATTTTCGCCGCGACAAAGTCGTTCGTCGGATTCTGCAGACGGGAATAGAAGTAGCCCGACGCGTTAAGGTCAAAAAGGTCGCCCAGAGATTCGCCGCGATCGTAACGAAACGTCGTGCTCTGATAAATCGGAATTTGGCGCGGGCCCCCGTTCTCCGGACGGTAACCTGCCTGTACGCATTTAGTTCCTATATGCTGAGTCATTGATTTGCTCCCTTGTAAGCTGCGCCGGCGTGCTGAAATTCGCGGTTTCAACCGTGTTTTCCATTTTCCGACTAGGTTAGTAGGTTATTATAATCAAAAATCGGGAGCGTCAAGTCGCTTTTTAAAAAAAATTCAGAATTATTTCTGCGCGGCGGTATCTTTGATCATATTGAGGCGCGCGAATCCGGTTCGCGCGTGAATGAAGTCGCCGACGCGGCGGTAGCCCATGCGCTGAAAGTTCGCGAGGCTGTATTTATTGTCGGGCGAGACTATGCCCGTAAGCCAGCGCGCGCCCTTTTCCCGCAGAACGCGCTCTATTTCCGTAAAGAGCAGCCGCTGAAAGCCGAGTCCGCGATAGCCGGACGCGACCTGAATGAGCTCGACGTACCCGACGTTGCGCGGTTTAGAGAATTCCTCGACGGGAATATACGGCCGAAAGCGCTCAAGCTCCGCCTCGCGAAAGGATCCGACTCCGATCGCCGCGAGATCCCCGTTAGGCGCGTCGATTCCGATCGCGACGCATTCGGGCAAGGTAAAGAACGCGCGGAATTCGTCGTCCGTCTCGTCGATAATGTACCAGCTTGGCGTCGTGTCCGCGATTTCCGCGAGAATCGCGTCCCGCATTGCCATAGCCGCCCCCGCGCGATCCGGACCGCACAAGCCGACGCGAAATCCGTCCGGAACTGTTCCTGTAAATTCGTATTGCATATTATTTTATGTATTGCTTCAAATAAAAACCGACGCCCGCGACGGCGCGGGACCCGGTTCGCGCTACCGCGCGGATCTGCGGTTGTCGCTCCCGTTGGTCGCTTGCCCCAAACTGCCGTCCCGGCGCATACCAACAACCGGCCGAAAGGCCGGTATAACCGACGCCCGCGACGGCGCGGGACCCGGTTCGCGCTACCGCGCG
>CAMNJU010000272.1 GCA_946541595.1 uncultured Planctomycetales bacterium
AGACCGGTCGCCGGTCCGACCTCTTTGTTGTAATATTCCCCGCCGTAAAAATGCGGATCGCTCATAATCGCGTTGCGCGCGACAATATCGAACGCCAGCGCCTGAGTCGTCATACGCGGGCCGGTCGCAATCGCCACGATTCCCGCTACGCCGTCCGGATAGCGCGTGCCCCAGTCGAGCGCCATGAGACCGCCAAGGGATCCGCCAATAATCGCCAGAAGACGTTCAATTCCAAGCGATTCTACAAGCATACGCTGCGAGTCGACGATATCCGCGACCGTAATCGGAGGAAAATCGACGCCGTACTCCTTGCCGGTTTCCGGATTGATACTGTCCGGTCCCGTCGTTCCCCGGCAGCCGCCAAGAACATTCGCGCAGATAACGAAATAACGGTTCGTATCGACATATTTGCCCGGCCCAACGAGAATATCCCACCAGCCAGGGTCGTCGTTCGCGTCGTGAGCGGCAACGTGCGAGTCGCCCGAAAGCGCGTGAAAAATCAAAACGGCGTTGTCTTTCTGAGGATCAAGTTCGCCGTACGTCTCATACGCGATTTTTAGTTCCGGCAGAAAACGCCCAGTCGAAAGCTTAATGGGCCCCGGAAAAACAGCCGTCTTTACGTGCGCCAACGCTTTACCCGAGCGTACCGAGTCGCTGCTGTCAAAAAGATCGTTCGATTCCATAGGATAAGGTTAATTTCTCAAAACAGTCTCAAAAGCGGCTAAGGCGTTCGAAAATCACATGATGAATTTCACGCAGTAAAAGCCGCCGATCAATAAAATTAAAAACGCAAACGTCAAGACGCCGAAGTACTTGTCGATCCAGCTTTTAATTCCGGGTCCAAAGACGTAGATCAACGCTGCGGTCAAAAAGAAGCGCGCGCTTCGTCCGACGAGCGAAGCCGCCAGCATAATCGGCAGCGACATACTCGCGATACCTGCGGAAATTGTAAACGCTTTGAATGGAATCGGAGTAAACGCAGCCGCAAAGAGCGCCCAGAATCCGTACTTCGCAAAGAACGCGCTCACTTTGTCCATATTCGCCTGAGAAATAATAGCGGGCACAAAGTAACCTCCAAGCGCGTCCCACAGAGCGTAGCCGATATACCACCCGAACGCCGCGCCGCATACGGAAGCGATCGCGCTTACCGCCGCGTAATAAAAAGAGCGTTTCGGGCGCTCGATCGAGAGCGCGATTTGCAATACGTCCGGGGGAATCGGAAAAAATGAGCTCTCGGCAAAAGAAAGGGCTCCAAGCGCAAGCGTTCCGAACTTGGAGTGAGCCCAAGAAAGGACCCAGTCGTAAAGGAAGCGTATAAACCGCTGACATTGAACAAAGGGCCACAGCAGGAAGCAGACTTTCTTACCGTTCTCTTTCTCATTGGCGTCTCCGAACAAACCGCCGGAGCCGCCGGAAGGAGGAACGTCAGACTGCGCCGCGTTTCTTTCTTCGTTTGTCATTCCGCAACTTTCTAATTGGATTCCGCTAATCGGTCGGCGCGCCGACCGTCAGGATAAAAAAAGAGCGAGACGGGCGCCAACCGCGCTCGAACGACTCGCTCCAGATGATCTCGGAAAAGGTCCGCGCGCCAAAACGAACGGACCTTTTTGGCTTACGCCCGACTCACTTCAGAATCGTCAGAAAGCGTTCGTACGCTTCGCCCCATGCGGCCTCGCTGCTCGTAAACGGCTCGAACGTTACGACGTCGAAGCTGTTGCGAACAATCTCGCGCGCTTCTTCCATACCGGAAACGTCGCCCGCTCCGATCGCCTGCATGAGGATATTGCCCACGCCCGTTCCCTCAATCGGCCCGCCGACCACGCGCCGTCCGGTCGCGTCCGCCGTCGCCTGAAGCAGAAGCTTATTGCGAACGCCGCCGCCAACGACGTGAATCGTATTGATACTCTGACCGCCAATCTCTTCGCACATAGCGAGAACGCGGCGGAATTTGAGCGCGAGACTGTCGACGATCGTGCGAAGAACGGCGCCGTCCGTTTCCGGAACGGTCTGGCCCGTACGTTTCGCGTATTCGCGAATAATTTGCGGCATATTGCCCGGCTTTGAGAAGACCGGATCGTCCGGATCGATGAACGTTACGAACGGGCGTGCGTTCGCCGTCATGATATTCATATCTTCCCAATCAAGCGGCTCGCCAGCGGCGTTCTTTTTGCCCTGTTGATTCCACACGCGACGGCATTCCTGAAGCAGCCACATTCCGCAGATATTCTTCAAAATACGGGTCGTGCCGCAGACGCCCCCTTCATTCGTAAAGTTAAATTTCGAAACGACGTCGTTCACGACCGGCTTAGGCGATTCGATTCCCATAAGGGCCCACGTTCCAAGACTGATATAAGCCCAGTCGGGCGTACCTTGCGGACTCGCCGACGGCACCGCGAAGACCGCGCTGGCCGTATCATGAGTACCCGGCAAAACAACGTGCGTATCGATCAAACCGGAGTCGCTGGCAAGGGCGGAACGAAGTTTCCCGAGCGTCGTACCCGGCTCCGTCGTCGGAGGCAGAAAGTTCGTCGGAATATCAAATTTTTTGAGGAGCGAGTATGCCCAGGAGCGCGTCGTCGGATTAAAGCACTGAGTCGTCGTCGCGTTCGTAAATTCATTGCTTTCAACGCCGGAAAGGAGCCAGTGGAACAGGTCGGGAATTTGCAGCAGGCGCTGCGCAACGTCAAACAGAGGCGAGTTCTTTTCGCGCATAACCATGAGCTGGTAGAGCGAATTGAAGTCCATAAACTGCAGCCCAGTCTGAGCAAAAATCTCTTCGCGAGGAACAATTCGGAACGCGCGTTCCATAGCGCCGTCGGTGCGGGGGTCACGATAGCAATACGGATTGCCAAGCAGTTCGTGGCCGCGTCCGAGGAACGCGAAGTCCACGCCCCACGTGTCGACTCCGACGCTCGCTATTTGGGAACCGTATTTGGAACCGGCAACGTGAAGGCCGTTTTGAACGCTTTTCCAAAGACCGGGCAGGTCCCAGAAAAGAGACCCGTTCATTTCGACCGGACCGTTCTCAAAGCGATAGAGCTCTTCCAGTTCGATTCTTTTACCGTCAAAATGCCCCACGACGTGTCGACCGCTCGACGCGCCCATATCGATCGCTAAATAAGATTTTTTCATAGTGAACCTCGCCATGCGCCGACGCGGCGTCGACGCTGTATAAGTACGCCGGAAAAGCGGGACATTGCGAATTCTGCGCCGCTCCGCAAGAAAATAAAAGGAGTGGCGAAAGTCCCGAACCTATATGAAAAGTTTAACAGAGAACAAGGGCCCCGACAAGCGCCGAAAGAGATTTTTCACGCCCATTTTAACGCGCAGGATTCCTCTTTTAACGCTTGAGAGGACGACAATATGGCTTATAATATCAGAAAAAAACTAGACGGCGCGCTGAGCGCGAATCGACAGGAACGGGAGAGCGTGTGAAAAAAATACTTCAACAATTTGGACTCGACGGTTTTATACTCTCCCTTTTTGGGGCGATCTTTCTAGCGTGGCTCTATCCGTACTTCGGAGCGAAAAAAGGGACATTTTCGCTCTCGACGCTTGCGAATTTGGGCGTTTCGCTCATTTTCTTCTTTTACGGTCTGCGCCTCAACTGGGAGAAGATCCGAATCGGTCTTTCTAACATGAAAATGCACGCCGTCGTCATGACGTCGACTTTTCTCCTCTTCCCGGTTCTTGTTCTTGCCGTCATGTCGCTCTCGGGCGTCACGCCCACCCATAAAGACGTGCTCGCACTTCAGGCGCGCGCGGAATCCGAGAACGTTGAAACGGCCTCGCAAACGACTGTCCCCGCGTCTGGCGAAAACGCCGCCGAAAGTGTTGAAGCGCAGACGATCAGGACGGGCATTTGGCTTGGGATTTTCTTTCTCGCGGCGTTGCCCTCGACCGTTTCCTCGTCCGTCGTTATGACGAATATCGCGCGCGGCAACGTCCCTGCGGCTATTTTCGACGCGAGTATCTCCAGCCTGCTCGGCGTTTTTCTCACCCCCCTTTGGATGCGGCTCTTTATCGACTCTTCTTCCGGCGGCCGAGACCTCGGTCCTGTGCTCGTCTCCCTTATAATTCAGGTCATCGCGCCCGTTTGTCTCGGAGTCTTTGCCAACCGCTACTGGGGGGAATTTTCGCGGCGCAACAGCGCGCTCTTGCGCAAGTTCGATCAGAGCACGATCGTCCTAATCGTCTACGTCTCCTTTTGCAGTTCGTTCGCCGAAAAGATGTTCGACGGGCTGTCCGCCGCGGCGCTCTTCTGGCTGACCGTCGGAATGGTCGCTCTCTTCTTCACTGTCTTCTTTATCATTCTGGTCGTCTGTAAGGCGCTGCGTTTCAACCGTGAAGACGCCATCGCGACTCTCTTCTGCGGATCGAAAAAATCGCTCGTACATGGGGCCGC
>CAMNJU010000273.1 GCA_946541595.1 uncultured Planctomycetales bacterium
TCGGGACGCCGCCATTTGGGCGCGAGCGCCGGGACGGCAATTCCGGGCAAGCGACCAACGGGAGCGGTTACCGTACGCACGCGCGGAAGCGCGAACCGGGAGCGGCGCCGTCGCCGCTTGACGCCGCGTTAGTGCGTGCGGTACAATGGCGTTATTCGGTCGGCGGGCCTGTTCCGAAGAACCGCGTCTTCCGCCCGCATCAACGCCTAACTTGGGAGAATTGCATAATGTTCCGTTACCCCACGTTCTTAACCGCCGCGTTTGCGGCGCTTGCGCTCGCGTTCGCGTCGAACCCCGCCTCGTACGCTCAGGACGCGCCGTCCGGAAGCAGTCTCGACGCGCGCACGATCCACAACGACGCGCTCAACGCGGACATGCGCTACGTCGTCTATACGCCCGCGGGCTACGCCGACTCCGACGAAAGCTATCCGGTCCTCTACCTCCTTCACGGCTACAGCGACGACGAAAAGACCTGGTCGAGCGCCGAAAAGGGCCAGATGCAGAAGATTTGCGACAAGTACTTTGAAGAACATCCGGACAGAAAACGGATTATCGTCATGCCGGACGGCCGCGTTACATGGTACCGCAACGCGTTCGACGGGCCCGACCAATACGAAACCTTCTTCTTCGAAAACTTCATACCCGCCGTCGAAAAGGAATACCGAATTAAAGCCGACCGCGAGAATCGCGCGATCGCCGGCCTCTCCATGGGCGGCTACGGCACGCTCCTCTACGCGGTCCATCATCCGGACGTCTTCAGCGCCGCGTACGCCATGAGCCCCGCCGTCATGTTCGGCCAGCAGCGCCCGAAAAAAGAGGGGAACGTCTCCGACGAAACATACGCCGAAATGATTAAGAAGGCCGAAAACGACGACGTCGTTCTCCAGCTCGAAAAGCTCGAAGATAAGAGCGCCGTGCGGTTTACGATCGACTGCGGCGACGACGACTTCTGCCTCGACGGCGCCTACCGCTTCTTCCAGACCGCGAAACGGCTCAAGGTCCCGTGCGAACTGCGCGTCCGAGACGGCGTCCACAGCTGGGACTACTGGCGCGTCTCGCTCCCGCTCGCGCTCGACTTCTTCTCGAAATAATTCGCGGGCCAAACGTTCATCCGCCCAATTCGGCGCGCCGCGGATCCCCGACCCGGCGCGCTCCTTTTTTCGCTCAAGCTCGAAACGGAGCGCTATCATGCGTTTATCCTCTTTCGTTCTCAGCGTCGCCGCGCTCGCGGCACTCGTCTCGCCCGCAGCCGCGCAAACGGAAAAAAAACAGGACGCGGCCCCGCAGCCGCCCGTCTTGTCCGAGGCCGGACGAACTAAAGAATATCAGGACGCGGCCCCGCAGCCGCTCGCGTCCGCGCCCGACCTAAAAGCCAAGTACGAAGGCTATCTCGGCAAGCGAATCGCGGACGTCGTTGCGAACTGGGAGCTGCGCGCGCCAAAAGCGAACCCGGCCATGCTCGCCGTACTGCAAATGCGCGGTCGAACCCCGCTCGCGAGCGGCTATTACGTCCCGTGGGTCGGCGAATTTATCGGCAAGTACCTCGAAAACGCCGTTCTCCTAATGCAAACGACCGACGAACCGGAACTTAAAGCGACGGTCTCTGCTGCGGTCGCCGCCCTAATCGCGAGTCAGGACCGGGACGGATACCTCGGCCCGTACGCTAAGAACGAGCGCCTGACCGTCTGCTGGGACCTGTGGGGGCATTATCACGCCATGACCGCGCTCATGCTCTGCTACGAGCGTTACGGAGACGCGAACGCACTCGAAGCGGCGCGGCGAGCGGGCATGTTCGTCGAAAAGATCTTCTATCGAAAAGACGCCGACGGCAAGGAACTTGGCGTTAAAGACGTCGGCTCGGACGAAGTCAATTTCGCTATCATGACGGCGCTCTGCCAGCTCTATCGGCTAACCGGCGAAAAACATTATCTCGACTGCGCTTATCGCGTTCTTTCCGACCTCGAAAGCAAAGGTGATTTCTACCGCGCCGGACTTGCGGGAACCGAATTCTACCGCACGGCGCAGCCGCGCTGGGAATCCCTGCACACGATCCTCGGACTGGAAGAGTTCCACCGGATCACGGGCGACGAAACGTACAAACGCGCGTTCCTCAATCTTTGGGAAAGTATTCTCAAACGCGACGTTCACAATAACGGCTCGTTCAGTTCGGGCGAGCAGGCGGTCGGGTCCCCGTACCGGGACGGCGCGATCGAGACGTGCTGTACCGTCGCGTGGATCGCGCTCACGGTCGAAGCGCTCCGTACGACCGCAGATCCGCAGTGCGCCGACGCGCTCGAAAATTCGCTCTATAACGCCGTTTGCGCCTATACGCATCCGTCCGGATCATGGTGCGCCTATAACACGCCCATGAACGGACGCCGGGAAGCCGCGACGCAGACGATCGCGTTTCAGGCCCGGCCCGGCCAGCCGGATCTCAACTGCTGCAGCGTCAATAGCCCGCGCGGATTCGCCGAGCTCGTCAACTGGTGCGTTATGAACGGCCGCGACGAAGAGAACAGGCCCGCGCTCTATCTGAACTACTACGGCGCCGGCAGACAGACGTTCGAGTTCGACGGCAGACGCGTCGCGCTCGTGCAAAAGACCGAATATCCCGCCGACGGCCGCGTTACGCTCGAGCTCGGCCCGGAAGACGGCTCCGAGGCGGAATTTACGCTATATCTGCGCGTACCGGCGTGGGCCGAAGGCGCGACCCTGACCGAACGCCCCGACGCGCAGCCGCGCGCCCTCGCGTCAGGCCAATTTTGCGCGATCCGGCGCGCGTGGAAATTGGGCGAGCCGATTACGCTCAGTCTGCCCATGACGCTGCGCGTCGAACGCGGGGACGGCGACTTCGCCGACAGAGGGTGCGTCTACTACGGGCCGCTCCTGCTCGCCTACGATCAGTTCTTTAATTCGTTTGAACCGGACGCGATTCCGACGCTTACGCCCGACGCGCTCCGGACCGCGGACGTCGAGCTGCTGCGCTCGAATCCGAACGCGGAACGGGTCGGATTCTACGCGCCCCTGATCTTCGTTCGGCTCGATACGGGCAATCCGGACAAGCCGCTCTTTCTCACGGACTTCGCGTTTGCGGGCGCGCTTGGCGAGAGCTACGCGTCGTGGCTTCCGTTTGAAAAGCTCCCGCCCCCGCCGCCCGCGTGCGAGAGCCCCAAGCAGGACGCTGGCGTCGCGCCCGGCGCCCTGCCCTTTACATGGCGCAAAGTAACGGGCGCGGACCGGTTCCAGTTCCGGGTCGCGGTCTCCGAGTCGCCCGACTTCGAGCAGGTTCTCTTTGAAGTCGAGTCGGAAAACGGAAAGGACGCCGTCGCCGCGCCCGAAACGGCGCGCGCGCTCGAGCCGAATAAGACGTACTACTGGAAGATTATTGCGCGCAACGAGTTCGGGGAGACGGAATCGCGCGCGCCCGGCCGCCGGTTCCGCGTCGATCCGAGTCTGCCGGAATTCGATTTGGAAGCGTGGCGCGAACGCGCGGCTCAGAATAAGCAGATGCGGACTCTCATTGAGGATCCGCTCGCCGGGGCCCCGAATCCGACCGTCGGAACCGTCGGAACGGCGCAGAATCTTGCCGACGCAAACGGAGAAGCGGTCGCGTTTAACGGCGTCGATTCGCTCCTGACCTATTCGCTCGACGCGTTTCCTGCCGCCGCGTTCGACGCGAGCGTCGAGTTCATGCTCGACAGCCCGCCCGAGAAAGGATTTGCGCAAGTAATTTCCGCGTGGCATAAAGGGAACGACGATCCGCTCCGGGTCGCAATCGACTCCGAAGGAAAGATTTACGGCGCCGTCGAAGGCCCGAAAGGGGGCATGACGCTCCGCACGAAGATCGCGCCCGGCGTCTGGCATAAGCTCCGCGTCGTTAAAGAAGAGCGCGACTGGACGCTATGGCTCGACGGGGAAGAACTCGGCGCGATCGCGACCGACGACGTTATGACGACCGATTCCGAAATGATCGGGCTAGGCGGCAATCCGCGCTATACCGGAACCCCGGAATTCCTGGCCGCTAAAATGCGCAACTTCAAATTCCGCGGACGTTACGAAAAATAGCCCGCGACGGCGCGGGCCGCGAGGCGCGGCTCCCTTTTCGCGCTACCGCGCGGGCCGCGAGGCGCGGCTCCCTGTTCGCGCTGCCGCGCGGAACTGCGATAACCGCTCCCGTTGGTCGCTGGCCCGAAACTGCCGTCCCGGCGCTCGCGCCCAAATGGCGGCGTCCCGACGCTGACCGCCGCCGCAACGCCCGCGACGGCGCGGGACCCGGTTCGCGCTTCCGCGCGGGCGTGCGGTAACCGCTCCCGTTGGTCGCTGGCGTAACCGACGCTTTATATCCCGCCAAGCGCACACGCCGTCGCAACGCGTTGGG
>CAMNJU010000274.1 GCA_946541595.1 uncultured Planctomycetales bacterium
GGCGGCTTTCCGCCTTCGGCGGAGTGACGCCTCGCGGCTAACGCCGCTTCGCCGTAAACAAACGCAACGGCAAGCGACCAACGGGAGCGATTACCGAAGTTCCGCGCGGAAGCGCGAAATGCCCGTCCGACAAGGAGCGCGAAATGCCCGTCCGACAAGGAGCGCGAAATGCCCGTCCGGCAAGGAGCGCGAACCGGCAACGTTCGCGCCGCCGCCTATTATTTTCGCGTCCAAAGGGCGTAAAGCGCCTGCGCGAGCGCGTGCTTAATCGCGTTATACTTTGCCGATTCGGCAAAGAGCGACCGATAGGTCTCTTCCGATTCCCGATAGCTCTCCTGCGCGGTATCGGAAAAGAACTTATCAAAGACGCTCTCCTCAAAGATTTTCGGATCGGACTCTTTCGCCAGATCGCGGAGCCGCTCGTTCTTAACGAGCTTCCCATGCAGCGCGGTCAGTACGACAATATCCGCGTCGCTGAAATTCCCTTTATACTGCTCGTTGATCCTCTCGATAATCTCGTCGAGCGGCTTCTTCTGCTCCGGCCGGCCCGCTCCGACGGCCGCGGCGGGCTTAATCACGCCCGGCTCCTGCTGCAGCGCGATCGCCCCTTCGAACGTCTTTTTCAACTTGTAATATTCGAGCTTGAGTTTCCCTTCCAGATCGAGCGGCTCGGTCTTATCCTGGGGAATCAGCTTGAGCAGATAGCTCATAAAGACGTATTCCCGATGCAGGTCCATATCGAACATGCGCGCCACCTGCGAGACGTACCCGTACCATTTCACGAACTTTCGGGCGTCGCGCCGGAACTTATAGCGTTCGTCGTCGGTCAGCTTGTTGTATCGGGCGCAGACCGGCAGAAGAACGCTCGTCATGCGTCCGGGCGCGTTGTCGCCCGGCTTGACGGGCTTGGCGTACTCCGCGACGAATTCGCCGATCTCTTTGCCCGAATAGAGCGCGTAGCCGCGCAGATCAAGCTGAACCTGATAGAGAAGGTCGGTATTGACTTCCTCTTCGAGCGCCGTCTCTTCATAGAACGGCTGAAACGCCTTCAGAATATCCTCGTTCGTATTAATGAAGTCGAGTATGAACGTGTCGCTCTTGCCCGGACACGTCCGATTGAGGCGCGAGAGCGTCTGCACCGCCTTAACGCCGCGCAGCTCCTTATCGACGATCATCGTATGCAGAAGCGGCTCGTCGAACCCCGTCTGATACTTCTCCGCGACGATCAGGACGTGGAAATTCTCGTGAAATTCCGCTTTCGTCTGCGACTCGCCAATATGGCTTCCGTCCTCGCGCACGTTCAGGCCCGGCTCCGTCCATTCGGCGTCCCCGTCCTGAACAGCGCCGGAAAACGCCGCCAGAACGCCGACGCCCTCATATCCTTTCTCGTCAATATAGCGTTTGCACTCGTGGAAATAGCGCACGGCGGCGAGCCGGGACGACGTAACGACCATCATCTTGCCGCGCCCGTTGATCTTATTGCGCGTCGTCGTCATAAAGGTCTCGACGATAATCTGCGCTTTCTGACTTATATTGTACGGATGCAGCGTCTCGAACTGGCGTATGACTTTCGCGGCGCGGCTGGCGGGCAGGTCCGGATTCTCCGGGACCGTCTTGGCGATTTTAAAGCACGTGTCGTACGTCATGTAATTCTGGAGCACGTCCAGAATGAACCCTTCCTCGATCGCCTGACGCATACTGTAAATGTGGAACGGATGAAAACTTCCGTCCCCATATTCCGTGCCGAACATTTCGAGGGTCGTATTTTTCGGGGTCGCCGTAAACGCGAAGAAGGACAGATTCTTATGCTTGCCGTGAACGCTCATCTCGCGCACAAGCTTGTCGTCGGGATCGAATTCCGCCTCCTGCTCCTTTTCGAGCTCGGCGTATTCCCGGAGCGCCTCTTCCGTATCGGCGAGCGCCGCCTTGAGCTTCATGGCGGACATACCCGTCTGCGACGAATGCGCCTCGTCCACAATAACGGCGAAGTTGCGCCCCTTAACGGAATCGACTTCCTGATAGATAACCGGGAACTTCTGAAGCGTCGTTACAATAATGCGCGCGCCCGAATTAATCGCGTCGCGCAGGTCCTTACTGCTCTTATGCTCCCCGATCGTCTCGACCGCGCCGAGCTTATGATCGAATCCGGAGATCGTCTCCTGAAGCTGCGCGTCGAGCACGGTCCGGTCGGTTACCACGATTACGCTCGAAAAGACCGGAACGTCCTCCTTATTAAAGAGGGACGCGAGCCGGTACGCCGTCCACGCGATCGTATTCGACTTGCCCGACCCCGCGCTGTGCTGAATGAGGTAGTTGTGGCCCGGCCCGTGCTCCGACACGTGCGCGAGCGTCTTGCGGACCGCGTCGAGCTGATGAAAGCGCGGAAAGATAAGCCGCTGCTTCTGTTCCGTCTTTTCGGTTCCGTCCGGCAGAATCTTCTTCTCTCTTTTGACCTGAAGGTGAATGAACTTCTGCAGAATATCCGCCATACTGTCGCGCGTAAAGACGTCTTCCCAGAGATACGCCGTCGGATATCCGTTCGGGTTCGGAGGATTGCCCGCGCCCCCGTTCCGGCCCGCGCCCTCGCTCCCCTGATTGAACGGCAGAAAGAACGTCTTCTTCCCTTCAAGCCGCGTCGTCGTCCAGACTTCCGTATGATCGACCGCAAAGAAACCGAGAATCCGCTTATTGAACTGAAAGCAGATTTCGCGCGGGTCCCGGTCTTCCGACCATTGCTGTTTCGCGTTCTCGACCGTCTGGCCCGTATACTGATTTTTGAGCTCGAACGCGAAGACGGGGATCCCGTTCAGAACGAGAACCATATCGACGCTCTTGTTCGTATCCGCGCTGTAATACCACTGCCGGTAGCAGTCGAACCGATTCTGCGCGTAAAGCGCCGACGACGTCGCGTTCAGTTTCGATTCCGGCTTGAAATAGCAGACGCGGAACGATATGCCCCGATGCTTGAACCCGTGGCGCAGTACGGAGAGCAGACCGTACATGTCGCACGCGTTATTGAACGCCGAGACGAACTTCCCGACCGGATCGACCTTGTTCGCGTTCGCAAACCGCTCCCACGCCTTCGGCTGCGTCGCCTGAATAAAGGAGATCAGCGTATTGACGAAAAGTCCCCGCTTCGCGTCGTAAACGTCTGAGCCTTTCGTATACCCGCCAGACGGCGATATGAAATACGACTCGATATCCGATTCAAACTTCTTTTCGTTCGTCTCGTCGATACTCATAGCGGAGCCTCCTTTTTACCGGTGACGTATTCGTATATCAGGGATTTTTTGTAGCTTTCCAATTCAGAAATAAAAGTTTCTTTTCCACAAATCAGGGCATCTATCTTGGCTTCTTCAGCATTAAGCCAATCGACAATTTCTTTTTGTTCACTTAATTTAGGCACACATATACTGGCAAATTTGATCTTTCCTGAATTTAAATGAGGAAGCAACGCTCCGGTTTTATAAAACAGCAATAATTCTCGACCGACATGACTTCTTAGGAAGAATGTTATAAACTCCGGAAAAACAGTTTCTTTTTTTAGCGTCGCTATTATGAGGGCATGACAATTACACAGGTTATACTCCTTCGGCACTAAACCGACGTTTCCTATATCGCCAGTTTGAACTATAAGAAGATCGTCCGTTTTTATTTTGGGGTGAGCATTGGCCCAATCTTCTGACACATAGTATTCATGACGGGAAAAATCTATTCTGCCATCTTTTATATGAAGCGATTGAATGTAGGGAATACCTTCGTCATAAAACAGATCCTTCGTTGGTCCTACATATCCGTTCCTCAAGTTTTCAGATATCGCTCCTAAATTCGATATCTCCCAATCAGCCGGAATCTCCCCAATCCACTCAATCCCGCTGTCCTTCATGGGGCGGTTGGGGCGAATCCCTTTCGTAACGGCTTGCGTGATAATCGACTGTTTCAGCTTCTTGTACTCCTCCACGGTCGCGCGCGTTTGCTCTATTATGGCGTCTATCCGCGCGCATTCGGCGTCGAGGAAATTGGCGATGCGTCTTTGAACGTTAGCCGACGGCCACGGAATAACCTGTTCATTCCATAACGACGCAGACCAAGTTGGAAGGCTCACGCCTTCAACAACAACGCTTTTAATGCTCTGGCTTAAACAATACTGGACAAAAGTACGATTAACTGACTCCATAACTGCCGCTCTGATAATGTGGTCAGTGTAACAAGCGCCTTCATCAGGGGAATAGACGTACGGCGTACCGTTCCTTGCAAGCAGTAAATCTGTATTCTTAGTGTATTTCCAATTTGGAAAATCTTTATAGTTAGTTCTAATAGGCTCTAATCCTGCCGTATAAAAAACAATATTGGATTCATCATT
>CAMNJU010000275.1 GCA_946541595.1 uncultured Planctomycetales bacterium
ACTTGAAAATTTATATTTTTTCTTTCCCAAGCGTCGAAGGGCCCGCGTCCAAACCGCAGTTTTCTCCGCGTTCCCTTAAATTTCAAACGGAACGCTTCCACGAAAAAAACGCGCGCCCCCAAAGGAACGCGCGCTTTCTCAGTGTTCGGAATAACGCGAGGTAAACGGTTAGCCGTCGCGAGCCGCAGTATCAGGTAATACCGCCATGAGTACGGTACGGCGTCATGTGAGACGGCTGGTCGATCATCCAAACGCGTTCCCACGTCTCTTCAATTTGACGCAAGTCTTCCGATGTATTATAAAGCTGCTGGGTACGCTTCTGAGGGTCGCCGGAGTATGCCGGCAACACGCACCCGACGGAGCTGACCGTCAGGGCTCCCAATAACAGCGACAGTAGAAATTTACGCATCGCGCTTTTCCTCCGTGAAATGAAACGTCCCTCGAATTAGCCTTGCTCAGTCATCGCCGAACGTTTCGGATTAACCGATATCCGCGCGCCACGCAAGAAAACTCGCTCAACGCGCTGTTGTTTACAGGTCTATCGGCAGCCCAGACGTTGCGACTGAAATGAATCTGCCGATTTTGTGGAAAAATAGCCGACGGCGCGCGCTCGCGCCGACGCATGGCGCGTCCGCTCCTTCGGGAACGCGCCGCTCGAATCGCAATTTCGCAATTGCGGAGCTTTTCCGGCGTTAATATCGGGCGTCTGGAGGATAGGAATTGAGAAATTCTTAGGGAAATAGCGCTTTTCACGTAAAATCCGAGCCGAGGGCCGCGCGGGAGAACGCGAGCAAACGGCCGCGCGCATACAAAAAGGCGCAGCGGATCCTTTTGAAAAGGAACCACCGCGCCTCGTTAAGCTGCGTCGGCGCAAAAATACAAGATCATGCGTTGGCTTGCAGCGCCTTCTCTACTTCGGCGACGTCCGCTTGAGTATTGACGCCGAGGCATTCGATTTCTTTGAGGACAGGGAGCGCAAGAATCTTCTTGCCGGCGTCGAGAAGAATCTTCGGAACGTCGGTAATGTAGTATTCCTTCTGCGCGTTGTTGTTGCGAATCGAATCAAGAGATTTCAAAAGCTCCGGCGTGTCGAACACGTAGTAGCTGATGTTGATCTCCTTGATTCTGCGCTGTTCGTCGGTCGCGTCTTTTTCCTCAACGACGCCGATAAAATTCCCCGCCGCGTCGCGAAGAATACGGCCCATCCCAAACGGATTCTCCTTGTAGACGGTCCCGAGCACACACGCGGCGTCCCCTTTTTCGAATTCCTCAAAGAGACGGTCGACGGAAGAACTTTGCAGCATAGGATTATCGCCGGCGACGATAAAGACGGACCCGTCGTATCCTTCGAGATATTCACGGCAAGACATAACGGCGTGCCCAGTGCCCAAAAGCTCCTTCTGTTCCGCGAACTTGACGTTTTTACGCGTCTTGATTTCTTCGCAGACGGCCTCTTTCTGATAGCCCACAACGACGAGAACTTCGTCGACGTTCGCGCGTTCGAGAGCGTCCAAAACGTAATGAATCATCGGCTTGCCGCAGATGGGGAACAAAACTTTCGGCAAGTCGGACTTCATGCGCGTCCCCTTGCCCGCGGCAAGGACGATCGCTTTTCTAATCTTTTCAGTCATTTTTAATATCAGGCAGCAGCCCCCGACGTCAGCCGCGTTTTCGACTGAAATCGGGGGATTATAATTCACGTTAGTTTTTTTAAAGCACAAATGAAAAATTTTTTGTCTTTTTTACCTTTTCATCATATACTTTGAGAAAAACTCTTCGTTAGAATTGCTCTTTTCAAGCACGCCGACCAAACGCTGCATCGCGTCGGCGGGATCCATCGACGTCATTGTTCTTCGCAGCGCGCTCGAATTATTCAATTCCTCTTCGTCCATGAGTTTTTCTTCGTGACGCGTTCCGGACTGGCGAATGTCGATAGCGGGCCAAATACGGCGATCCGCTAAGTCGCGCGTTAACACGAGTTCCATATTGCCAGTCCCTTTAAACTCTTGGAAGATAAGGTCGTCCATGCGGCTGCCTGTCTCAACAAGCGCGGTCCCGACTATCGTCAGCGAGCCGCCGTCTCTCGTGACAACCTCGCCATACTCGTCTCTAAGCGGATTCCCGTCTTCGTCTCTCACGATCTCCTTGCACTGACGCGCGCAAGAAAAGATCTTCTTAGGCACGTCCATTGCCTTGATGTCAACGCCTCCAGACATGGTTCTGCCGGTATTTCCCACCCACTTGTTAAACGCGCGTGCGAGTCTGGTAATCGAGTCAAGCAGCAAAAAGACGTCTTTTCCAGACTCGACAAGTCTCTTGCAGCGTTTCGTTACGAAGTTGGCAAGCCGAATATGGCTTTCGAGTTCGCAGTCCAGACTGCTCGCGATAATTTCCGCGTTAACAGACAGCTTGAAGTCGGTAACTTCTTCCGGTCTTTCGTCGATAAGAAGAACGATGACGTGGACGTCGGGATAGTTCAGCGTAATCGCCTGACTAATCTGTTTCAGTAGAACGGTCTTTCCGGAACGCGGAGGCGCGACAATAAGAGCGCGCTGACCTTTGCCAAGCGGAGTAAAGAGATCCATAACTCGCGTAGATATAGGCTCTTTCGCAGTTTCAAGCCTTAAGCGCTGCCAAGGTGTTACCGGGATAAGTTCGTCAAACTCGGGCGTTTTGGCGTACTCTTCCGGTTTCATGCCTGCCGAACCGTCCTTGAGCGGCTCAATCTCGAGGATCTCGCGAACGCGCGGCCCTTGAGCCCCGCGCTTCGGCTGAACCGAAGCTTTAATGAGAACGCCCTCTCTCAGGCCGTATTTCTCAATGAGACTTCCCGGGACAAACGGATCGGAGAGCTGACGAATATAACTCTCTTGGCTGCGGCGCAGGAAACCGTACCCGTTCGGGTGAAGTTCAAGGGCGCCTATGAACTCATATTGGTTAACGGGATCGTAAGGATCTTTACCGGCGTTTTCAAATTCGCGAGCACGCGTCGCGACAGGCGCCAAAGCGCTGTTTCTCGGACTCTTGCGCTGGAAACGGCCTTGAGGCTGATAGCCGCCGCGCGGTCCGTAACCGTTATTATATCTGTTATTGTAACCTTGATTGTACTGACGGTTCGAATAGCCGTTGTCGCGATATCCCGGCTCGTCGTACCGTTCGTCGTATCGGCCGTTATAACCGCCTCCCTGATAGCCGCCTCCGTATTCGTTCTGATAGCCGTCGTAACCGTCGCGCCGACCGCGACTCTCTCGGTATTCGCGGATATTTCGCGGACCGCGATCGTTGGGATAACCGGATTCACGGTAACCGGGGCCGTTGCGATATGAATCCTGTCTATCGTAAGGGTAATCGCCGCCGGAATATCCGTCGTTCTGCCGGAACCCCCTCGGCTGATATCTCGAACCGTAATCGTCGCGAGGCCCCCTGTCGCCGTATTCGTCTTGGCCGTCGTTCTCGTACCGTCTGTTTAACTCTCTTTCGTCGCTGTCGAATCCTCTACTCCGTTCTCTGTCGTCTCTATTATAGCCGTCTCTATTGTATCTGTCGTCTCTGCTGTATCTGTCGTTCCATTCCTCGCTGCCGTCTCTGCGTCCGCCGTACTCGTCGTCACGCGATCGGTAATCCGAGTCAGAATCATAATCCTGACCCGTTCCGCCAGAGCCGCGAGGTCCGTCCATGTCAGTTAGGTTGGAGCTCATCTTGGCAATGACTTCGGCCGGGTCAGGCAGGCGCGTCCCTTTCTCCTCGAAAGGCGAAGAAGGACGGCCGTCGTCACGGTAGGAATCTCCGCCCATCTGTTCGCCGTCGGAAGGATCAAAAGTGAGTCTGTCGCTCTCGTTAGTTTGTTTGTCTGTGCCATAGCCGCCATCACTGCCATTTGACATTAAAGAATCTCCTCTTTCAGAAATGTAAGGAGCTGAAGCGCTCCATAGAATTTTGCGTTCCGCTGTAACATATTGTCGTAAGTATTGAAACGCTAAGGGTTAACATCCACAAGAACCCTCAGAAAAGAAGACGTACCCCCGCCGGCGAGCTGACAATCAGCCCGTGGAAGCAAGTTTAAACGTCTTTTTCCGTATGGCAAAACTCACTCACGCGAAATACAGAATCGCGCAGTAAGCGAACGAACAACGTTCCAGAAGAAATTCGTTTGCCATGTTCATGCAGAACAAAAACAGCAAACGCAAAGAGTTCCGTAGAGAATGAACGTCCCCATCTTTTCCCTCAGAGTAAAAAGACCTCTGAGGACAGAGATCACAAAAGTAAACGTTCACTTTTGGCAACTCCTACGTTCGACGCCGCATTGTAATACACAATTTCGAAGAAACAAGCGAGGGCAATTACAATATAATTTTCCAAC
>CAMNJU010000276.1 GCA_946541595.1 uncultured Planctomycetales bacterium
GGAAGCTGCGGCGGAATTGGGGCTTGATTTGTCGAAGTTAGAAGAAGAAAAGTCGCCGCACACGCCTGTCGAAGAAGACGAACAGAAAAACGGCGCTGAAGCGGAATCGAACGATCGCCGTCAATTCACGCCGCTCGGCCGTTCGCCTTATTTTGACCCCCAGCTTGACAGAGCGATAGATTATCTGCTTTCCGAACCGGAAGAGATCAAGGAAGCGCGATCCCAACTCTAATTAAGTTGCTGTTTCCGATTGTTTTGCGCTTGGAACTGCGCAAAAATCAACGCCGCCGTAAGTTAAAACTTACGGCGGCGTTTTTTAACAGAATTCAACTCTTAGATTGCAGTTTGCCTGCGTTCTGCTCTCACTCTTTTGGAGTTTTGGGCGTAACTTTCGTTGTCCCGCCTCCGCGAAGCGAAAGGTCGAACGGCTTGTTCTCTGCCCAAGTACCGCCGGTAAAATCCGGAAATTCGATCGGATACGAATTGTGCGTTACCGACCACAGACTCAACGGCGTAACCGCGCTCCAGGTAGCTCCGTCGTATACGGAGATATTGAGCGGTAAACCGTTATGAAGCGAGTCGATCAATTGGTAATCGCAAATGAAATCCATCCCGCCGTGTCCGCCGAATTTAACGGCGTTTTCCGCCAGGAATTTAATCAATTCTGGAGTATGTTCTTCTCGAACGGCTTCCATTTCTTCGTCAGAAAGAGGAGTACTGTGATCCAAATAGATACGGGAAGGTTCCGGATACTTTTGAACGAATCCTTTGGTGCCGCTCAACATATGAATTCGGGAATAAGGTCTTGGGGAAGTTCGGTCGTATTGTATCTTGACCACTTTCCCATTCTGCGTTTTCACAAGCGACGTGTTCATATTGCCAGTAAAATCAATACCGGCAAACTGCTTATGATATTCGCTCCCGCGCGCCAAAATCTCTTTAAACTCCGGTCCGCACGTAAAGTCCTTCGTTTCAACGGAAGTCAAAAAGCTCGGTCGGTCGCCCGCGTTAATACGCAACGCCTGACAGACGGGCCCGAATCCGTGCGTGGGATAGCGGTTCCCTTTATTGCAAGCGCCAACGGCAAACCGATAATACCCTCCTTTTTTACTGAGCGGAGGCATAGGCTCTTGGAAAATCGTTTCTGTTGGGAAGTAGTGAATATACGCGCCTTCGCCGTAAACAATTTCGCCAAAAATCCCCTTTAACGCCATGTTGATCGTAAGGGATTCAAAGAAATCAAAGCAGCAATTCTCCAGAATTCCACAATACTTTCGCGTCTTTTCAGAGGTCTCGACCAAACGCCAACAGTCAGCCAAAGTGTACCCGAGCGGCACTTCGCATGCGGCGTGCTTGCCCGCTTCCATAACGGCGCAAGCCATCTCCGAATGCAAATACTGCGGCGTCGTTACATAGATCAAATCGAGATCGTCGCGTTCGATCAAATCTCGCCAACTTTCTTCGTCGCGATAATACTCGGCCGGAGCGGGGTAATCGATACTTTTGAGATACTGTCGCGCTCGTTCAATCGGATATTCGTAACAATCGGCAATCGCGCGAATTTCCACTCCTTCAAATTGGGCCAAGCGCTGCATTGAAGCAAGGCCGCGATTTCCCATACCGATATAACCGACACGAATATTGGAAATTGCCGGCGCGGCGTAACTCTTCATGTTAAAGATCGACTTACGGTCTTTCATGATGAGAGTCGTCTCCTCAACGTCGTCTCGGAGATTCTTTTCCTGTCCATAAACCTGAGCCGTTGCCGCCATAGCGGGCAACGTGGCTAACATTTTTAAAAAGCCTCTTCTAGAACTAGACATAGCGTCTCCGTTTCAAGCAATTAGACGAAACGCAACCGCTATTCCGCCTAAATGATAAATTGGAAGAAAAACTAATGTCGCCAAAAGCCCGTTCAAAACTGACAAATAGCGGCGTCAACACACTGAAGAAAGAACAACTTTCCAGCGCTACCTCTTATTCTCGTTATTTCGAGTTACGCTGTCAACACCCCAAGCAAGTTTCGCCTGTAAATTGCGGTAGTACTTGTCCTCGGGAACGCATATCATTTTGAAAGAGAAAGGAGCGCGACGAATTACAACATGATCGTCGGGCAAGAGTTTCTGAAGAGCCGCGCCGTCGACGACAAGAAAGACTTCGCCAGTAGGAGCCTGCAGTTCATAGACGCGCGAAGCAGAGTCTACGACGGGCCGAAAACTCAACGTCTGAGGCGAAAACGGCGTGATAAGCACGGCTTCGAGGTCGTTGCGTAAAATTGGACCGCCCGCCGAAAGACTGTGCCCCGTTGATCCCACTGGCGTCGCGAGAATCAACCCGTCGCCGCGAAACGTCGTAACTCGTTCGCCGTCAACTGCAAGATCAATTTTCAAAATAGAAAAGGGTTTGCCGCAGCGAATAGAAACTTCATTAACCACTAAATTGTTGCTAAAGCAGTAGCGGTCCGAACTGTCGCCTCCCCAATCGGTTGGCTCGGCGCAAGTATGGAGATTTGACGAAACAGAATGACACGGCGGAATCGGTTCGCCAGGCACTTTTTTTCGCCATACGGAACAATTCAAAAGGAGCTGTTCGCGAACTTCAAAATCTTTAAAGTGAGACGATTTCAAAAAGGGAACCATCGAGTCTGGTTCAACGTTCGACAAGAAGCCAAACGTCCCCAGATTAACGGCAAGAATCGGAATCTGATTCTCGCCCATCTGGTGAACTGCGCGCAAAATGGAGCCGTCGCCGCCGAAAACAAGCGCGACGTCCGCCTTTACTTCCGAAAGATCGACCGCATTTTCAAAATCAGAAACGACAACGTCGACGACGCTTTCAATTCCAGGACGTAACAACGCGACGCCTTCTAAAACGCCTTGCCGCGAGCCGTTGCCCAATAGAATAGCTTTCATCATACAACGTTCCTTACCGATCAAGAACTGTTCCCTAGTTTAGCGGCGAATCTCAAACGATTCCGTGTTTCTTTTCGTACTCCCGAATCTTATCCTCAAACTGAAGAGTGAGCCCCACGTCGTCAAGCCCTTTGAGGAGGCAATCGCGGCGGAATTCGTCAATCTCAAACGAAATCTTCAAACCGTATTCGTCAGTAACGACGCAGTTCTGAAGATCAACGTTCAGTTTGTACGGCCGATACTTCGCTTCGCGTTTAAACAAGTCGTCTATTTGTTCTTCAGACAAGACGACGGGAAGATATCCGTTCTTGAAAGAATTGTTATAAAAGATATCCGCATAACTCGACGCCAAAATGACGCGAAATCCGTAATCGGCAATTGCCCAAGGCGCATGTTCGCGGCTTGAACCGCAACCGAAATTACGTCTGGCAAGTAAAATTGTCGCGTTTCGGTATTCGGGGCGGTTCAGTTCGAATTCAGGATTTTCGTCATAGTTCTCGTTCAAATAGCGCCAATCAAAAAAGAGGAATTTACCGAATCCGCTTCGCTCAACGCGCTTGAGAAACTGTTTGGGGACAAGTTGGTCGGTGTCGATATCGCTTCGGTCCATCGGAACGACAACGCCTTCATGTTGTACAAAAGCTTGCATATTTCAAACCTTTACTAAGGATAACGGCTTAACGGAAAGAAAACGCGAGTATCAATTGTATTTCCATTCGCGAATATCAACAAAATGACCGGCAACCGCAGTTGCCGCAGCCATAGCAGGCGAAACAAGGTGCGTAAGTCCGCCTTTGCCCATACGACCTTCAAAGTTACGGTTGCTCGTACCAGCGCAACGCTCGCCAGGCTGAAGGCGGTCGGGGTTCATTGCCAGACACATGCTGCATCCGGGATAACGCCACTCAAATCCAGCTTCAATAAAAATTTTATCTAAGCCTTCTTCTTCAGCTTGCTTCTTAACGATTCCACTCCCCGGAACGGCAATCGCACGGATACCGTCTGCAATCTTATATCCCTTAAGAACGGCTGCGGCTGCGCGAAAATCTTCGATCCGACCGTTAGTGCACGATCCAATAAAAACCCAGTTAGGTTTAATCGCCGTGACGGGCGTTCCCGCTTCCAATTTCATATACTTGAGAGCGTTAACTGCCATCTTGCGTTCTTCGTCATTTTGAAAATCTTCCGGATGCGGCACGTTTTCTGTAACGAATACGCTCTGAGCAGGATTCGTTCCCCAAGTAACCATCGGCTGAATATCAGCGGCGTCGAAACGGACTTCTTTGTCAAAGACCGCGCCTTCGTCTGTCGGGAGTTTTTTCCACTCTTCAACGCACTTGTCAAATTCCGCGCCCTTCGGAATGAAATTACGCCCACGAAGGTATTCAAACGTCGTCTCGTCGGGAGCGATCATACCGACGCGCGCGCCCATCTC
>CAMNJU010000277.1 GCA_946541595.1 uncultured Planctomycetales bacterium
ACCCGAGACCTACGGATTAAAAGTCCGTTGCTCTACCAACTGAGCTAAACTCCCATCGTTCAAACAATCCGCCGAACGGATACGGCAATTATAGCGCCGACGCCCCGCTTGTCTAGGACCTTCTCTTGAAAAATCGAAAATTACGCGGCGTAAAAAGAAACGCGGCGCCAAATCTTATTTCCTTTCTTACAGACGCAAGGGTATAAAAAAAGCGCCGAACGGACGGTCCGCGCGGCGCTCTAACGTCCTTTCGAAAACCGTCTCACGAACGGTCAAGTTCAAATTCATGCCAAACCATCGGGCGCGAATGCCGCGATTCGATGCGCAGAACGACTTCGCCGTTTATAAAGATACGCACCGTTCCGCTCGACTGACTCACCGCAATGGCGACCGCGTTCGTACTGCGGCTAATCGCAGCCGCCGCCCAATGCCTTGAACCGAGTCCTTTCGAAAGCGTGATCATAGCCGTCGACGTGTCGAGCAGCCGGCATGCGGCGACGACGACGCCCTCGAGCGAAACGACAAACGCGCCGTCCAACTGAGCGACCTCTTTAATTCCCTCGCGAACGCGCGAATCGAACAGATTGCGCTCCTTGCACTTATACCCTTTGACAGGATCGAAGCCCGCCGCCTTGCTCATGGCCATAACGTTCTTCGTATCCCCGACCACAAAGAGAGTTCCAACCGCTTTGCCTTCCCGACCTTCCCGACCGACTTCGAGCGCAAGATCGACCACCGATTTAAGCGTCTTGAGAGGAACTTTCGTCTCTATCTTTCGAAGTTCTTTTCCGGTAAGACGTTCCAGATGTTCGCCAAGATTGATTACGCTAAGGGAATCGAATCCGACCCCGTCGAAGCCGCTGTAAAGAGCAATTAAACGCGAACCGGGCAGAAAGAAATCGTCGGCCACTGCTTCCAAAATAGCGTGCGACATGCGATCGTAAATCGGAGCGTCGTCTTCAAGTTCCAGAAGGACCGTTTTAATGCCCGCTTCCTGAGCGCCTTCCAGCGCTTCGCGATTCGTCGCAGCGGCGACAAAGTACGTGTCGCCAAGGATTTTCGTAAGGCGTTTCCAGTCGATCGGCGCGTCAAAAAGCAACAGTAAACCGGACGCGTCCATCTCCTTATTGAGACTGATCGCGTCGTTTAAAATCTTTTGAAGGTAGTCGGTAAATTTAAGCGGTTCCATAAAGGCGACTCAAGTCTGTAAGGCGTTGGCGCTCGGACGCGCGACGGGGTGCGCGCGCGGAGATTGGGTTCTGCGTTCAGTTTGTATATCATGCCCAAATTCCTCGAAGCTGTCAATTCAACAATCGTTAAATTTTGCCGATTTTATCGAATTAAAATCGAATTTGGAGATGGGGAAACCAAACTGTCGCGGAGTGAGAGAAACTGGAAACCTCCCATAGGTATATTGTCTCTTTTTTTTGTAATAAGTTGCGCAAATTCTCAAATTTTTCACTGAATATTTCAAAAATACCGCTCCGGTTAAAAATGGAGCATTACAGAACGGCGCTAATGAAATACGCAAACATAATACAAAAGGAACAAAAAAGAATCTTTTTGGCGGCAATTATTCAACAAGAACCAAATAACCTTTTGTCATTCACTGCGTTAGGCAAATATTAAAAAAATTAATAAAATTTCTAATTCCCCTCTTGCAAAAATAATTTTGAGACTCATAATAAGCTCAAAATTAATCAATGTAATTTTACAACTTTATATAATAAGTTTGTATTATAACAACATAACATTAAACAGGAGAGTCATTATGGCTAACGAACGTAATCCTTTCACCATTGCGAAAGAGCGCATCCTCAAGGCTGCGAAAACGCTGGGGCTTGATGAAGCGACTACCCAACTGCTGTGCACTCCGCAGCGCGAAGTCTGGGTCGCTCTTCCGGTCAAAATGGACGACGGTTCCACGAAAATTTTCCAAGGTTTCCGCGTTCAGTACAATACGGCGCGCGGCCCTGCAAAAGGCGGTATTCGCTGGTTCCCGACCGAAACGATCGATACCGTTCGCGCCCTCTCCTGTTGGATGACATGGAAGTGCGCCGTCGTCGATATCCCGCTTGGAGGCGGTAAGGGCGGCGTCGTTTGCAATCCGAAAGAACTCTCCAATACCGAAAAAGAACGTCTCGCCCGCGCTTATGTCCGCGCGATCGCGCCGATCATCGGCATTACGAAAGACGTGCCGGCTCCCGACGTCTACACCAACGGCCAGATCATGGCGTGGATGATGGACGAATACGAAAAGATCACGATGGAAAGCCATCCTGGCGTCATTACGGGCAAGCCGCTTGAAATCGGCGGCTCCAAGGGCCGCGGCGACGCGACCGCTCGCGGCGGCGTATATACCGTTCGCGAATGCGCGAAGGCGTACGGAATCGATCTCAAAGGCAAAACGTGCGCGATTCAGGGATTCGGCAACGCCGGTCAGTTCGCCGCCACGCTCTCCGAAGAGCTGCTTGGCATGAAAGTTGTCGCCGCGTCCGACTCCAAGGGCGGCGTCTACAATCCGAACGGAATTGCCGCGAAAGATCTTATCGAATACAAGGAAAAGAACGGAACCGTCGTCGGATTCCCCGGAGCCCAGCCCGTTACGAACGACGAGCTCATCGGTCTCGACGTCTGCGTCCTCTTCCCGGCCGCTCTCGAAAACATGATTACCGAAGAAAACGCCGGTTCTATCAAGTGCCAGATCATCTGCGAATTGGCCAACGGACCGACCACGCCCGAAGCAGACGCCATTATCGACGCCAAGGGAATCCACCTCATTCCCGACTACCTCGCCAACGCCGGCGGCGTTACCGTCTCCTACTTCGAACAGTGCCAGAACGCCCAGAATTACTACTGGGAACTCGAAGACGTCCAGAAGCGCTTGGATCAGAAGATGACCAACGCGTTCAAAGCCGTCTACGAAATGAGCAAGGCCAAGAACGTCAGCCTCCGCGAAGCGGCGTACCTTGTCGCTATCAAGCGCGTCGCCGACGCTATGAAACTCCGCGGCTGGGTCTGATTGAGAGATAAGTTCGCCGAACAGGCGACCGTAACAGTGAAACGGAACGCGCGATTTGTTCGCCGCGTTCCGTTTTTTATTCCAAGGCTCCGCGAATATTTGGCCGCGCAAGTTGTCCGTTCGGCAAATTGCTTTATAATGACTTCTTATTCTTCCTACGACCGGGAAGACGCCAAATGACGTCGCAATAGAGGATAGAACGCGAGATGGGATACTGGCAGAATAAAATCGTTTTGGTAACGGGCGGCTCCAACGGGCTTGGCAGAATCATTGCGGAAACGTACGGCGCCGCGGGCGCAAAGCTGGCCATTGCGGGGCTTGAGCCGAATGACGTAGAAAAGACCGCGCAGGAAATGCGTGCCGCCGGAATTGAGGTATTACCCCTCGTCGCCGACATAACCAAACCGGAAGACGCGAAACGGATCGTCGACGAAACGGTCGCTAAATACGGGGCGCTCGACGTTTTAGTCAACGCGGCGGGTCGAACGCATCGCGGCTACCTCATGCAGACGTCGCTCGAAGAATTTCAGTCGCTGTGGAATCTCAACGTTATGGGTACGATCGCGTGCTCACAGGCGGCGGTTCCGCATCTCGTTAAACGTAAAGGACATGTCGTCAATATTGGCTCGCTTGCCGCCAAAAGCGCCGCAAGATGGGTCGGAGCCTATCCCACGACTAAGCACGCCGTCGCAGCGTTCTCGCAGCAGTTAAGGCTTGAAATGAAGCCGGAAGGACTTCACGTTCTGCTTGTTTGTCCGGGTCCGGTTAAACGCGACAATCCCCGTCTCTATCCCTTAAAAAACGCCGAAGGAATACCACAGTCGGCGCTCATGCCGGGCGGAGGCGTAAAGGTCGGCAAAATTGACCCGCGAGAATTGGCGAAAAAGATACTCAAAATGTGTGAAAAACGTCGGCCGGAACTCGTTGTCCCGTGGAAAGCGAGACTTCTCTTCTCAATCGCGCAGATGTTCCCCAGGCTCGGCGACTGGATCGTTCTCAAAGAGACCTGAAAACCGTTGCGGACAGGCAAATGGCGCAACCCCGTATTCCCTCGGGCGTCAAGTCCGAGGGGCGGATTCGCGCCAGAATCATTCTCTTTTGATAAGCGTTTCTACTGACAATATCTTTTGGCGTCGCGTTTAGCGCAAATCTTCAGAGCCAAGAAACAAAAAAACCCCGAAAAGGGGGTTCAACGACAAAAGAAAAACAAAGCGCCCCGAGTAGGACTCGAACCTACAACCTACGGATTAACAGTCCGCCGCTCTAACCAATTGGGCTATCAGGGC
>CAMNJU010000278.1 GCA_946541595.1 uncultured Planctomycetales bacterium
CGTGCCCGTGGCGACCGTCGGAACCGGCTCGGGCGGCGCGCGCAACGCCGGAATTCTCGCCGTTCAGATTCTCGCGGGCGCCGATCCGGAGCTCGCGCGCCAGCTCGTCTCGTTTAAGAACAAACTCGTCGAGAAGATCGCCGCGAAAGACGCCGCGTTCCAAGAGAAGCTCGCGAACTCCTGACGCGCGTCCGATTTTACGGGTTGTAAAGAAAGCGCTAATTACAACGGTTATTTTGGCCGATAATAACATAAGACGCTCCCGTTTCGCGGGCGTTCCGTTTCGTTATACCGCCCCGGCCGCTTTCCGATATGCTCGGAAAACGCCGCGCTTTTCAGTGAGAATAGCCGATGTTCAACCCTTTCAAGCGCCGTCAGACGCCCGACGCGCCCCAAGCGTCCGATAAGCCCCGCGAAAACGCCGCGGCCCTGCGAGCCGCGCGCGAACTCGAACTGCGCGCCGAAGCGCTCGATCACTGCGAAAGCGCGTTCAACGCGCGCGTCGCAAGCTTTGAGGCCCTCATGCGCCGCCAGGCGGAAGACGCGCTCGCAAACGCGGGCGCCGGCGCCGACGCGGAACATGCCGACGAGCTCGCCAGAATCGCCGACGCGCTCGAAGCGCGCGAAAAGAAGATCGCCGAACTCGCCGCGAATCTGCGCGAACGCGAAGTCGCGCTCGAACGCAAGACGCGCACGCTCCAAGTCCGGGAAGAAGAGCTCGATCGCAAGCGCGCCGAAAACGAGCGGTTCAGTCTCCGGCTCGCCGCCGCTCAAGAGGAATTCGACGCGCAGGAGCGCCTCTTCGACGAACGTTCGCGCCAGACCCTGGAAACGATCCGGCGCCAAAAAGAGGAGCTCTGCCGGCTCGGAAAAGCGGCGTGACCGAATTCGGTTCGCAGTTCTGTTTTTTGACCTATTTTTGCGGTCGTCCCGTCTTTAACCTTTCTTCGGGGCGGCCGCGCCTTTTTTTACTTTCTTTCCTGACGGGCCCCGCGTCTTCTAGATCAGGCCGTTTCTGGTATAATATCCCTGCGGGTCGTTGTGTTTTCGCGTTTTTTTCGACATGAAACGCAATCGCCGCGCGCCGGCCGCGTAATTCATACGCCGCGAGCGCATACTATAGAGCGTGTCGACGCGCGCAACTTTCGTCCTCCGGGAGCTTTTATCTTGAAAACAACGCGTATTCTCGGCTTAGCGCCGTCTTGCATATCGGCCCTGACGGCCCTGTTCCTCATTCTGGCGAGCGCCGGCCCGGCCGCCGTCGCGCAGGATCTCTTTCAGATCGGCGGCGATTCCGCCGGGGGCGGATTCTCCGTCAAGAATTTTGGCGTCGATTTCGGCGCCGGAGCCGCCGACGAAACCCTGACGGTCGACGCGGCCGTACTCGACGCGCCCGACAAAGTCGACGCCGCATGGAACGACGCGGAAACCGGAGCGCAGCCGGTCGGATTCCTCGCGATCACAACGAAAGCCGCCGACGGCTGGCACATCTATACCGCGACGCAGGGGCCGGGCGGCAAGCCGACCCAGTTCGTCGATCTGGCTGTAAGTCCGAAAAACTCCGGCGTTACAGTCGGAACCGCGCGGCTCGCTACCGAATGGACCGACGCCAAGAGCGCGCTCGGAGACGACCTCGAAGAGCTCTTCGGCGCCTCCGAATGGATCGCGCCGCTCTACGCGGACGGGGACGTCGATCTGACGTCGCTCTCCATTACCGGGCAAGTCGACGCGCTCGCGTGCTCCGAGGGGGACGGCGGAACGTGCGTGCCCCAGAAAGTCGAATTTACCGCGAAATACGCCGAGCGCTACGCCGTCCCGATCCTCGAAGCGGCGCAGGAGCTCATGGCCGCGCCCAAAGAGCAGCCCGAGCCCGAACAGCCCGGCGGCGCGCAGGAAACGGAGTCCGAAGCCGCGCCCGCGGTCCCCGCGCACATTAACTCGTATACCGGCGCGCGGTTCCTGATACTGCTGCTCATGGCGTTTTTCGGCGGCCTCATACTCAATATAACGCCGTGCGTTCTGCCGGTCGTCGGGCTCAAAATCCTCTCGTTCTTCGAGCAGGCGGGCCGGAGCCGCAAGAGCGCGTTCCTGCTCAACGTCTGGTACACGCTCGGCGTCATGCTCGTCTTCGGCGTCTTGGCGTGCTTCGTATCCGGCCTGAGCAGTCTCTTTACGCACGGACTGTTCCAGATTCTCATGAGCGCGATCGTCTTCATTATGGCGCTCAGTCTCATGGGCGTATGGGAGCTGGAAACGCCCGCGTTCCTCGGCGGCAGTAAGTCGACCGAGCTCTCCCAGAAGGAAGGGCCCGCCGGCGCCGTCTTTAAGGGCGTTATTACGACCCTGCTCGCGATTCCCTGCGGCGCGCCGCTCCTGAGCCCGACCCTCAACTGGGCCAGTTCGCAGCCGTTCGGCGTCGTCTTCGCGGTCTATCTCGTGATCGGGCTGGGCATGGCGTCGCCCTTCCTGCTTGCGGGCGCGTTTCCGGAACTCCTCAAATTCTTCCCGAAGCCGGGCGAATGGATGGAGACGTTCCGCAAAACGATGGGGTACTTCCTCCTGATCGCGGTGCTGTGGATCCTCTACTCCGCGCCGCTGGAATATCTCGTGCCCTCGATCGCGTGCCTCTTCGCGCTCTGGTTCGCATGCTGGAACGTCGGACGGAATCAGTGGGAAGTCGAGAATCCCGGCAAAAAGACAAAGAGCTGGATCGTCTCGCTGATTGTGCTCGCGATTGTGGTCGTATGCTCCTTTAACTTCCCCGGCAATCCGAATAAGACGACGCTCGAATCGGCGAGCGAAGCGAAACTCATGCGCTGGGCGGTCCGCGCAGAACGGTCCGGAGCGCTCGAAAAGGCGCAAGGGGAGCATTGGGCGCTCTTTGACCCCGAGACGCTCGAAGCGGAGCTCAAAAATGGCCGAACCGTCGCCGTCGACTTTACCGCCGACTGGTGCATGAACTGCAAGTTCCTCGAAAAGACAATTTTGCACACGCCCGAAATCGAAAAGCTCTTCGACGAAAAGAATATCCTCACCCTTACTGCCGACTGGACGAATCAGGACGCGCAGACGCCCGATATTCTCGCCATAAACGAGCTGCTCGACGCCAACGGCGCGCGTCAGGTCCCGACCCTCATGATCTTTACGCCGCAGAATCCGGACAGGCCGATCGTCCTCACCGGGCTCTATTCGAAAGCGGCGCTCGTCGAGACGCTCAACGCGCTATAATTGGAAATTACTGCGACGTCAAGACTAACGAAAAGAAAAGGAAGAAGAACATGGCTTCGAATCAGGAAGCTCTGGAAGCGCTGCGCTGGAAAAAGTTCCCCGTCTTGAACGACGGATTTGTCTGCCTGGTCGACGTCATGGGTTCCGACGACGCGATCGTACAGGCCGCGCGCGTAAGTTACGGCGAGGGAACGAAATCGGTCTCCGACGACCGGACCCTTATCCGCTATCTCATGCGCCACCGGCACACCACCCCGTTCGAAATGGCGGAAGTCAAGCTGCTCGTGCGCGTTCCTATGGACGCGTGGCGCCAGTGGATTCGGCATCGGACCGCGTCCGTAAACGAATATTCGACCCGCTATTCCGTCGCGATCGACGCCGCCCAGACGACCGAGCCGGACGGATGGCGCATGCAGGCGACGTCGAACCGTCAGGGCAGCGCGGGCTACTTCGACCCGGCGCAGGGCGAAGCGCTCACCGCGGCCGAGCGCCAGTTCCAGGCGGACGCGCGCGCGCTCTACGAGAAGCGCGTCGAACTTGGCGTCGCGCGCGAGCAGGCGCGAAAGGACCTGCCCCTGTCGACCTATACGCAGGCGTATTGGAAGTGCGACCTGCACAATCTGTTTCATTTTTTGAGCTTGCGCATGGAGAAGCACGCGCAGCTCGAGATCCGCGAGTACGCGACCGTCATCGGAGAAGAGATCGTTAAGCCGCTCTTCCCGTGCGCGTACGGCGCGTTCGCCGACTACGTGCTCGGCGCGGAAACCCTCTCCCGACTGGAGCAGGAGACGGTCGCAAGACTCGCCGCAGCAAAGAAGCTGCCCGCCACCCTCGACGACTTTATGGCCTGCGGGGATCCGAGCTGGCAGGGCCTGGCGCGGTGCCGAGAGCGCGACGAAGCGAAAGAAAAACTTATGAAAATGGGGCTTATCGTAGAAGATTGAGCGATAACGGGAAGCGAAACCAGTTAGACCAGGAGAACGACGATGCAACGAAAAACGTACTTTTCATTAGTTCTCGCCTTAACGGCGGCGGTCGGTCTTTGGAACGGCGGCGCGGCCGCGACGGCGCAGGA
>CAMNJU010000279.1 GCA_946541595.1 uncultured Planctomycetales bacterium
GATCGGATATTCGTTCGCGAGCCGAGCGACGGCAGACCGCGCCCGGTCGCACGCGGGACATACGCCCGGCGCGCGGAACGTATAGACGACGAGCGTGTACCGCGGCGCGTCGGCGGCTTTTGCGTTTGCGGCGAGCGGCGCGAGTACGAGCACGGCGAGAAACGCGAGCGCGGTTCTGCGGTTGATAATCATGCTTTTCTCCTTATTTCTCAGAAGTTGGAACGTACAGAAACGAAGCGGTCGCGCGTCCGAACGAGCCGCGCTCTTCGATCCCCTTATGCCGCTGCGTTCTCCCGTGCGGACAGACTTGGACGGACCGCCAGCGCGGCGATCTTGCGAGCCGGCGCGCGAAAGGCGCGAACCCGGTTACGATCTCTAACCGTTTGCCGTCGCGCCAGTTTAGTTCGCCGAGCGCGTCGAGAAAGGCGCTCCCAATCCCGATCCCCTGGTATTCCGGCCGCACGACGAGCCGATGAACGCGCCGCCGGTCCGCGCGCCCTTCCGCCTGCATCACGGCGGCGAACGCGGCCAAGCGTTCCCCGTGCGCGCCTCCTTGCGCGGGCCGCGCCGACGCGGCGTAGCAGCGCGACGCGCGATTGAGCGTGCCGCTCAGATAATGATAGTCTTTAAAGGCGTTCCAGACGGCGGGTTGAACGCGCCAGACGTCAAGTTGAAGTTTCGGGCGCCGAAGCCGGCCTCGCGTGAGATTGCCGGTCGCGAGGTCGAGAATCCAGTCGGGCTCGAGCCATTCGGCGACGTCGTCCCGGCATGTCGCCGCGACGAGTTTAACGCGCCCGAACAGCCTGCGGTCGAACGCGTTGCGGAGCGCGACGGACGCCGTTTGCGCGACGGTTCGGTCGACTGGCGTCGCGTATTCGTCGAAGCAGACGACCGTGCCGGGCGCGTCGAGGAGCGCTTTGGCCAGATCGCACCGGAACCGTTCGCCGCCGCTGAGCGTCGCGTAAGGACGCAGCCAGCGCGTTTGCGACGCGAATCCGACGGCCGCGAGCGCGTCGGCGAGCGCGTCGAACGGCCTGGGCGCGAAATTGTCGACGACCGGGCGGCCGTCCCATGCGTACCCTTCGTAAAGCGCGCCAGGGTAGCAAGTTCGCGCGACCGTCGTCTTACCCGACCCAGACGCGCCGACGATCAGCCCGACCGACCAGTCTCCGTCCGGCGCGGGCGGCTCCTCAAATTCAATCGCGGTCGTAATTTCAGTCAGATCCGGCCTGTCGAGCGCTCCGGCGACGCGCGCCGTTCGGTACGACCGCGGAACCGGACAGACCTGTTTAATAACGCGCCGCGTCATAAGCAGCACGTCCTTACTCGGTACCCTTCGGCGACGAGCCGTCGGTAGAGCTCTTCCTGCTCCTGTTCTCCGTCGCACGAAACGACGAGCTCGAACGAACTTGGGATCGCGTCCTCTTCGGCGTCCGGTTCCGGAACGGGCTCGGGCGCTTCGGCTTCGTCCGCGTCGAACGCGCCGAGCGCGGCGGTAAAGTCGACTCCGAACGGCGAGAAGTCGAACTCGAACGCGCCGAGCTCCCGTTCGAGGAGGTCCGCGTCCCAGCGCGATTCTTCGTGCAGTCTGTTGTCGAGGAGCCGGTACGCCCTGATTTCCTCTTCAGAGAGGCCGTCCGCGCGCACGCACGGGACCGTGTCGAGTCCGAGCCGTTTCGCCGCCTCGTAACGAGTGTGCCCGCAGACGATAACGCCGTCGGCGCCGATCACCAGCGGCTGCTTGAACCCGAAGCGGCGTATCGACTCCGCGACGCCCGATACCGCCCCTTCGTTCCGGCGCGGATTGCCGGGGTAGGGCGTCAGGTCCGACGTTTTTACTTCAACTATTTCCATATCAGTTCAACCTTTCTGTACTAGAACGCCAACGGCGTCGACGTAAAGGACGCGCCGTCGACCGGCGTTCCGAGCCGTCCGAGCGTCAGCAGCGCCGCGTCGCATATCAGCGGCGCGAGCAGCTTGCGGTCGAACGTCGCGGAGAGCTCGCCGACTTTTCCCGACGCGATTCCGAGCGCCAGAAGCTCCGGAACACGCGTCGGATCGCGCGTTAGGAGCCAGAGCGCCTCTTCGCAGACCGCCGCGAGCGCGCGCTCGTGCCAGACGGCCGTACCGTCGTCCCGGCGCGCGCAGGCGTCCGGAGCGAAGTCGACCGCGCCCGCGAGCAGAATCGACGCCTGTTCGAGCGCCTTGACCTTGTCGTTTGCGTCCGCGTCGGTCCACGCTGTTGCGTAAAGCCGGGCCGCGAAATAACTTTCGGCGTACCCCAAATCGACGGTCGGGCGCGCGCCGCTAACCGCGTTTGACACGTTCGGCCTCCTTTCGCCGGGCGTCGGCGCGATCCTTTTCAAAGAGCCGGACCGTTTCCCCAATCGGGCCGGGCTTGGGCGGCTTAAAGAGCTTGAGTTCGCCGTTTTCGCAGTAGACGACTCCGACCGCCTTTATCTTGCGCCAATCGGTCATAACACACCTTCTTTCTTTACGGCAGAGTTAAACGTCGGCTACTGGCCGAGAACCGATTCCGAAGGCCGCAGTCCGGAGATGCGGCAGAGCGACTCTTTCGCGTTTTTGAATTCCGCGGTGTATTCGCCAATGAGAATCGCGCGGCTTCCGTCGACGCCGGGCGCGGACGCCGGCTCCGTATGCAGCGCGCGGCCCTGCAGGGGCACGAGCGCGAATCCGCGCGTGTCGCAGACCCAGACGTCGCCGTCTGGAATCGACGGCTCCACGACAATCTTCATGACGCAGCCGCCCGCCGACGTTACGAACTGATCGACGTACGTTCCGACCGTCGAGGACCCTTGCGGAATCTGAATTTGCGAGCTCATCATGGTCGAGAGAATCTGCGCCTGGCCCGCCCCGCACACGATCGCGTCCGGAATGCATCCTGCGTTCGTAACGTCTTGCGCGGCAAGATTAATCATATTCATTGTGAGCGCGGGCGAATTCTCGTATTTTCGGCCGAGTCCGCCCGTCTGCGCGCCGTAATAATAGAGTCCGCCGAGCGAGCCGGGCGCGGTCGCCGTGCGGCGCGTTTTCGCTCCGAAAACAAGCGCGGCGTTCATGCGGCGGATAATCGCGTCGGTCGCGTACTGAAGCTGAACGGCGAGCGCGTTTTCCATACCCGCCTGGTCGATCGCCTGCGCCGTGCCCGTGAGCTCGACGTCGCCGCGAAAGATCTGCGTAAAGTTCGATTCCGTATGCGATTGAGCAAATAGATTCTCGCCCGCGCTCGAGCCTTCCTGAATGGGGCGCGAGTCGAAAACGAGTACGCCGCCGTCGGGCGCGGAATAGTCCGCGAGCGAAAAGGACGACCCGTTTGCGGAGACGAGCTCCGGAATTACCGTCGTCGCGGTCGTCGACGCGACGCGCAGTACGGCGGAATCGCCGAGGATATGAAAGAGGTCGCCCGGCTGCCAGCCTGAGGAATCGGCGACGGTGAACGCGCCTGTCGATTCGGAGTAGGCGTACGCGCTAAACGGCTTTGTCTTAGGCGTTTCGACGCCTTCGAGCCAGAAATGCTCCGTGTTCGTCGCGCAGCGGCCCGCGCCGCCGGTTCCGGCCGACGGCGTCTTAAAGAGGCGAATGAACCGCGGCGTCTGCGCGGCGCGCCATGAGAGAACGTCCGACAGGTCGACGCGCGCGTTGAGGAGATCGTTCGTAGTAATCGGCATAATAGGAAATTCCTTTCGTTAAATTAGTTGCGAAAAACGCGCGTCATCGCCGCCGTTCGGGCGTTTCGCGGGGCGCGCTGCGAATGACGGCGGCGAAATCGGTTCCGCGGAGCGCCTCCTGAAAGCGCGCGCGGTCGCCGTACCCGCGTTCGAGCGGCGCGCCGGCGTCCGCGGAGGAGCCCTGCGAGCGATTGAGCCAGTGCGGGGAGAGCGCGATCTCGTCCCGAAGCGCCTCTTCGACGCTTCGCCCGTCCTTGGCGGCGGCGCGTCCGGACGCGTCGAGCGCGAACATGGGCGCCAGCCGCCTGACGTCGCGCAGCGCCGACTCGCAGCAGTCGAGCTTTTTGGCCGCGTCGACGAGCTGCGACTCGATCGCCGCGCGCGTCTCGCGCGCCTTATAGGCCGCGTTCTCTTCCCGCAGGGGCTCGAGTTCCGCTTCGAGCGCGGCGAGTTTCGCGCGTCCGGCGTTCGCCTCGTCGACGTAGCGCCGGAGCGTCGCGCGCAGTTCGTCCGGATTTCCCGCTTCCGCGCGCAGCCTTTCAAGCTCCGCCGACTCGCGCGCGCGTTCTTTGGCGACGTCGCGCAGCCGCTCTTCGA
>CAMNJU010000280.1 GCA_946541595.1 uncultured Planctomycetales bacterium
CTTCCGACGACGCCTTATACGACGAACGCGGAAGGGCACGGCCCGGCCTGGTGCAACAGCCTCTTCGAAGACAACGCGGAATTCGGGCTCGGCATGCGCTGCGCGGTCGATCAGCAGACCGGCTTCATGAAGGAAATTCTTTCCGCAAAGAAGGAAGCGTTCGGCGCCGAACTCGTCGAGAATCTGCTCGGCAATAAGCAGGAAACGGAAGCGGAAATCGCTCAGCAGCGCAAGTGGGTCGCCGACCTCAAAGCGAAGATCGTCGAACTCAACTGCACGAGCGAAGAAGCGAAGCTTCTGCAAATGTCCGCAGACTACCTCGTTCGCCGCAGCACGTGGATCTTCGGCGGCGACGGCTGGGCTTACGATATCGGCTACGGCGGGCTTGATCACGTCGTTGCGAACTACCGCGACGTCAATATCCTCGTTCTCGATACGGAAGTCTACTCGAATACGGGCGGTCAGGCCTCGAAGTCGACCCCGAAAGGCGCGGTCGCTAAGTTCGCCGCCGGCGGCAAGCCGACCACGAAGAAAGACCTCGGCATGATGGCCGTCAACTACGGAACCTGCTTCGTCGGGCAAATCTCGCTCGGCGCGAATCCGGCCCACGCCATTAAGACGCTCGTCGCCGCGGAATCCTATCGCGGACCGTCCCTCGTTATCGCCTACTGCCACTGCATCGGTCAGGGCATCGATATGAAGACCGGTATGGAACTCCAGAAAGAAGCCGTCAAGTGCGGATACTGGCCGCTTTGGTCCTACGACCCGAGACTCGAAAAGCCGTTCCAACTTGCCAGCAAGGCGCCCGAAGGATTCCTCAAAGACTTCGAAGCCAAGCAGAACCGCTTCAAGTCCCTCAACCGCATCAATCCCGCCGCCGCGGCCAAGTTCCAGGAAGAGGCGCAGTCTGAAATCCAGAAGCGTTTCGAATACTACACCGCGCTTCAGGAAGTCAAAAAGAACTGATTGCGGAACCGAACGTACGTAATTAGCGTAACGTAAAAAACGCGGCGAGCCGTCTTGGCGGTTCGCCGCGTTTCTCTTTTTCCGAAAAGAAAGGGGCGTTCAGCGTCCGTTCTTACCGTCCAACCGGCGCCGGTACGCGTATTCAAGATAGATTTTAAGGTCGCGCGACGAAAAGGCGTAGTAGCCGCCGCTCTTATATTTCCTCAGCAGGGAGACGTATTTGACAAACGCGTCGGAACAAATCAGCGTCTGAAGCTCCTCAAAGGGAATCTCCGTAAGAATATAGCATCCGCCGTAAACGCCGGTTCCCGGAGGACAGCGGTTGAGTTTAATATCGCTCTTATCGCGTATGAGACTGTTAACCGAATACTTGTTCTTATACACGTCCCGAATCCCCTGCGTTCTTCCGAACCCGTGCCATTCCAAGGGATTCTCGAGACTCCTTGCCTTGAGCCGTTTCGCGTTCTGTTCGTAATATCTTTTCAGTTCGGGATCCTTCGCCAACTGACCGTAGGGAATAAGTTTACTGTCGGCGTACGGAAAGAGCGCCTTCGTCCATTTCCCGGTCGACGCCTTCACGACGGGCAGAACGTGCGGCCCCGTCAGACGGTCGTTTATAAAGAAGGCGTCGCAAAGTGTTGCGAATCCGTTCTTGACGTCAAACCTGTTCCCGGCGCCGTTCTCTAAAACGCGCCTGAGTTCGTCGAGCTCGCTCTTCTCGGAGAAATAGAATTTGCCGTCGATAAGGTAATCTTCCGGGGAAAGATTTGCGACGAAGCGCGGGCCGTTCTCATAGCGGCAGAATTCGACGGTTCGAGTTTTGCGCGCTTTTTCAAGTACGACGATGGCGGTATACGCGGCGACGTCGAAGACCTGAAGATGCTCCAGATCGACAAGCTTCGCCAGTAAATTCTCTTCGGCAAGGCGCTTGCGAAAGACGCTCCCCGCGAGACTGCTGAAAAAGGAGCTCGGCGTTATATAGCCCAGAACGCCCCGGTCGTTGAGCATTTGAAGCCCTATCTCGTAAAAGACAAGATACAGATCCGTCATGCCCCCGCGCGCGAACGCGAAACTCTTGACCGAATCGAAAGATTCGCCTAAATTATGGACTCGAATATAGGGCGGATTCCCTAAAACGAAATCCATTTTACCGTCGTACTGACGTGCTTTTAGCGCGTCCCCGCATTGAACGTCCCACCTGACCCCGGCCGCGCCGTACCGCGCGGCGACCGCGTCGAGCCGTTTTACGCATTTCTCGCGTTCGCCGGCGTCAATTTCAATTCCGTGAACGTATTCTTCCAGATTCTCCTTCAGGCGCCGGGGTTCGCATTCGCGGCAGTAGCGCTCGACAATCGGGCCCAAAAAGGCGCCGTCTCCGCAGCTGTTGTCGATAACGTGCCGATTCAGAATCCGTTTTCCGACATATCCCGATAAGTTCAGAATATCGTTGACGATAGATTCCGGCGTATAGACCCGTCCGGCGCTTTTTCGGGCGGACGGAGACCGCGCCGCGCGTCGGCCCGACGCCGGACCGCCGCGCGTATTACGCTCCGCAACCTCAAATGGAGTCTCACTTTCGCTCATATGCTCCCTTTACGCCGCCGAGGCGAACGCAAATTCATTCCCGCGCGTATTCCAGAACGACGGCGGATCCTTTTTCTTCTATCCAGGTAATCCGCCAAGCCAGTTCTTCGCCGCTTAGCTCATACTCGCTCCCCTCCTCCGCGTCGTAGCCGTCCTTTACCCGTACGCGGTAGGTCGCGTCGGGATCGAGCGCGTGAAGTTTAAATTCGACCGCGGGATAGGGCGATTCCGGCTGACGGAAGATATAGACCACGCCCGCGTCGAGGTCGGGCCGGTGAAGCTGCCACGCGACGGTCGAGCCTTTCCCGTACGACGGCTGCGTGAGCGGGTAGAAGTCGCCGTACCAGAATTTCTGATAGAGCTTCGCTTCGTCGACCGACTTTTTCGCGCGCTCCTGATCGTAGTCGGGATCCAGGAAATTATACTGCATAATGGCGCCGGGATTCGCGGCGCTTCGGAACGTGTACGGAGACGAATCCCACGAGCTGCACGAATAGAGCGGCAGAAACTGCGCGATTCCCATGGTGTGCGCCTGATCCCATTCGGGATGACCGGGCCAGCAGCACGTGTCGGAACGCCAGAGCGGCGCTGAACGCGACACGGTCTCCAGGTCGATACGCCGCCCGCCGGACGCGCAGTTGTCGATCCACAAATTCGGATTCGCGGCGCGGAACGCGTCCCACATTTCATAATGCCCTTCGACGTAACGCGTTTCCGTCATCCCTTTTCGATTCGGTTCGTCGGCGGCGAGCCAGTAAGGGAGCGGATCCAAATTGAAATCGTTCCGGTAAACGTCAATTTGGAACTCCTTAATTCGCTTCAGGAGCAGCTCGGTAAGGAACGCGCGCGCCTCCGGATCGTTGAGTTTAAAGAGTCCGCCGTTTTCGCCGCCAAAGACGTACTGCGGATATTTCGTCGCGATTTCCGTATCGCGCGCGACGCGTTCCGGTTCGAACCAAAGGACAAACCGTAGCCCGAGTTTTTTGAGTTCGGCCCCGAGCTCTTCGACTCCGTTCGGGAAATTCTCAGGATCGGAATACCAGTTCCCTACCCCGTTCGGGAACCCGACCGGGAACCACGCCGCGTCGAACCAGTAGGCGGACCCGCCGATCTCTTTGAGCTCTTTTGCCGACTGAATCTGCGCGTCGCACTTCTCCCAGCCGGGCCGTTTTCGGTAGTAGCGGTCGAAACATTGCGCGATAAAGTCCAGTTTAATGGGCTTTCCGGCAATTTTGGGCGCGTACTCGAACATGAGCAGCCGCCGGAAAAGAACCTGCGACGTCGTCCGGTCGCCAATCCACGGCATAACGAGCGCGCGCGGCGTCCGAATCGATTCGCCGGGCCGCAAAACGGACGCGAACGTCTCCATGCCGGCGGTCGCGATTAAGGTCGACTTCTGGCCTTTCGGGCGCGTAAAGGACGCGTTCCACTGCCCGCTCCATCCGACCGCAAAGAAGACGCCGTCGTTCGGCTCGTCGCCGTCCGCCATGCGCGGCGTTACGTTCCAGAACGGAAACGCCCCGTTGGACGAGCGGCCGCCGGTCGGAGCGAACGATTTCGTTTCGTCTAATTTCAGTTCGTAATCGACAGGCGACCACGACTGCGCGTCGCAGGAGTCGCCGGACAGGGTATGAATCGACAGCGGCGCGATATCGACGCCGAAATCAAAAGTCGCG
>CAMNJU010000281.1 GCA_946541595.1 uncultured Planctomycetales bacterium
GAATGCGGATGCGGGCACGACCACGCGCACGGCGGACACGAATGCGGATGCGGGCATGGCCACGCGCACGGCGGACATGAATGCGGATGCGGGCACGACCACGCGCACGGCGGACACGAATGCGGATGCGGGCACGACCACGCGCACGGCGGACACGAATGCGGTTGCGGTTGCGGAAGCTGCAGCGAGACGGAACGCAAGTTCCTCGTAGAAAAGTGGGTCAACGACAACTTCAGAGCGCTGACCGAATGTCTTCACGCGCGAGTCCTTGCGCACCTCGATAAACGCGATTCCTCGGCCGCGCTCAACGACTGCCTCGTCGCCGAAGCGATCGAAAAGGCGTATCGCGCCGTACTGCGCAAAGACGAACCGCTCGATACGGAATTCGCGAGCAAACTTCGCGAACTGCGCCGCGCGCTGTAATTTCTTCGCGCGCCGGAAAAGAACGCCGCCCCCGGACGAAAATCCGAGGGCGGTTTTTTTATTCCCAGCGCGCCGCGCTTATTTCGCGCGCTCGAACACGAACAGTTTTCCGCAGCCGGGCAGAATCCAGAACCCTTCCTCCAGCTCTTCCGGGGCCGGGTCCTCTTCCCTGCCGGAGACGGGCGAGACCGTCTTGGGCGGCCCATAGCCGGCGGGCGAATCAAATTTAACGCGCACAGAGACCCCGACGTTCAAATTGACCGCAAGCGCCGCGACGCGGTTCCCGTCCGAGCCGTCGGCAAATTCGCCGACCATGAGTTTAATTTCGCGCGCGGCGTCCGCGTCCGAATAGCCCCCTTGGCGCGACAGTTCCGTCTTGAGATTCACGAGCACGTTATTCGGGACGGGCGGCAGCTTCTGCTCGACGTTCGGCCAAAGATCGGTCGTTCCGACTTCGGTCGAACGGAAAGACTCAAGATAACTTCCGATCGCGCGCGCTTCTCCGTTGACCGTCTTCATGTAGTCCCAATAGACCGTCCGAGCGCCGCGCGCGTCGACCGCGCTCGCGTCCCGACCGACGGGATAATAGTGATACCACGTAATTCCGCGCGCGCCCGCGGCCAGCGCCGTATACGTCTGCAGCGCGAGCCGCGCGTACGACGGCGGCGACGAATACGACCGCAGACTCACGCCGCTCCCTACGAACCAGAACGGAATCCCGTATTCCAACGCGGCGTCGCGAATCTCAAAGAGATTCGTAAAATGCGCGATTCCGCGATTTGGATTGCGCAGATCGTCGGAATACTCGACTTCGTAATTATCGTAGCTGAGCACGTCCGGCTTGACTTCCCGAATAAACCGTTCGAGAAACTCCTTGTACGACTTCGCCCCGTACGGCGATCTGTCGCCGACCTGCAGGGTCGTCGGCGCCGTATTCGGAAACAGATTGACGTAAATGAACTTGCCGGGCGCGTATTTCCGAATCGCGGCGCTCGCCGCGGCCATACTGAGATTGTACTGCGCCCCCGGCTCGTCGGTCAGGCAGTATCCCCAAACGCACGGATCGTCTTTCGTCTCCTCGACGGCCTTTTTGAACGCGGCGTCCATTTCGGCGCATTTCGCGGTAAGCTGTTCGTCCGACAGTCCGCGCGAATCGAACATGTCGATCTTCGGATAGACGACGCACTTCAGGCCGTTTTTGCGCGACGCCTCGATTCCTTCAGGGCCGCTCACGAATCCGGAGAAATTGTACCCGCACTCGGCTATGCCGGCGAATCCGGAGTCAAACGGCTCGTATGCGCGCGAGCCGCGTTCGAGATAGTCGTCGATATTGCGGTACGTCGTGGCCTTCAGTACGGCCGTGTCCTTTGGGCCGAAACCGTCGTGAAAATCCCACGGGAGAATCGCAAAGGATTCCAGCGTCTCCGGCGCGCCGTTCTGGGAACCGTCCTGGCACGCGCAAGGTCGAGCGCCAGCTCCGCAGATTATCCAAAGGCACGCCGACCCGATCAGCAGTAAATTGCGTCCTGTCATAAATTTCGCTCCTTTTCCTCAAACGGTTAGTTCGCGCCGCGCGCCGCTTCGTACTCTTCGAGAATCGCGCGCGCTTTGCGGCCGATTCCGAACCGCCCGACCTTATACTGCAGCATTTCGCGAATCGTCGCCAGATCGCCGACCCCGCCCGCGACTTTCAGACCGATTTCGTACCCGACCGCTTCCCGAATTAGACGCAGGTGCTCGAGCGTCGTGCCCGTCTTCGCCCATCCGGTTCCCGTCTTAACCCATTGCGCGCCGCCCTTAACGACCAGTTCCGCGGCGCGTTTGACGTCGTCGGGCCCCAGAACAGGCGCCTCGATTATGACTTTGAGCGGCGTGTCGCCGACCGTCTGTTTGACCGCTTTGATATCGTCGAGCGCTTCCTGCAGCATTCCGGAAAGCAGATACCCGACGTTCAGAACCATATCGGTCTCGTCGGCTCCGAAATCGACTAATATCTTCGCTTCGGCGCATTTCATTTTCGTCGACGTCTGTCCGCTCGGATACCCAATCGTTCCGCCGATAAGGAATTTGCCGCCGAGCCGGTCGCGCTCCTCCTTGAGGAACGGCAAAAAGCCCGATAGCGCGAACGCCGCTTTGCAGTTAAACTTAGCGGCCAGGGACGCGACAAACGCGACGTCCTCTTTAGATGAAGTGGTTTGAACCGCGCTCACGTCGAGCAGGCTCGGAAGATCGAATTCTTGTTCTGTGTTCATTCTCTGTCTCCATTCCCAGACGGGCCGCCGACCAAATCTCGGCCGGCGCCCTTTTACCGTTCCGCATACTGCGCGAGCAGGCCGCGCGCCATGAGATAATCGGCGTATTTCCGATCGTAAAGCTCCTCCAGTTCGCGATTCGGAACGGCGCTCTCGCCCTGCTGGACAAGCTCGTCGACCTTATCGAACGAGGACCACAGTCCGGCCCCGACGGCGGCGAGCGCGGCGGCGCCCAGCGCGGCGGCGTTCTGCCCGACGTTCGTCTTAACGATCGTCGTCTTCATAACGTCGGCGTATATCTGCCGCCAGATCGGGCTGATCGCGCCCCCGCCGACGACCGTCATGGCGTCGCCCGCGCCCCCGTGCGCAAAGAGATTTTCGCGAACGTCGCGCAGGCCGAACGCGATCCCTTCCAGGCATGCGCGCAAAAGATCGGCCCGGGTATGCGACAGGTCGAGTCCAAGGAACGCGCCGCGCAGTTTCGGAGTTCCGTCCTGAGAAGCGCCGCCCGCGAGCGACGGATTCATGAGCAGTCCGTTCGCGCCGGGCTCCGAAGTCGCGGCCTCTTCGATTGCGAGTTCGTAAACGTTGCGCCCTTCCGAATTTGCGCGCGCGGTTAAATCGGGGCACATGACGTCTTTGACCCAGCGGAACGTCGTGCCCGACGAATAGAGCGCGAGCGCGATAGCGTAGAAGCCGGGCACGCAGTGCGCGAAGACGTACGGCTTCGCGGCGGGGTCGAGCTCGAGCCGGTCGTCGGATACGGCGATCCAGGTCGACGAGCCCATCGACGCGTACGACCGGCCCCGTTTGAACGCGCCGGCCCCGAGCGCCATGCACGAATTGTCGACGCTCCCGCAGATAACGAGCGTGTCTCGGCTCAGGCCCATATCTTCCGCCGCTTGCGCCGTGAGCGTTCCGATCGGTTCGGTCGACGGAACGACGTCCGGAAAGAGCGATCGGTCGAGTTTCGCCGCGTTGAGGAATTCCGGCTCGTAATCCCAGCCTGGCAGGTTCCAGGCGCCGCATCCGGACGCGTAGCCAGGGTCGGTTACAATTCTGCCTGTGAGATAATAGTTGATATAATCCTTTGTCCCGACGAACTTTCGCGCTTTGGCGAACGTCTCCGGCTCATGATTGCGGAACCACATTATTTTGAACGCGGTATAGTGCTCCGGCGAGAATCCGCCGCCGGTCTTGAGGTACCATGCGGTCGGATCGACCGTTCGAAAGAATTCGTCCGCCTCTTGCGTCGCGCGCACGTCGGACCAGATCGGCGTCTGCTCGCTCAGCAGCGCGCCGTCCGCGTCGAGCGGCACGCAGCCGAGACTGTGGCCCGAGAGCGCGATCGCGGCGATTTCCCGAACGTCGACGCGCGACTCGGCAATGAGTTGACGCGCGCTCGCGACGACCGCGGTCCGCCAATCTTCCGGCTTCTGCTCGTACCAGCCGACGTTCGGAAACGCCGTGCCGTATTCGACAAACGCGGACGCCAGACAGGTTCCGTCGACGTCGAAAAGAGTCGCCTTATTGCCGCCGGTGCC
>CAMNJU010000282.1 GCA_946541595.1 uncultured Planctomycetales bacterium
TCGAACTCATTCGAAACGAGTTTCCCGGCAAGGAATTCCGTTCGACCGGCATGACGCGCGAAATCGAGCGCTGCGCCCTCTGTTTCGAGCTGGCGGCCGAAGGGAAACGCGTCGCGCTCGTGTGCAGCGGCGACGCCGGCGTCTACGGCATGGCGTCCCCCGCGCTCGAACTTTCGCCGCGCTATCCCGGCGTCGAACTCGCCGTCGTACCGGGCGTTACCGCCGCCAATAGCGGCGCGGCGCTCCTGGGCGCGCCCCTTGGGCACGACTACTGCGTCGTGAGTCTGAGCGATCTGCTCACGCCATGGCCGGTAATCGAAAAGCGTCTGACAGCCGCGATCGAAGCCGATTTCGCGCTCGCGATCTATAATCCGGCGAGCCATAACCGGCCCGACTATCTCGCGAAAGCGTGCGCCGTTATGCTCCGCGCCGGCGCCCGCGAGGACCGCGCCTGCGGATACGTCGAGAATATCGGCCGGGCGGGGGAGACGGCGGCCGTCTGTACGCTCGGCGAGCTTAAGTCGCGGCAAGTCAATATGTTCACTACGGTTTTTATCGGCAATTCCCAATCGTATCACTTGGGAAATAAAATAGTAACGAAGCGGGGGTACCTATGAGCGACGTCCTCATTTTTTCCGGAACGACCGAAGGACGCGAGCTCGCCGAGGCGCTCGCCGACGCGAACGTCGAGTGCGACGTGTGCGTCGCGACCGAGTACGGCGCCCAAACGACGCGCAAGTCGCCCCTGATTCACGTTCGGCTCGGCAGACTGGACGCCGACGGCATGCGCGCGCTCTATCGCGAAACGCGCCCGAAAGTCGTCGTCGACGCGACGCATCCGTACGCCGCCGCCGTTTCGCAGACGGTCCGCACAAGCCTCGCCGATACGCAAATTCCGCTTCTGCGCGTCTTGCGTCCGACGCTCGCGCGTTCGGGCGGCGCACGGTACGCCGACGCCTGCGAATGCGCCGCCGCGCTCGCCAGGACGGAAGGGAATATTCTGCTGACGACCGGAAGTAAAGAGCTCGCCGTCTTTTGCGCCGACGAATCGGTCCGTATGCGCATAATCGCGCGCGTTCTGCCGAGCGTCGAGAGTCTGCAGGCGTGCGCCGACGCCGGGCTCGAAGGAAAGCAGATCGTCGCCATGCAGGGCCCGTTCGGAAAAGAGACGAACGTCGCGCTCATTCGGCAGTACAATATCAAGCATATGGTCGCGAAGGAGAGCGGCGCGCCCGGCGGCGAGGACGCGAAATGGCGCGCCGCCGAAGAGACCGGCGTGGAGCTGCACGTCGTCGCGCGGCCCGGCGAAGAAGCGCAAGAGACCTACGACGTCGTCGGCGCGCTTCGGCGGCTCGAATCGGAACTCGGCGTTACGTTCCGGCAAGGCCGCGTGGAGGTTACGCTGGCGGGCGTCGGGTGCGGCGCGCGCGAACTCATGACCGAAGAGGCGCGCCGCGCGATCGCCGACGCCGATTATCTTTTCGGCGCCAAGCGCATGCTCGACGCCGCCGATTCCGACGCGATCGCCTATCCGTATTATCTGCAAGAGGATATCGTTCCTATACTGCGCAAGATCCGCGGGGAACGGCCCGGCCTGACGCGCGTCTGCGCGCTCTTCTCCGGCGATCCGGGCTTCTACAGCGGCTGTGAAAAACTCGTCTCGGCGCTGCGCGAACTGGAGTTCGTCGATCTTCGCGTACTGCCGGGCGTCTCGTCGGTATCCGCGCTTGCGGCCCGGCTGGGAATCGCGTGGCACGACGCGCAAATCCTGTCGCTGCACGGAGTCGCGCCGGACGGCTGGGAGGCGCGGCTCCTCGATTCGGCGCGCCGCGACGGCAAGACGTTCTTTCTCACTTCGGGCGCGGCCGACGTTCGGCGCGTCGGCAAACTGCTCGAAACGGTTCCGAACTTTCAGGCGTCGTCCCGGCTCTGGATCGGATACAATCTTTCGTATCCCGACGAAAAGGTCGCCGAATACGCGCCTGAAAACTGTAAATATATAACGGAGCCGGGGTTGTACGTCGGCGCGATTCTCAACTCCGCGCCCGAACCGCGCGCGCTCGCGCCCGATCTGCCCGACGCCGCCTTTACGCGCGGCGACGTCCCCATGACGAAAGAAGAGACGCGCAAGCTTGCCGTGTGCGCCTTAAAGCTGACGCGCGAGAGCGTTCTTTACGACGTCGGCGCGGGCACGGGCTCGATCGCGATCCAATGCGCGCTGCTCGCGCCCGGCGCCCGCGTCTTCGCAATCGAGCGCAATCCGGACGCGGTCGCGCTCATCGAGGAGAACGCGGCCCGGTTCGGCGCGCGCAACGTGCGGACCGTAACCGCGCTCGCGCCCGACGGCCTCGACGCGCTCCCGCCCCCGACCCACGTCTTTATCGGCGGAACGCAGGGTAATCTTATCCCGATTCTCGATAAGATTTACGCGCTCAATCCCAAAACGCGCGCCGTCGGGACCGCCGCGACGCTCGAGAGTCTCGCGCAGTGGCAGACGGCGCTGGACCGTTACCCTGCCGCGAACGTCGAAGTTGTGCAGATCGCCGCGAGCAGGGCGCGCAAACTTGGCGCCTATCGCATGATGCAGGCGAACAATCCCGTCTTTCTATTTGCGTTCGACATGGTGGAGAAATGACCCGACCTTGCGTGATGATCGCCGCGACCGGAAGCGGACGCGGCAAGACGGCCGTAACGTGCGCCATACTGCGCGCCCTGTCGAAACGCGGTCTGACCGCGCGCGCGTTTAAAGCCGGGCCCGACTACATCGACCCCATGTATCACCGCGCCGTACTCGGAATCCCGTCGAAAAATCTCGATCTCTTCTTTACCGACGCTCCGGCGGTCAACGCGCTTTTTGAAGACGGAAACGACTCGGAAATTTCCATAATCGAAGGTGTTATGGGGCTTTACGACGGCCTTGCGCCCGACTCCGACGCCGCGTCGTCCTATCGGCTCGCGTGCGCGCTCGACGCGCCTGTCGTTCTCGTGGTCGACGCGCGCGGCATGAGCCGGTCCCTTATCGCGGAGATTCGCGGTTTCCTTGATTTCGACGTCGAAAAGCGAATCAAGGGCGTTATCTTAAATTATGTCTCCGAAGCCTTTTATCAAACGGCCGCGCCGATAATAGAGCGCGAACTTGGCGTCGCGGCGCTCGGCTTCTTTCCGAACCTCGGAGAACTCGCGTTCGAGAGCCGCTACCTCGGTCTGAAGTTGCCCGACGAAATCGACGGTTTGCGCGCGAAGATCGACGAAGCGGCGCGCGTCGCCGAAAAGACGCTGCAAATCGGCCGCTTGCTGGAACTCGCGCGCGCAAACGCCGATTTCGCGCCGCCTCCGCCCGCGCCGCGCTTGCCCGAACCTGTCGCGCGCGTCGCTATTGCGCAAGACGCAGCGTTCTGCTTCTACTACGAGGACAATCTCCGTATGCTGCGCGCCGCCGGGCTTGAACTTGTTCCGTTCTCTCCGCTCCGAAACGAGCCCGTTCCGGCGGACGCGTCGGGCCTGATTCTCGGGGGCGGGTATCCGGAGCTGTTCGCGGCGGAACTTGCGCGCGCCGACGCCGCGAAAGAGTCGATTCGGAAAGCGTTTAGCTCCGGCCTGCCGACGCTCGCCGAATGCGGCGGGTTTATGTGGCTGCATGAGAAGATCGTCGCGCGGGAAGGGGAAGAGTTTCCCGCCGTCGGCGCGCTGCCCGGCGCGTGCCGATACGTCGGCAAGCTCGTTCGGTTCGGGTATGTAACGCTGCATGAAAAGACGCCGCGGTTCCTTACCGGCGCGTCGCGTTCGATTCGCGGACATGAATTTCACTATTACGACGTCGACGCGGACGGGGCCGACTGCGAGGCGGTCAAGCCGTCGGGCAAACGCTGGCCGTGCGCTCACGTCGACGCGGGGCGCTGGCTCGGCTTCGCGCATCTCTATTATCCGTCGAATCCCGATTTCGTTCGCGCGTTCGCCGACGCGTGCGCAATCGCAACATGCCGCAAATTGGAACGTTAAGAGGGCGGATTATGGAAAATTCGTGTCGGTTTTTCGCCAATCGCGACTGTCAGTTCTACCCCTGTCATGAGAACTGCGCGGAGCTCAACTGCCTCTTCTGCTACTGCCCGCTCTACTTTCTCCCGCGCTGTCCCGGCGCGCCGGAATATATCGAACGCGGCGGAAAAAAGATCAAGAAATGCACAAACTGCGTCTGGCCGCACCTGCCGGAGAATTAC
>CAMNJU010000283.1 GCA_946541595.1 uncultured Planctomycetales bacterium
CTCGGATCGAACCACGCCGCGCCGTAACTCCCGTCGACGTCCATGCCGAGAACGGCGCCGGAATTTTTGCTCCGCGCATAGAGATAGATCACGTAGGTCTCGTTTCCGACGGACGCCGCGGCGTAGAACGCCTGATCCGGCTTAAAGATATTCCCTTCGCTGAGGTCCGGCTTCAGATTCTGCCAGTCGAAAGATTCAAAGAATCGGCGCATAACGCCCTGCTGCCGCGCGGATTCGAATTCGACCGCCACGCTCCACCGTATCGCCTTGTCTTCGGGCGTAATCGTGTCCAGTCCGTCGTTCGACGTCGTATTAAGGTCGTAGTTTCCGTCGTAGAGCCAGATATCAGCCGCGCCGTACCCCACGCCCGCGAAACCGGAGAGCATTGCGATCCACGACTGCATCCGCGCGCCGGCGTCCTTTGTCCAGAGATTGCAATATTTCCCTTCGTAGTTAATCGCAACTTTGCCGCTTTCCCAATAGTCGCGCGCGGTTATGCCGCTCTCCTGCCCCGTTAGCTTCGGGCTCCATTGCGCCGCCCACCAGTTGTGCCCGGTTCGCGCCGTTACCTCTTCGCCGTAAAAGGCGGATTTGCCGCCGTCGTCCCGATTCGGCGCCGAGGAGCCCGCGCCCGTAACCGTGGTGTATAAAGTGTTCTCCTGGTGGCAGGAGAGAGGATGCTGATACGCGTCGTACTTATGGATAAACTCCGCGACCTTCACCCACGGGTTGTCGTTGAAATCGTAGACCTTCTGACCGCGTTCACTGTAGAAGTCGTTGTCGGCTTCCTGAGCGAGCGTCCACATGACCGGATAGGCGGAGTACCGCGCGACCCAGTAGCGGGAAATCGCTTCGAGATACCGCGCGTCTTCGGCCAGCTCCTTGCTCATAGAACTGCTGAAGAAGAATTCCGCGTTGGCGTGAACGAGCCCCTTTTCGGCTATGTACTGATAATACCGGTCGTTCAATTTAAAGGCGTCGGCGTCGGCTGCGCCGAGTTCCCCGTCGGCAAGATCGGCTTTTGTGCCGATCGGTTCAGACTGATAAACGGTGAACCCCTGCTCGACGCGCTTGTCCACAATATACTTAAAGTGCGATTCCGCGCCGGTATCCCCCGCGTACGGACCGGGAGAATCGAATTCCTCGCGATATATGCTCCAGTGCGTGTCGCCGAGATAGAAGAACGGCGTTCCGTCCGCGTAGACGAAATGCTTCGAGCCGTTTGCCGTAACGAAGCCGCGCCTGTAGATTTCAAGGTCTCCGGAATACGGTTTCGCGATTACCTTTCCGGTTTTGCCGTCGAGATCGGGATCGTCCGGAGCCGCGGTTGCAAAATCCCATTCGCCCGCTTCTGTCGGGGCAAAGCGTACGACAAAAGTCGAACCGCCGTCCCAGAAGCCCGGTATCGTGAGGGAAGTTTCCGTCGCCGGATTCGTGAAAACGGCGTCAAACCGCGCGTAGAGCTGCTCGCCCTCGCGGTAGCTCTTATTCGAGGTAAAAGGGAGATCCACGGCGATCCACGTCTCTGTCTCAAAACGCGCTGTCTCTTTATTTACATCGGCCTCGGCAGGCTCCGTCTCACGAAGCCCGGCGCCGGCGTCCCTGTTCCCCGACGCGGCGAAAGAAACCGCGCACAGCGGGAAAAGGAATGCGAAAAGCGCCGCGATAGAAAAAAATACTCGTCTGTTCTGCATGAGAAATATTCGTCCGTTTAACATGGGTTGCGCCTCCAATTGCAGCTGAAACAATAAGTCAGATATGGCCGCTCCACCCTCACGGGCGCAAAGACGCCGTTTCTGATTGCGGTCAAAAGCAGTTATAGCATATTTAGGCAGGAAAACAAGAAAAATTTTTCGGCGCTCAGCGGCTTGATCTTCCACAGAAGGAAACCGGCAGAGCAGCGGTTCGAAACCGCGCCAAACAGACCGAATCGTCAGTCGGAGTTTTAAATTCTTCGGCTTATTCAATTAGAGTCCGCCTCGGTTACTCCGTTCGGACGCTTTTCCTATTCCATCACGAAAGACGATTTCAAGTCGAACAAAAAACCTGCTGCTTTAAACCGAAACCCGTTCGGACGGTCAGCTGTCAGGTAAAAAGTTCGTGGAAACAGGAAGAATCCCGAGAAAAATGAAAAAAACTCAAGAAACGCAAAACGGTATAAAGGGAAGAAGCGACAAGGGGCAAGGCGAAAAAACGGTTGATCAAGCGCTTGCAATTTCCCCACAAGGCGTTTGGTAAATCCTATTGATTCTCCGACGCTTATTATGACAAGCTGAACACCTTTTCTATCAAAGTTTTAACGCTAACGTTCACGTCTTCCCAAGTCAAGTCGCCGACAAAAAAATTTTCCTGACGATACTTATCCCACATTTCTTTCATAAAAGGGTCGATACGGACCGTTTCAAGGATCGCGTCAAGCCGCGGTATCATCGACGTCGTACCGCGCTTTTCACAGGTTGCAAGAAAGGCGTCATGAAGCGCCTTGTAATCAATATTTTCCCGCTTCGTAAGGATGTAGACGTCATAGAAATCACGCATTCTGGTATTGGCGTTTTCCCGCGCCATGACGGTTTCCAGCTTCTCGCCGAGTATCGTCGCCAGATTGTAGGCCCAGATGGAAATACTACGATTCTCAAACATCAAATTATACGAAAACTCTATGGCTTGCGGCGTGATTACGTCGCCTGTAGAAATATCAATCTTAATCGCCTGACGCAGTCTTTCCAACGTACCTCCCAGCATAATGCGGACTCCGGGGTAATCATGTTCTTCCATGATATTCGAGACCTTTGTAACGGCAAAAGATACCCCGTCTGGCACGTTGATTTTGACGATTTCCTCAATCACTTTCCGCGCGTTTTCCATTGTAAGCGGAAGAGATTTTACAGTCGTATCGATATCCATCGTCGCTCTGGTTTCCAAACCGACAATGGCGGCTACGAGCATCCCGCCTTTCAGAATGAAATTGTTCCGGTATGGGGAAAGCGCCGTCCGCTCCAAAAAACGTTCCATAAAGAAATTGCGAATCAGTATTTTTGCGCGGGCGTCGTCCCCTTTTGACAGATTCCGAACCTTTGCCTTTAACTGCATGGACGTCGTAATCACAGCATCATCTCCGTATATGTTCTTACTTTTTCTTCAATTCCGAGCGCCCGCGCATAGCCGATGAGGTTCCCGAGATTCTTTCCTTTGTTTCTCATGTACTCCTTCATAGCGGTTTGAAACGTTTGGATTTCGACGTCTTTCTTAAATCGGATAATATCGCAGATTGTTCTTTCCCTATCATACACGGGGACTTCGTTTCCAAACCCGGTTTGACCGCGGGAAATTCCGATCTCAAACCACTCAGGCTTGGTGTGAATCACGCGAACGCCGTCTTTGCCAAGGTGTGTGGAATTGTAGCCTTTTGGAACGGCGACCGTTGTTAGCGCCGGTTCACGATCCGTCAGGCCGTGAAGATAAAGGGCGCTTTCAAGGGAAAATACGATCCGACCGTTTCGAAGGTAAAGGAGGTAGTAATCGTCCGGCCATGCGTCCCCCGTCATATAAACTCCGTGAGCCACGCGTTCCATCCCACGCGCGGCGACGTATTTTGCCAACGTCGGCTTGGAAATTTTACATTCCAACGTCGCCGACGTTTGAAGGAAACCGTTCCCTTCTTCTACAAGCCGATCCAAGACGTCAAATTTGCTCATTTCTCACTCCGCTTTTAGTTTACTTTTACGCTATCTATTATAAAAAAAGTAGCGAAAAAGTAAACCCTATATTCAAAAAAACGCAAAACATTTTTTTCGGACTTTGCGAGATTGGGGATGATTTCGGAAAAGAGGTTCATTCACAGAGAAAGACGGACGTCAAAGCGCGCGGAGGCCGCCGTGGTTCTACGAATAAAGAAAAAGAAGGCGCATTGCGAGGTTCTCTTTCGCCTTGTCAGTCAAACTCTCAGCCGCCGCGCGCAATAAAAAAAGCGGCGTCTCCGAAGAGGCGCCGCCTGAAAATACGCCGCGTTAAGTTCCGCGATCACTTAACGTGCGGAGCTTTGGCGGGCTTGGCCGTGACGCCCATTTTGAGCGCGGGAAGCGCCTTGTCGGCGGTCGACTTCGTTAGATTGAAGATCGTGAATCCCTGCGCGCCAAGTTTGCGTGTAAGATCGGCCTGCATAACGACTTCTTCTGCGGACATCGAAATGCCCGTCGCCGTCATGCCGATCC
>CAMNJU010000284.1 GCA_946541595.1 uncultured Planctomycetales bacterium
CAACCGAGCGCGTTCAATTCCGATCTCTTCCGGAGTCGACGGAGCTGTAGACAAGCGAATAATCTTTTGGATTTCAAGCGGCGGCATGAGCTGTTTCGCAAGCCGCGCTTTTAAATCCTGCCATGAATCTCTAAAGAGGAGCAAACGACGCTTCAGTTCGTCCGGTTCTACGTACTTTTTGCGGCATTCGCGTTTGACCGTTTCATAAAGTCCGGAATTGCCAAAATTTTGCGTGAGTTCCGATTCAATCGTTTCCCATTTACGGAAGTTTTTCGGAATAGCGGCGATAGCCGCGTCAAACGTCGCCTCGCTCCAAGATCCGAGAATCTTCTCGTAGAGCGCGGACGTCGCGACCGTACCCACGCCGACCTTGAAACCGTGAGAGGGCGCCTCGCCGTTGAATTTGTGATGTTGATTATCCCAGAGGTGACTGAACTGATGCTCGGCGCCGGACGCTGTTCGCGACGTTTTGGCTTTCTGCATTGCAAGTCCGCTCATAATGAGCCCTTCTGTGAGGAAAGTCAACGCTTTTCTGTCGCAGTTTGCCACGCCCAGGGGATCCGAAACCCAATCTCTCAGCGAATCTTGAACCAGCGACCAGGCAACGTGATCGATCGGCTCCGTTCCGATGAGATCTGCCAAAATCCAGTCGGCTCCGGCGGGTATCTTGGCAATGAGATCGGCGAACCCGGCCGCGTTCATTTTAACGGGCGCTTTACAGACGACGTCCATGTCGATAAGAATTCCGCGCGGAGCGGGGCACGAGAACGTCTGTTTGCACTCGTTGTATTCTATTGAAGCTCCGAAGGACGCGTATCCGTCCATTGACGCCGCCGTGCCGACGACCATGTAGGGACGTTCGAACAGCGAAGACGTGTATTTGCACAGGTCGTTGACCGTTCCGGATCCGACTGCGACGGCTATCGCGTCCGTATTGCCCAGAACCGGCTTGAGAACGTCGACTAAACGCATTTCCGCGTGCATGTCGGGTTCGTTGTAAATATAAGGCTCGTCGGTGGAAATACCCGCCGTCTGCAACTCCTGAAGGGCCCGCTTGCCAGCGAGTTCAAAGGTGTTGGCGTCGGCGACGACGATCGCGCGTTTGCCGGGGAAGAGATTGTTGAAAAAAGAACCGACTTGTCCGAGCGTCTGTTCTCCGAGAACGACCGCTTTGGTATCGTCGCAATATTGAAGCGCTTTATCGATACGCGCCGCTGTTTCTTGGTAAAAAACGGTATTTCCCATTAAGAAGTCCTCCGAAAAAAACGAGATAATTAGTCGTCGTTGCGTCTACCGCGAGCGGCGGCGTTTGCGATGAATCTTGCGCCGGCGCTTTCCCTTCATTCTATCTTGATTTGTTTCTTTGCGCAATTACTTTTGAGGATAAAAAAGAACGCGCAGACGAATTGAACGTCTGCGCGTTTCAGTTGAAATTCTTTTTTCAAAAGACTGCCGTTATTCCATTCTAAATAACGAATTATCCGGAAGTTGCGCATGAACAGACTGCGGTTGATTTGCATAAGGCTGCGCCGGCGCCGACTCGACGGTCGGTTGAGACTGCGCGTATTGAATTGGCGAAGCATATGCAACCGCGCCGTTCGGAACGGCGGCGACATAGGGAACGTCGGCGCGCGTCGCAGGCGCGGAAGTCGAGCCCGACGTCGCGAACGCGAATTCTTCTTCCGCCGGAGCCGCGGCGGGCGTCTGCGCCGCTATCGCGCTATTGGGAACCGCGGAAAACGGAACCTGCGGCGCACTCGTCTGCGCGTATCCTAACTGAGGTTGGGGAACGGACATGCCTCCGTTATACTGATTGCCGTAACTTTGGACCGGAGACGTTTGCAGCGCGTAATTTTGCTGTGCCTGAGCTTGAACGGGAACATAGTTTAAACCGGCAGGCTGCGCTGAGAAAGAGGCCGTTCCTTCCGTCGTTGGAGGCGTCGCCGCCGCCAACGTCGTCGTCTGAGCGTTTTGATTTTCGTTGAGCGACTGTAAAATGCTTGCCGAGGCGCTTAACGCAAACCCTTCCGTCGGTTGACTCTGAACGGAGGTCGGATTGACCTGTCCAATACTTGCCGGAGTTCCGACCGCGGCTAAATTAGGTTCCGGAACGCGATTTAACGTCGAAATCGAGACGTCTGCGCTAATTTGATTAAAGTCGATTACGGGCAGTTCGTCTTGATTGGAAGTCGAGCCTTCCGTCATGGGAACCGTATTCAAACCGGTCGGATAATCGGTCGCCGGCGCGGCGCTTTCCGTTGCGGGCGGAACCTCCTGCCGATCTCCTACAGACGGGGACGCGTTTCCTTCCGTGGTGGGGAAGATCGGTTCCGCGTGATTCAGATCGCCGCCGACAGACGGGGCGTAACTTGCGAACGGCTGAACGGCGCTTTCCGTTGTAGGCATGGGGGGTTGCGGTTGGAATTCGTTTCCTTCCGTGGTGGGAACAAATTGGTTATTCGGTTTTACGGGCGTGTCAGGGAGCGCTAAATAACCTTGTGCTGGCATAAACTGCGGTTGAGCCGACTCCGTTTCAGGAGCCGCGACCTGATTCGCATACGCGGCGTATTGCGGCGACGGCAGCGCCTGACCGTTTGCATTGAGGCCAGGACCGAGTCCTTGGTTGGTCTTGTGCGGAAGCTTGGGAACTTCTCTGCCAAGACGCGCGGCGATTTGTATCAACTGGCCTTCTGTTTGAACGGCTTGATCGATTTCGCCCTTGGCGTAGAAACGGTCGGTCAGCAGCGCATAGGCCTGCAACTCTCCGACGGCGACCGTCAAGGGCGTTAGCGCGTTCGTACGGTTTGAGCTTTCAAGCAGCGTGAGACCGTAATAGTATTGAGCTTCCGGATAGTTGGGCGCGCGATTTAACAGCTGCACAAACTGCTTGTCGGCGGTAGGGTAGTCGTTCGCTTCGTAGCTGCTTTTAGCGTACAGGAAAAGGTATTCGTCGTTTTGCGGCGCAAATCCGGACGCCTGTTTGAATTCATTTGCCGCGTTCGCGAAAAACATCTTTTTGCGTTCGACAAAACCGAGCCGGTAATGAACGACCGCCAATAATTCAGAAGGCGCCACGGTTGCTTCTTGAGTTGCCAAATATTTCTTATAAAGCCGTTCGGCGTCGTGATATCGCTTCTGTTCGAAGTATGAATCAGCCTGCGCTAAAAGGCGTTCCGGAGTCTCAGGGGGGCGCCTGTTGGACACGTACTGGTTTGACGAACCCAGAATTTTAGTCGTTTCGTTTTTTATCGGAGCAGGCGCGTTCGGATCGGGGAGATCCGATACGTCTTGACTCAAACCTCCCGGGGCGACATAGTCGGAAGAGCCCGAATCAAATGACGAACAACCGGTCGTAACCGAGATTCCGGTTAAGATCAACGCCAAAAGTGCGGATGGGAGAACGGTTGATTTCATTAATACGCTCCTCGACGTAACGTTTGGGCCGTCTTCCAGCGAGCTTTAAAGCCGCCAAAAGCCGTCAACTTTTATTCTTTCTTGCGAAACGAAAAGTTCTTTGAAGTTTTCGGAGGCGCGTGTAAGCACAACGCATACTCGTCTCCGAAAACTATCTGTTAATCTGTATTGTTTGTATCGTCTGTATTAAAAGAAAAGATAATGTGCTTTTTGAATAAATGTTAAAATTTAATAATTGTGCTGGTTTTAAGCGTTCTGTAAAAGAAAAAGGCAAATCCCAATTATTAAGATCAGGGATTTGCCTTTAATTTTCATTTCGAAAGCAGACGAAAGGACGCCGTTATTATTTCTTTTTGCGGTTCAGCGGGTTAGTTTCGCGGAAAACGCTATATCCAAAAAGGTCCGCCGGATCGGTTTCAGAGCCGGAAGAGTCAGCTGAGTCAGCCAGTTTCTTCTTCAGCTCCTTGCGGTTAGGAACCGCTCCCTTCGGCGCGGCGCTGAACTTTTTTTTGCGTTTTGCGAATTTATCGCCGCAAATCGCGCGAAGCTCGTCTTCGACCTCGGCGTCCAACGCGTCGACGTCTAACTTTGTGTCGAGAACTTCCGGCAATTGCCCTTCCATTTCGTTTTCGCCGATTGAGAAGTCGGGGTCGTCGAAATCTTTTACGTCAAATCTCTGGGGAGTCTGTACGTCGACTGAACCGAGAGGCGCCAGCTCGATTTCCGCGATCGGTTCGTATTTGGGACCGTTCCTTTCCAGTTCGC
>CAMNJU010000285.1 GCA_946541595.1 uncultured Planctomycetales bacterium
TTCATTGCGACCGCTCTTTTCAGAAGCTTTCTCCGCTTTCGTCGACGAAGAGGAATTATACGAAACGGCGTTCTGAGGTTTACGTTCCACATTCTGTTGAACGCTGGGCGTCTTCAATGTGAAATTACCTGACGTAGAAAAAGACGAACGCGAGGACTGCGCAGGCTGACTCGGCTCGTTCGACGGCCGCGCGTTCTTCTCAGGCGGCGGATCCGCCAGACGAAACTCAATACGTTCGTTAGGAGTCGCCGCAACGGGCTTTATAATATTGGAGGCGGACGCTTGCGAATTGGCGCCTCGGTTAGGGAGGATCATACCATTAATCAACCTACCCGAATTAGAAACGGACTTAGGCTGAGGAGGCGTTTCAGGTTCATCCTCTTCTTCTTCCTCGACCTCTTCCTCTTCTTCCTCCTCTTCGAGTTCTTCTTCCTCTTCGCTCAGTTCTTCTTCATCATATTCTTCTTCGGTTTCGTACTCGTATTCGTCTTGTTGGTCTTCTGTCTCATACTCGTTTGATTCGTCGGTCTCGTCGTAACCGTAATCGTAATCGTCGTCATAGGAATTGCGATCTCCGTAGTCGCGGCCGCCCGAATTACGGCGGTCGCGACGCTTCGATTTCCTATCCCTCTTGTTGGAATAGGAATCGTCGTCATAATCGTCGTACCCGTCTTCGCCCGGAATGTAGATTCCTCTTGATTTCTTTCCCATGGCAATACGTCTCCGTCGTTCAGTCTATCTTTTCGGCAATCCTAAGTTTTGCGCTACGTGCACGAGGATTTCTTTCCACTTCCTCGTCGGCGGCGACAATTGGCTTTCTTGTCACAACTTTGACTTGCTCCGTTTCGCGAAAGGCGTTCTTAACAATTCGATCCTCAAGCGAATGAAAGCTGATAATCGCAACCCTCCCGCCCGGATAAAGAAAATCAAAGCATTTTTTTAAAAATTTCTCGAGTGAACCGAGCTCGTCGTTAACCGCAATTCGCAACGCTTGAAAGGTTCGCGTCGCAGGATCGATTCGCTTCTTTTTCCACGCCGGCGTCGGATCGCAACGCCGACAGATTTCGGCAAGTTCACAGGCGCGGCGAATAGGAGCCTCTTCGCGACGCGCAACAATGGCTCGCGCAATCCGCCGACTCAAACGCTCCTCGCCATATTTGAATATGACGTCGGCAATTTTCTCCGCGTTCCAGCGATTCAAAAGCTCATAGGCTGGCGTTCCCTCCGTCGTGTCAAAGCGCAAATCAAGATCGCCGTCTGAATCGAAACTAAATCCACGCGAACGGTCGGCAAGCTGGTCGCTGGACAGGCCTAAATCAAGAAGAAAGCCGTGAACCTTCTCGACGCCCGCGCGCTCGAGCGCCGCGTCAAAATCGCAATAGTTAGCAAAGTAAGTTTTCAAATTCAGCGGTTCGTTCAGTTCTTCTACGCGCTTATCGACGCGGTCTAGCGCTTTGGGATCGCGGTCGACGCCAACGACAAGCCCTGTGGGACCTACTGCGCGCGCTATAGCTATTGCATGACCGCCGCCGCCAAGAGTGCCGTCAACAATGATCTTGCCAGGCGACAAATTCAGGCCGCGGACCGTCTCTTCGTAGAGAACAGGAATATGCTGAGTTTTTAACGAATCATCTATCATACAAGGTTATTTTACGGCGAAATCAGCTTTCAAATACTCGATGAAGGGCGCCCTTTAAAACATAACGAACGCGACGGAAATACGCTTTAAAAACACGTTTCCAGCGTTCGGTATTATACGTATTTCGACGAATTCCGCCAACCCCAAGAACGAAAAACGTCTAAATTCCCTCTAGTATAGTGTATGAGAAATCGGCGCTACTTTTAAGAAAGTTTTTGATTTCCTTATGAAAAAAAATGAAACGACTTGCGCAATCGCTACAACAGCCAATTCTTTTCTAAAACATTCAATTTAACTAACAGAACCAAAGATGTTTTCAAGTAAAGTCGTAAGATCGCTGTGAAAAGCTTGACAGACTATCCCTATCCCAATACCGAGAATAGTCAAAGCAAGAATCGAATTAGCGTTAAATCCAATAGACATGAGATTCATCTGAGGAAACGCGCGCCCTAAAAAGCCAACCGCGAGATAGACCGTAGCCGTAGATAGAACGACGGGCGCGACAATCTTAATCGCCAAACCGAAACTTGCCGTCAGAACGCTTGCAGTCAGTTCGACAATCCTCTCAGGATCAAAGGGTTCTTTGAGCGGTATGAGCGAAAATGTGCCAAGGTAACCGTCGATAAAAAATTCCATGCCGCCAACGACGATAAACATCGCGAAAGCGACCCAAAAGAGAAGTCGCGAAACCGCAGATATTTCGCCGCCAAACGCTTGGTCAAAGCTCCCCGCGACCGACACGCCGCCCACTTTCCCAATAACCTCCCCGGCAAGATAGACTCCGGAGAAGAAAATCGTCAGCGTCATACCTATAGCAACGCCGATGATTCCCTCTTTCAAAGCGTTCAGGCCGAGAGACCAGAAATACTGGGAAGTCGATAAATTTACGTCGACAGACAACGAAGGGTCAAGTAATATCCCCGGTAAAACGATCGCGGTAATCGCTATGGCCAACAAGACGCGAACCGTTTTAGCGACCTCCACGCCGCCCAAGGCCGGCGTGACGAGCGCCATTCCCAAAGTACGCGCGAAAACGAGAGTCGCAGACTGCGTAAACGCCAAGGAAAGAAAACTCATATTCCCAACCATGAAACGCGTCCGTCTCCGCTTTCTCCGTCCTGTCGCCATTACGTATAACTACGTGCCGACTCGAACCAATTACCTGAGTCCAAAACAAAGAGACGTCGCCGTCAAAAGAACGGCGACGTTAGTTTATGTTTTTTACATGCGCAGAAGCTAAGATCACTTCCTAGAGGAATCGCGAGCGCTGCGCAGCGAAACTTCCATTTCGAAAAACCTATTGCCGCGAACGACGCTCAATCGCGCTTTCTCCTCGGGATCTGCAATAGCAATCTGGCGTGAAAGCTGAAGATCGTCGGCAACAGGATCGCCGTTGAATGCGATGATGACGTCGCCGGTATGCAGACCGGCTTGCCCCGCTGGGGACCCGCGTTGAATATCGTGAATTTTCGCGCCAAAGACGCCTGTAAGACCAGTAGAGGAAAGGTCGGCACGCGTCGCTGGCGATAGCTCGACGCCCAAACGGGAACGGCGCCATTCGCCTTTATCGACAAGCGTCTTAACAACACGCAAAAACATATTGCTTGGAATCGCAAAAGCAACGCCTTCATTTTTGCCGGACGTCGTCGCAATCGCCGTCACAATTCCGATCACTTCTCCGCGGGTATTGCAGAGGGGACCTCCGGAATTGCCCGGATTGATCGCGGCGTCAAGTTGGAAATATTCGGGCAACTTATTGGCGTTAGAACGAACCAGATCCTGATTGCAGCGGCGGAGGGAGCTAACATGTCCGTAAGCAATGCTCTTCTCCAAACCGAAAGGACTGCCGACGGCAAAGACGGCGTTGGCAACCTGAACGGTGGAACTGTCGCCGAACACGCAGCAAGACCAGCTCCCGTCGCTTGGCAACTGCTTGGGATCAATTTCAAGAACGGCGATATCCAACTCAGGACAGGTAAGAATCTTCTTCGGCGAAAAAGGTTCGTTATTTGACGCATAAATGCGAACCGCGTCTTTGGTAGCGATCTCGTCGACAACGTGGTAATTAGTAATAACGAACGTACGGCCAAGATAAGTGGTAAGGAACCCCGCGCCAGTCTCGTCTTCGTCCTTTTGCGAAGACGTCGCCTTATGCGTAACCTCAATAGCAACGACGAAGCGGCGAATAAACGCGCCAATCCGATTCGATTCCTCGTCAATCCGCTCCAAGATGGTCTTGTCTTCTTCCACCGTCCCAACCGAATCTTGGCCGATGAAGCTTGCCTTATTGTCCTCGGGAGCAAAAATAACGCTTGTCTGTTGAACTTTGTTGTAACCGGAAGTGTTTACCGCGCCGGCGTTGAAAAGTTGAACGAGAGGATTTTCACCGCGGGAAACAACCGTTTGATAGAAAAACGTGTCGTCGAGCGCGGAGGAAAGAATCGGTTTTTCCACGCGAAGGTTATCGCTCGGTTTGGGCTGTTCGTTCTTC
>CAMNJU010000286.1 GCA_946541595.1 uncultured Planctomycetales bacterium
CCGCTTCGCGCGCCGCCTGAACTGCGGGGAGGAGCAGACCGATCAAAATGCCGATAATGGCGATGACAACCAAGAGTTCAACTAGAGTGAACCCCAAACGATTCTGAGTTTGTTTCATTGGTTTAACCCGTTGATAAATGGAGTATTACAAAACGCGGCGTTATTTCCGATCGGTCGCGAGAGACGAGCGGAACGTCCGCCGAATTACCGGCGCGCCCGCCGCTCCCGCCGAACTTCTTTAGCCGACGGGAACTGGAACGCGCCGATACTGCTTGGCTTTCATTATATCGGAATATAATTCAGATTGCAAGAATTTTTCACAGAGAAAGTAAAAAATAAGAAAGTGTGGAAAGCTGAGTTTGGACTGCCTCGCCGTTTTCAGGAAATTTCTGTTTCCTGTCGCCGCTTTGGCCTTCTGTTTTTATTTTCTGATAATTAAGGTCTCGCTTCGCGCTCCGCTTACCCTTTTGGCGCTCTTGGAAGGCTTGTCCGCCCCTGAACCGAGTGGGGAAGCGCAGGTTGTCGGCGTTAAAATAAAACGGTAAAATGGAGTGTTAAGAAAAAAAGGGATTTTGCGATTAAGAGAATGTTTTTTATGAAAGTTCGACTAAAACGATAATTTTTTCAAGAAAAAACTTGTCAACGTGGGAATCTTTGGGTAATCTTAGAGATTAGCTGGGTAGAGGCGTTTTTACGGCGCATTCTCGGCGACGACTTTTGGAAGGCGCTCCTGTTGCGCGTTCGTTTGACCCTTCGTGGAGGTCAAGCGGCAGTGAAGGGGCGGATATGGCGGCCGCGCGGATAGACGCGCCTTCGGCGCCGCGTTTGGAGCGTGTCTAACGCCCCGCGCGACGCGATGGAACCTGATAGAGGACTAAAAATGAAAGTTGATAAGATCTCGCTGAGGCGTTCAGTCAAGACGCTGTTGTGCGTGTTCCTTTTGATTGGATTCTTTGCCTGCATGACCCCCCAAGGCATGTGCCAGAATAATAACCGGAACAACAATAACAACAATAACAATAATAATAACAATAATAATAACAACAATAACAATAATAACAACAACAATAACAACAACGGCAACTACGACAACCAGTACTACCGTTGGGGTTACCGCAGCGCGGTAGGCGGCGTTTCGATCGACGCCGACCGTATCCTCCGCAGCGCCACGCAGCAGGAAATGAAGGCGACGGCCGACGAGCTCATGGCGCAGATGGAAGCGATTCCTTCCGATCTCGAACAGCCGAGCGCGCAGCGCAAGATATCGCTCAGCCGCCTGAACGATCTCCTCGCCTCCTGCCGCGAGAACAACGAACAGATTCCCGACGCGGCGCGTTATCTCGGCGGGCTTACCGCGATCGAGTACGTCGTCGCCGATCCGAAGAATAACGACCTTTACCTCGTCGGGCCCGCGGAACCGTGGACTGTCGGAGCAATGGGCGTCGTCGTCGGCGCTAAGTCCGGCAAGCCGGTTCTTCAGCTCGAAGACCTGATCGTCGCGCTTCGCGCTCTTGCCGAAAATAAGAACGAGCTCATCTCCTGCTCCATCGACCCGACCGAAGAAGCGGTCGCACGCATGGCCGCGCGCGAGACGGTAACCGACCGCGCGCTGAACGCCGAAGCGATGGGCGCGATGAACGTTACCCTCACCGGCGTTCCCGCCGACAGCCGCATGGCGAACGTCCTTGTCGCCGCCGACTACCGCATGAAGCGTCTGAGCCTTGGGTTCGAAGAAGCGAGTATTAAGAACTTCTCGAGCTATTTCAGCATGGTCAAGCGCGGCGCGGCCTCCTACGGTCAGCGCTTCTGGATGGAACCGAAATACGATTCCCTCTATCGCGATTCCGAATCGCTCGTGTGGAAAGTTTCCGCGACGTCCGTCGACGTCCTGACCGAACGCGAATACTTCTCCGCCGACGGCTCGCGCAAAGCGTCCGCTCAGAACGACCCTGCCGCGAACCGCTGGGCTTCCAATATGAAGAAGCGCTATAACGAACTCGCGAAGGCCGAGCCGATCTTCGCCGACGCGAAGAACTGCATGGACGTCGCGCTCGTCGCCGCGCTCGTCTACAGCCAGAAGCTCCAGAGCAAAGCCGGCTGCGAGCTTGCCGAACTCGTCGGCGCCCAGACTCCCGAATACGCCGCGCCCGCGTCCGTCGCGTCCGACTCGATCGTTCGCGCGACTTCCAGCAGCGTCGCGTCCGTAACGGGCGGCGTCCTCATCAATCCTTGGGAAACGATCGCGAACAATAAGGTCGACACGAAGTTGGACGGCTTCTCCGTTGAATTCAGCGGCTCGAATTTCTACGCCGACTGAGTCGAGCGACGCCATAAAAGAAGGGACGCGCGCCGCGCGCGTCCTTTTGGAGCGCCCTTATGAGCGACCAGATTTCCTTTACGGTTACGTAAATGCGCTAATTTGAAGGAGCGCGCGTTATCCCGACGCGCGTTCCTTTTTTTCTTGTATGAAAGTGAAAAGGAATACAAAATGTCTGAAAAGAAATATGATATCGGTTTGATGGGTTTGGCGGTAATGGGCCAAAATCTCGTCTTGAATATGGTCGATCACGGATTCGACGTCGCCGTATTCAACCGAACGACGAGCAAGGTCGACGATTTCCTCGCGACGGAAGAAGCGAAATCGAAGGGCGATAAACTGACCGGCGCGCATTCGCTCAAGGAGCTCGTTTCGAAACTGAAGTCTCCGCGCAAGATCATGCTCATGATCAAATCGAAAGACGCCGTGCCCGCGCCCGAGCTCGCGCTCTATCCGGAAAACGCGGCCGTCGACGCCGTGATTAACGAGCTTATTCCGCTGCTCGACGACGGCGACGTCATTATCGACGGCGGGAACACGCAGTTCAAGGATACCGAACGCCGTACCAAGTTCCTCCAGCAGTGCGGTATCCGCTACATCGGCACGGGCGTGTCCGGCGGCGAAGAAGGGGCGCGGCGCGGTCCGAGCCTCATGCCCGGCGGCGATCCGGAAGCGTGGCCGCTCGTTAAAGATATCTTTCAGGCGATTTCCGCGAAGGTCGGCCCGAACAACGATATTCCATGCTGCGACTGGATCGGCGACCGGGGCGCGGGCCATTACGTTAAGATGGTGCACAACGGCGTCGAATACGGCGACATGCAGCTCATCAGCGACGCGTACTGGATTCTGAAGAACGCGCTCGGTCTGTCGAATCAGGAACTCTACGAGATCTTTGCCGAATGGAATAAGTCGGAGCTCGACAGCTACTTAATTGAGATTACGCGCGATATCTTTACGGTCGACGATCCGGAGACGGGCGAGCCGCTCGTCGATAAGATTCTCGACGCGGCGGGCGCGAAGGGGACCGGCAAGTGGATGAGCCAGCTCGCGCTCGATCTCGGCGTTCCGAGCACGCTCGTAACCGAGGCGGTCTACGCGCGCGCCATCTCCGCCATGAAGGCGCTCCGCGTCCACGCGAGCAAACAGCTCAGCGGCCCGAAAGACGCGAAATTCCAAGGGGATCGCGACGAATTCATTGGGCAGGTCAAGCAGGCGCTCTACGCGTCGAAGATCTGCAGTTACGCGCAGGGATTCGTACAGATGCAGGCGGCCGCGAAAGAGTACGGCTGGAAGCTCGACTGCGGCAAGATCGCGCTCCTGTGGCGCGGCGGATGTATTATCCGCGCGGTCTTCCTCGAACGCATTAAGGAAGCGTTTGACGCCGATCCGAATTTGGAGAATCTCCTTCTCGCGCCGTACTTTAAAAACGCCGTCGAAGGCGCTCAGGCGGCGTGGCGAAACGTCGTTAAGACGGCCGTCGAACTCGGTATTCCCGCGCCCGGTTTTACGACCGCGCTCACCTATTTCGACTCCTACCGTTCCGAACGCCTGCCCGCCAACTTGATTCAGGCGCAGCGCGACTATTTCGGCGCCCATACGTACAAGCGCGTCGATAAGCCGGAAGACGAGTCCTTCCATACCGATTGGATTAACGTGAAGAAGTCGTAATTCCGAACGGGAACAGCGAGGAGCTTTTGGCGCCGATTCCGCTTGCCGTCAGGCGGGCTCGGCGCGCAACCGACGCAAGGCGGCGCAGTTACGCGCCGCCTTCTTTGTA
>CAMNJU010000287.1 GCA_946541595.1 uncultured Planctomycetales bacterium
TGCGCCAGCTGTAAATTACAGAACGAACATTCCGACGTGCGATAATCGAGCGCGGACGAGCGCGCCGCTAAAAAGACGCGCGAGCCGATTCGCAGGCTTTCCGTAAACCTGCGTTTCGTAAATCCGCTGTAGCCCGCGAAGCCGCAGCAGCCGCGCTCCAGACGTCGAACTTCAAGATTCGGTATGCGGGACAGGAGCGTCTGGGCGTGTGTGGCGGCGTAGACCGACTCGCCGGACAGCGCGATCGAACGGCAGGGCGCGTGATAGCCGACCGTCAATTTGCGATCGCCCGCAAGCGGCTGAGCCGACTCGAAATCGAGCGTTCCGGCGCGCGCGAGACGCGCAAGGTAGGAGCAGACGTCGGTTGTATTAGAGATCGCGAATTTGGCGTCCGAATCGGCGCAAAAATAGGGATATTCACGCTTTATACAGACTGCAGACGACGGTTCAAGCGTTACAATTTCGCTCCCGTCGCGCATAAGTTCACGAAAGATCGACACGTTGCGAGTCGCGAATTCCTCCGCGCGGTCGATATCGCCGATCGCGAACGCGACGACGCCGGACGACGCCGGACGCGGGGGAACCGTTACGGCGGCCCCGCCGCGTTCTAACAGTCCGATCGCCGCGTCGACAAGCCGGCAGTCGAAGAAATTCGCGTACGAGTCGATAAAGAGCGCGACTCTGCGCCGGCTCTTCTTCTGCGTAATAACGTAAGGCGCGGTCGAACCTTCTTCGGCGGCGAGCGTCCCGTCGTCTCCAGACAGCGGCGCGAGCGCGAGCAATTCCGAATTAGCGCGCCGCCGCGTCGCGCCGCTTAAATAGGATCGGCGTTCAAGGATAGGCAGTTTGCGCCCTTGCGAGATTCCGAGCGTCTTTTCGAGCAGCCAGCGAAAGCCGGGATTCGCCAACGCGCGGCGCGTCAGGCCGGCAAACCGCGTCGCGACCGAAAGCGCAAAGTTGGCGCGCACGGCAAAGAGCTCCGCCATGCCCATACCGGCCGCGGCGCGCCACGCGCTCGTGAGCCGGAACGCGAGCCGCGGCACGTCCACTTGGGCCGGGCATTCCGTCTCGCAGCAGTGGCAGCGCAGGCAGCGTTCCGCTATCTTGCGGGCCATATCGCGCGTTAACGTAGCAAGTTCAAGATCGCCGTCGAGAGCGCCGCGGAGGAGATTCGCCTTGGCGCGGCACGACGACTGCTCGTCCGGCGCGTTGCGGAACGCCGGGCACATGCGCGTTTCCGCCGTGCGAATTCGGCAATGGCCGCAGCCGTTGCACTGGTACGTCGGCGCATAGATTAAGGTCGGATCCCAGGCAAGCTGAAATTCGAGCTGCGAGCGTTTCGGACGGTTCAGCCAGTCGATCTGCGCGTACTCGTTGAGTTTCTCGAGCGTGTACGGAGTTCGGCGCGTGATCGAACGCGAATGAAGCGCGCTTTCTCGGAGCGCGGCGTCGGTTTCAGGCGCGAGATAATCGCCGTCCGATTTATCCGAGTTAAGGTTTGACGCGGCCGGATCGCGCAACGCAAGGGAACGCATTTCCGGCGAGACGACGGCGTCGGGATTGAGTCGGCATTCAGGATCGAGCGCGTCTTTAACGCGAACGAACGCGCGAAAGAGGCGCGGAAAGCGCTTGGGCAGAAAGGCCGCGCGAATCCGACCGTTCCCGCGCGCGACGCCTATTTCGCCGCCGAACGACAGAACGAGTTCTTCGAATTCGTCAGACAGCGCGTAGACGCGACGCGACTCGTCGTCGGAATAAGGCAGAATCGGCTGAATGGAGAGCTGGCCGCACCCGATCGAGCCGCTCGCCGAATAAACGATATGTTCGCGCTTAAAGAGCTCCTGAACGGCGTGAAGAAATTCTGGTATCGCCTCGACCGGAGCGCGAACGTCGTCCCAGAACGGAAACGGCTGGAACGAAGGCGCCATGCGCATGCGCGCGCAGCTCGATTTGCGCAGAAGATCGCGAAAGAGAAAACGTTCGTCGTCGGTAAACGCGGTCCAGAATCCGAAAGAATCGAGTTTTGCCCGCGCCTCGCGAAAGAGCGCGTCCGTGCGCGCGCGGAGCTCATCTTCCGAGCCGGCGTCGAACTCCACGACGAGCGCCGCTTCAGACGACGTCGGAAAAATTGACTCGAACCTTGAATCCCAATCGCGCGCGAGCGAAACGACGCGGCTGTCGAGCAGGTCGCAGAGCGTCGGATCGTACTGCAGAATAGCGGGAACGGCGCGCGTCGCTTTTTCAACTGAATCGAAGAGCAAAATAGCGGCGCTTGACGCGGGCGAGATCGGAAACGAATAGAGCTTCGCTTCCGTTATGCCGCCAAGCGCGCCTTCGGAACCGATAAAGAGCCGCGACGGATCGAATCCGTTTCGAACGGCGTCGCGAAGCGGAAATCCGCAGCGAAGCGGCGCGTCGGGCCGCTGCTCCACGTCAAGGTACGGCTCGACGTCGCGAATCGCGCGAATCACTTCCGCCCAAGGGCGCGAGCCCACGAAGTCTCGAACGGCGTCCGCGTCCGCGCCAAACGCGCGGCGGAAGAATTCCTCGCGCGACGCGGCGCTGCGAAAGGAGCGCACGCCGTAACCGTCGTAGAAATCAAGCCCGAAAAAGGGAGCGTCGGGCGAGCCGACCGACGCGGTTAGTTCGGCGTCGAACGACGCGTCGAAAGGTTCGGCGTCGGCGGCGTACGAGCGCGCGTTCGCCTCTGCAAGCGCCGCGTTGAGAAACCGGCGCCGAAAGAGCGGCTCGCCCTGTTCGGAACGCTCGTCAAGCACGGCTCTGCTCGCGCGAAAAGGACGCAAATTCCAGATCTCGCCGCGCGCGGAAACGACCGTCAATTCCAACGCGCTCTCGTGCGGCGCTCCGTAACGGAGCCAGCGGGGACCGATATTGTCGACCGAGAGAATACTCCCGATTGTCCCCGTCGGAACATGCCCGGAACTGGGCGCAAAAAAACGGCCCGTCGTCGCGCGAAGCTGACCGTTGACGCGCTCGCGAATCGCGCCCGGCTGAACGCGGACGTAATCGCCGCCCGTCTCGAGTACGCGGCGCATATAGCGCGAAAAATCGACGACAAGCCCCGAGCCGATCGCGCCGGCCGTACCGCCGGTCCCGGAACCGCGAAAGTGAACCGAAAGTCCCTTCTCTTCCGCGTACTGAACGACCGCCGCCACGTCTTGAGTCGAACGGGGCCATACGACGCCAGTCGGCCGCTCCTGCCAGGGACTGCCGTCGGAAGAAAAAAGACGGAGCGTCAGGTCGTCGCAGCGCACGTCGCCGCGTATGAGACCGCGAAGATCGTCTTGGAGGCGCGACTGTTGCGCCGACAACGGTTCTTGAACGTCCATTTTGTACCTGAGCTATGAAGGAATCGACCGTTAACGAACTCATTGTAGTCAAACGGCCGTTTGCGTCAACGACGGCGCGCGGAAAATAGCGGCGGCGCCGACGGCTCAAAAAAAACAGCTTTCAAAAAATTTTCAAAAAGTACAGTTTTAATTTTTTAAAAAACTATGTAGAACAAGCGCATTATTTCAAAGCAAAAAAGGAAAAATTTTTCAGAAAATGTTTAAAAATAAAGCAACAACATAAAAAATTCTCTAAAATTATACAAAATCCATGTACAGACGACGCCGAAATTTCGCCCCCTAACTTAACCGTAATAGCTCCAAAGGCCTTAAAATAAGGGTGGGCGTAAAAGCCCCCCCTTTACAAAACTTTCGTTCTTTGTAGCATATGGCGAGTTATTTGTGTGTCGGCTACGGCATGCTCGCATGGATGCGGGAATCGACGGAGAGGAAAGGATATCCTCGAGGATTTATCGGTTAACCTTTCTAAAGTAGCAATAGCGCGGCTTGAACAAAATGCAGTTGAAGTCGCGAAACCCGCCAAGCAATTTGGACCCCCACAACTTAGGGAGTAGAACTATGAAATTTTTCGGTACCTTCCTCGCTAAAGAACGCAAAAACAACGCGAAGTCTTCTCGCAAGCTGCGACTTGAAGCTCTTGAGAACCGCGAACTTCTGAGCGCCGACGGGATTACGCCGCTC
>CAMNJU010000288.1 GCA_946541595.1 uncultured Planctomycetales bacterium
CCCCGTCGCGTTTAACAATCCAACGAAACGCCCGGTTCCGGCGCAACGCGCAGCAAAATCCCGCCCCGTCGCGTCCAACAATCCAACGAAACCTCCGGTTCCCTCCAACCCATGATATAATCATACCGACGCGTTAAACGCCCAATCCAATTTCACCCATTCGCAAAAAGGCGCCGCCCATGTCCCAACCGCCCGCGTTTCCGCGCGACCCGGAACGCCGAACCTTTCATATCATAATCACGCCGTACGGTTCCCGCCTGCAAGGCGCGGAACGCGGCTCGCACCGTCACGGAACCGGACCTGTCATGCCGTCGAAAGATCTGGAAGATTACCATCGGCAAATCATGACCGACGGCAAAGTCGTCTTTTCAAGTCCGTTCATTCGCGAAATCGTTCACAATTCAATATTAAAGACGTGCGGCGAGAAAAGATGGCTTCTTTCCGCGCTCAACGTTCGAACGAACCACGTTCACATTTTGATTTCGCCGTTTGCAAATGAAGATACGTCGTTTGTGGTCGGCGCTTTGAAATCGGGCGTCGTCGAAGCGTTGTCGGAATACCCGGAATTCCGGGGACGAAAGATATGGGCGGAGAAATCGAGCGTTAATTGGATTGGAAGCGCGCGGTATTTTCAGTATGCGTATCGGTATATCATGAATCAGTAACGACGTGCAAATTTTGGAACGGCGTATGGACGCGTCGGGTCGGTTCTGAGCGCCGCGTTCGCGGCGTGGGCGTCGGGGCGGCTTAACGCGCCGGGGCGGGAGTTTGCGGCGCTTCGCGCCGGAACCGGAGGTTTCCTCCGGCTGGGCGCTCCCCGTTGTGGAGCGCGGGCGCGGCAATTCGCATAGCGGCGGCTTGTGCGCCCTGTCGGTTCATGCGCGGTCGGCGGTTAACGCCAAGTACCGCTTGATTAACTCCGCGACTATTTCCGATTCCGACGCCTTAACCGAAAGACCGTACGCGCGAAGAACCGCCGCGTCGTTCGCCTGATGCGCTTTCCGAAGATCGGACGGCATGCATAAATCGTCGTAAAGGTCCGCAAGCGAGCTCTCGGGATAATTCGCGCGCGCCGTTAGAATTCCCTGCGCCGTCGCGCTTATCTCCGCGTTGAGTTCCGGAGTCTCGTCCGGCCATGGGAAATTATTGTAGACCACGTCTTTAGAATAGCGGTAGTCGCTCTTTAAACGACCGCAGAACGCGCGCATGAACGCCATATGAACGCTTGACGTTAATATGCCGAAATGATAGAGCGTCGCGTCCGGGATTACAAACATCAAGTCGGTTGTTATGACGTCTTTAGTCATAAACCCAACTGGAATATAAAAACGTCGTTCACTTGAGACCTTAGGAACTGCTAAGTAATCGTTTTCTGGCTGATGAATCTCCTGAAATATCATTGGAGTTACGGCAGATTCCCTTGTAGCCTCTTTTGTGCTCGCAAGACGAAAAGCTTTAACCTTGGCGGCTCTTTCCGTAATGATGTGCGACTGTCTCGTAATATTGGGCGTTGCGTCGACGAGCCAAAGACAGTATCGTTCGATGTTGTTTATATACTCCCTAGCTCCGTAACATCTCTTTATATACTTTTCTATCGCGGGTTCCTGTTTAACAGCCAATTCCCTTTCCTCTTTGGTAAAAAAGAAATTGCCGTCGTCCGTCGGTCTGCTCCCTGCGTTTATCTCTGGAACGTCGCAAAGGACTTTTTGCCGGGAAGTAATAAAGACGTCCGGCGCGTCAATCAAATACGCGTTAATGTTATCGACGACAAAGGACGTTTCCCCTTCAAAAATTCTCTTTGGCTTATCGTTCGAAGCCGCGCTAAACCCAACGATAACGCAATGTACATGAGCCATGAGGCTTGCTTCGCTGTCCCAACGAAAGGTTCTGTAGGCAAAATCAATATGAATCCCGAACCTCTCGTAGAGCGGTTTCCAAACGGAAGCGACCTGTTCGCCCTGAGTAATCGAGTTTGTCGAAACAAAGGCTGCGCGAACGGAAGTCCCTTTAACATATTGCGCCGCCTTAAAATACCAGCATGAAACGTAATCAATTTTGCCGGCCGTCTTATAGGGCTTTCCCTTTTCGTCGGCATAGATTGTCAGCATGTCCTTTTTCTGTTCTGCAGACTGCAAAGAATACCCGATAAAGGGCGGATTCCCCATAATATAGCTCGCGTTTTCCTTTGGAAAGACTTCTTCCCAATCGATCCGCAAGGCGTTTCCTTCAACAATATTTGCGTACGATTTAAGGGGCAGGAACTGCAAGGTCGTTTGGAGTACGTCTTCCGTCTCTCTCATCATCTGCGACTCGGCGATCCAGAGCGCCGTTTTTGCGACGGTAACGGCAAAGTCGTTAATTTCAATTCCATAAAACTGATTTATGGAGACTTTAACGATTCTCTCTTTTTCGTCGGCGGCAAAAAGGGTTTTATTCGGATAAACGGTTCTGAGCGCGTCGTTTTCGAGCTTGCGTAGGGAGATATACGTCTCTGTGAGGAAATTTCCGGATCCGCACGCGGGGTCGAAGAAGGTCAGCGAACCGAGTTTCTCCTGAAACGCGGCGAGCCGCGCGTTGCGCTCCTTAACGTTCTGCTCCGCCTTGATTTCAATGAGCTCTTCCTGAAGGTCTTCCAGAAAGAGCGGGTCAATCGTTTTATGGATATTCTCAATGGAGGTATAATGCATTCCTCCCTTGCGCCGCGTCTCCGGATTCAAAGTGCTCTCGAAAACGGCGCCGAAGATCGTCGGACTTATCTGCGACCAGTCGAATCCTTCGCTCGCGTTGGCGAGCAGGAGGTCTCGAATTTTCGGCGTTATTCTGGGAATTTCGACGTTTTCGTCGGCAAAGAGTCCGCCGTTCACATAGGGAAACGCCTTTAAACCTTCGCTCAGATAGGGATCGCGCTCTTCCGGTTTCTGATCGAGGACGCGAAAGAGTTTAATGAGCGCGTCGCGCGTATAGTCGACGGGAACCGATTTAAGGTAATCGTGGAACTGGAGCCGGCTTCCGAAAAGCCCCGCGTCTTCCGCGTAAAGGCAAAAAACGATCCGGACGCAGAGCATATTAAGCGCGCGCGCCGACTCGGGCTTCTCCGGGTTCTCATACTCTTTGTACAGTTCGTCGTAAAGCCGGCCGACGAGCTCGCCCGCCTTAATGGAGAGTTCCGTCTCTTTCTGAAGGAGAGAGTCGGAACGTTCCACGAGAAGATTGAGGAGATACGCGTCTTTTTCGAGGTCCGCAAGTTTAATTCGGAGCGGTTCCGCCGTCGGATTCTCAAGATCGTAAACGTGGAAATTTTGGAAGTTGCAGGTAATAATCCAGCGCGGATGCTGCGAGACGGGCAAATCGGCGACGTAACGTTTTGCCTGCTGATACGGCGTCTGCATGAGCCCGTTCGACTGTTTGATCTGTTTGTCGAGATCTTTTGTACGCGCTTTCTGCTCAATAAGAACTTTTGTCGACGGAATATAGACGTCGATAAAGTTCGTCGTGCCGTCTTTGACGCGCTTTTCAAATTCGACAAACTCTTCGGGTTTTTCAACTCCGTAGACGTCCCGAAGGAGCGAGAGCCAAAAAGACTGCGTTTCTCCCTTTTCGTCAAACCCTTTGTCGTTCCAAAGTTCAACAAATTCTTTGGCGGCTTGGCGTTGCTCTTTGGCGGAAATCGGCATAACGGCCCCTTTCGAAAACAGCTTCGGGAAAGATAAAAGATTCCGCGATTATAACGCGTTCTAAGCGAAATTCAAGCGTTTTTCATTTCCTCGGACGTTGAATGGGAGCGCAAAAAAACGGCGCGGAGTGGTTTGGTTTATGCCGGGATCGCGACGGGGCGGATTTACGCGGCGGGGCGAGGCGTGCGCGCCTTTGGCGCGGGAACCGGAGGTTTCCTCCGGCTGGGCGCTCCACGTTGTGGAGCGCGGGCGCGGCATTACGCATTGCGGCGGCTTGTGCGCCGTGTACGTTCTTCGCGCTCCGCCGGGTTATGCGCGAAACGCCGCGACCGGGGGCGGCGTTATTCCCTTCCGTTCACGAGCGCG
>CAMNJU010000289.1 GCA_946541595.1 uncultured Planctomycetales bacterium
CTCCGCGAACTCGCTCGGAATTGAATCGCAATCGCCGACAATGAAATCAGGTTCACGCCCGTTTTCGCAAGCTTTTTCTACAGCTCCGTCGCAACAAATTAAGCGCGCCGCTCTGTAAAAAAATGAACGGGCGTTTGGAGTAGACGGAAAAGTTCCGTTTGCGAGAATAACGACGTAGGAAGCCGTCTTAGTTCCACTCGATTTGGAAAGAGATTCTTTAGACATAACGACAGTCCCAGAGATGAAGTTGAAAAAAGGAACACGACTCGCTCGGAGCCGCGTTCCTTTCAAAGCAATTCAAACTGACGCTTCTTAGTGGAATTACCACTTAACAGATTCTAGGAACTTCAAACTGTTCGGAATCTGTTCAACAGCGCGAGGCGATTCGTCTTCGATGAAGTAATACTTAACGCCAACTTCTTGCGCCGCTTTGAGAACTTCGGCATAAGGAACCTGTCCGCTTCCGAGGGTAACGTCGTTTTCTACGCTCGTTCCTCCCGAATTATTCCCTTCAACGCCCTTCTTGAGATCCTTAAGATGGATCAAAAGCCAGCGATCGGGATATTTACGGAGCAACGCGGCCGCGTCTTGACCGGGGAAAATCGTCCAAAGGATATCCATCTGGAAGGAGACATATTTCGGATCTGTGCGTTCGACAAGAAGGTCGAACATAGTTTTACCGTCGCCGGCGGGCAAAAATTCGTAACCGTGATTGTGGTAATAGAATCCGATACCGTACTTAGCAAGAACTTTACCGGCGTTATTGAACACTTCGGCCGCCGCGTTGACGTCGTCTTCGTCGAAATCGCCGTCATGAGGAATCCATGCGACGCCGGCGTACTTCAGACCAAGCGCCTTGACCTCTTTGGCGACCGATTCCGGATCGTTCTTAAAGAGATTGTAATCCCAATGACCGGCGATAGGCGTCAGATGATGTTCCTTCAGCTTCGCGACCATCTCGTCGATTTCAAGATTGTAGCGCCCGGCCAATTCCACATAGCCAAAGCCGAGTTCTTCGGCCGTGTTAAAGCCTTTTTCAAGGTCTTGTGCAAACACGTCGCGCAAGCTGTACAACTGCAGACCAACCGGTCCCTTGAAAACGTCGTTCGAACCGACCTTAAGCCGCGCGGCGTCGTCTTGCGCGTAAACGGTCGCAGCGCACGCGACCAACGCAACTACGAAAAACATAATTCTTTTCATTTGAATATCCTCAATGTTTAAAACAACGTCTCGTACTTTTTACAATTACTTCAAATGAAGTTTCGCCAAAAAACGAAACGCCGTCTGCTGCCAATGTTAGGCTTGAAACGCCCGCAATTATATTTTATGCAAATACGAGAGTCAAGTTTTACGCTTAACTTCTTTGCATTTATGCCGACCAAGAAGCAATTCGTTACTCGACCGGTTTGCCTTCCAAGACAAACTCTTCGCCGTCTGGCGACATATAGCCATGAGTGCGTCCCTGTCGGAAGACGAATCTCTTTTCAGTTCTAATCGCGTTGAAGAGTACGATTTCACCGGAGGGAGGGCATACGTAATCGCCCAAGCCGGCGAAAACGCTAACTTTACCCTTAATTCGTTTTGCATGATTAGTCGTATCAAAATAACCGAGTCCGTCAACCCACGCCGGCATAAACCAACTGTCGACGCGCGAGTTCTTTTCAGCTCCTGAAACGTCGCAAAACCATGGAACGTTCGCTTCGACTTCCGTAACGTCCGGATCAAGTCCGGCAACCGTCAAACATTGCATTCCCCCCTGACTTCCGCCGCTTGTAATAAGATTAACGCCGTCCCATTCAGGCAGCGTTTTTACATATTGAACGGCGCGCAACGCGCGCATCATCATGCCGCACCAGTAGCAGGAATCCGGTTTGCTGTTTTCTTCCGAAGAAAACCCGTAATTCGCCAAAAAGGTTCGCTGCAGCGTTTGATAATATTCAGCCGACTGTCCGTTAAGAAAACCGTGACAGTTAACGGTAAAGCAGATCTGGCTGCGACCGCCGGCAACGTTCGGACCAACAGGCGCAACGGAATATCCCTGATACTGAACGCGCGCTGGCAACGATTTCTCTTTGGCGTCTTTTGGCATGCAAAGATATCCAGAGACGGGAGCCAAGCCAGAACAATCGACTTTAACGTCGTAGACCAAAACGTTTTCATCGCTCGAATCAACGGGCGTAAGCGTCGCTTTGATTGGAACCTGAGCAAGAATTTCTTTTTGACGGTTCCAGAACGCGTCAAAATCCTCAGGTTCGGGATACCCTTGGATTTGATTAAGCAAGACGCCGGCGCCTCCGTTGAACTGGACGTTTTCCTGATGTTCAGAGCCGATTCGTTCTCCGTTTTCGTCTATGGGAAAAACTTGAATGCGAACGAAGCCCGCCGTTTCGATCGACGTTTTGATCGTTAACGGTTCGCTGGCGCTGGAAACAGCCGTTCCTTCTTCGACTTTGCCGTCGTCGCCGGTTCTTTTCCACGAGATGTTCTTACCGTCGACCGGTTTTCCGTCTTCAAGGCATTGAACGGTGAAAACGATCGTCTCGCCGGGCTGATATTCCAAAGGATTCTTGTCCGTTTTGCCCACGAACGATATATTGCCCGCATACGCCGACGCGGCCGTCAACAATGCGACGAGACAAAAAACAAACCTAAATTTTTTCATGCGTATATCCTCTATCTACGGAAAAAGCCCGTTTTGCACGGATGAGATTCCGTGCAAAAACGGGGCAGAGCGCTAGTTTAGTTCCCAAACAGTCCGTACTCAATAACGTCGTATCGGTCTCCTGCGGGCTGCTTTTCAGGCGCGCCATGGAAACTGCCGGGCCACGCGGACCCTCGCAATTTACCGGCATGGTGCGGCCCAAAGAGATTTTTCGGAGTACCGTAAACGCGAACGGTCAGTTTGATCGAACCGACGTTTTTATCAGCAGCAGCGCGAATATGAGACGTTAAGTCCACACTCTCTCCGGACCATCCAATAGCCCCAATCTGCTCGTCGTTCACAAGAATGGCGGCGACGGCTCCCGACCAAAGCTCATGCGGTGAAAGCTTGAAAAGAACGCGCTTTTCAGAAGCCAATTTGGCGACGTCCAAATCAAATTGGTAGTCAACCGCGCCGGCGTAGAAGGGCCGTCCTTGGGCAGCCCAACCTTCGCGGATAGTTTCCAATCCGGAACCGTCTACGATAAACTGCGCTCTACGCTCGTGCATTCTATAAACGAGTTCGCTTGTCGCGGCGACGTCGACGGGAACGGAATTGCCGTCGACGCCCCAAAACTGAACTTCAGCCAATCCAACAAACGCATTGTCGTTATCGGCCTTTGTCGTCCCGACAAAGGATTCTGGGAGAGGATATTGAATCCCGTTCCAGTTGGAAGATATGGTAAACGCGATTTTTTCGTTAGCGGCAAGTTCAATCTGCTGCGGCAATTTGATTGTTTGCGAGAGACCTGCGCCCTTATCCAATTCGATTGTTTTCGGATAGCCTTCAAGTTTTTTCGACTTGCCGTTTGCGTCTAAAACGTCCATTTCAAACGTTTTGACTCCGCGCGATTCAAGATTAACTTCGCAATAGTTCCATACGCAAATGGAGTCAATCACGGCAGAATCACGGAACGAAAATTCAAGCGCAGGAGCGCGATCGTTTTGTTGAGAGAAATTAACGCCGGAGGAAAGCCACGAAACGCGTTCGAGGTTGGAACTAGCGCGTTTAATCTGTTCCTTATTCGAGTTGCCAACAGTAAAAGTCAACCCCTTATCGCGGGTAATAATAAATCCTTGACTTGCAGGTTCAAGCGAGAACGAACCGACAATCCAAGCGGGCATGAGTTCACAGAAAATCGTCGCCTTTTCTGCGACCAATTTAATCTCATTTTTGCCCGATTGCGCCGCTTTCGCAATATCAAAGACGCCGAACGCGCGATCGAATTTCCAAGCGTTCGGAATTCGTTCAACCTTTTTACCGTTGCAATAGACGGTAAACATATCCGGACTTTCGACGACAAAACGTAAGTCGTCGATTTCGTCG